>NZ_CP019724.1:4582500-4665000 GCF_002005225.1 Streptomyces pactum
CGCGGCTACCTCACCGGCTCGGGGCTGGCCGAGTACCAGCAGACCCGCACCGTCTGCGGCCTCGCCCTGCCCGAGGGCCTCGTCGACGGCTCGGAGCTGCCCGCCCCGATCTTCACCCCGGCCACCAAGGCCGAAGTCGGCGAGCACGACGAGAACGTCTCCTACGAGGAGGTCGCCCGGCAGGTCGGCGCGGACACCGCGGCCGCCCTGCGCCAGGCCACCCTCGCCGTCTACTCCCGCGCCCGGGACATCGCCCGCGACCGCGGCGTCGTCCTCGCGGACACCAAGTTCGAGTTCGGCTTCGCGGGCGCCGACGGCGACGACCTCGTCCTCGGCGACGAGGTGCTCACCCCGGACTCCTCCCGTTTCTGGCCGGCCGACCAGTGGCAGCCGGGCCGCGCGCAGCCGTCGTTCGACAAGCAGTTCGTCCGGGACTGGCTGACCTCGGCGGAGTCCGGCTGGGACCGGAAGAGCGAGCAGCCCCCGCCGCCGCTGCCGCGGCAGGTCGTGGACGCGACCCGCGCCAAGTACGTGGAGGCGTACGAGCGCCTGACCGGCCTGACCTGGTCGTAAGCCCGCCCGAGCACGCCACTACGCCGAAGCGGACGGCGGACGGCGGACGGCGGACGGCGGACACGAAGAAGCCCCCGGCCGGAGCCGGGGGCTTTCTCGTGTGGAGCGAACGACGAGGTTCGAACTCGCGACCTCAACCTTGGCAAGGTTGCGCTCTACCAACTGAGCTACGTTCGCACTGCGCCCTGATCGGAAGCCGTAGACGGATGTCGTGGCCTTCGCCGTGGCGCGACAGCCACTATACCCAACCCCGCTCCCGCGCGAGCCGTACCGCCGCGTGCCGATTCTCGGCGCCGAGCTTGCTCGCGGCCGACGACAGGTAGTTCCGCACGGTCCCCTCCGCGAGCGCGGCGCGCTCGGCGATCTCCGCGACGGGCGCCCCGTCGGCGGCGTGCTCCAGCACCTCGGCCTCGCGCGCGGTCAGCGGCGAGTCGCCGGCGGAGATCGCGTCGGCGGCCAACTCGGGATCGACGTAACGGTTTCCGGCGTGCACCGCGCGGATCAGCTCGGCGAGCCGCTGGGCGCTGACCGTCTTGGGGACGAACCCGCGCACACCCGCCGCGAGCGCCCGCTTCAGGTGGCCGGGCCGCCCGTGGCTGGTCACGATCAGCACCTTGCAGCCGGGCAGCTCGGACCGCAGGGATGTGGCGACCTTCACACCGTCCGCGCCGGGCATCTGGAGATCCAGTACGGCCACGTCCGGGTCGTGCGCCCGCGCCATCGCCAGCGCCTCCGGCCCGGTGGCCGCCTCGGCGACCACGACGAGGTCGTCCTCCAGGGACAGCAGGGCCGCCAGAGCCCCGCGGATGAGGTGCTCGTCGTCGGCGAGCAGCACGCGCACCGGGGTCGTCACGACGCGGCCTCCAGCACTGCCGGGCCGTCCGCCGGCAGCGGCACCTCGGCCGTGAGCCGGAACACGTCCTTGCCGGCGCGCCCCGCCTCCAGCGTGCCGTCCACCGCGGACAGCCGCTCCCGCAGCCCCGCGAGTCCGGAGCCGCCCGAGGGCCCTGCCCCGGTCGCCTCCGCCACCCCGTCGTTCTCCACCGTCAGCACCACACGACCCTCCGTAATCCGTACCGTCACGGCGCACTTCTCCGCGTTGCCGTGCCGCAACACGTTCGTGGTCGCCTCCCGCACCACCCAGCCGAGCGCCGACTGCACCTCGGCCGGCAGCCCGGCCGTCTCGCCGGTGACCTCCGAGTCGATGCCGGCCGCCGAGAGCACACCGCGGGCGCCGGCCAACTCGACCTCCAGGGCGACCTCCCGGTAGCCGCGTACGACGTCCCGGACCTCCCGCTGCGACTCCTGGGCGATGCGCTGCACCTCGATCATCTGCTCCTCCGCCTCGGGCCGACCGCGCCGGGACAACTGGACGGCCAGTTCGCTCTTGAGCGCGATGACGGCCAGGTTCCGGCCCATCACGTCGTGCAGGTCCCGCCCGAAGCGCAGCCGCTCCTCGGCGACCGCGAGCCGGGTGCGGGTCTCCTTGGCCTCGTCGAGTGCGTAGACGGCGTTGAGCAGCCAGACCGAGAAGATCGAGGTGAAGGCCAGGAACGCGCCCCCCACCAGCACGCTGCACGCCATCGCGAGCGCGGCGAGGCCCGGCAGGCCCAGCGGGAAGGACACGACCCCGCCGCCGAGCGCGAAGCCGCCGACGAGGGCGACCACCCGCCGCCGGTCCCGCACCCCGAGGGCGATGACGCCGGCGCCGAAGCACAGCACCACGCTGAAGACCGTCCCCGCCACGCTGTCCACGGCGTCGCCCCTCGGTCCGCGTTCCGCGAGACCGACCGCGCCGACGGCGATCACCGAGGTGAGAAGGGCGAGCACCCACAGCAGCCGCACCGGCTGCGCCCGCCGGGCGAGGGTCCAGTCCAGGGACCGGGAGGCGACCAGCATGCAGACCGCGGCGTGTGCGACGGCCGCCAGGGCCAACCCGGTCGCGAGCCGTGGTCCGGCCCGTTCGACGGCGGACAGGACGATCACGAGGATCTCGATGACTCCGAAGAAGTGGAACGACCACCGCGTGTACGTCTCCACCTTCGCCGGCGTGCTCTTCCGCCCCCACCAGCGCCTCGGCCTGCGCATGCCCTCGCTCGCCCCGCTCTCCCTGATCCCGACCGTGGCCCGGGTCCTGTCCCGGCTCCGGGCCTCGGTCCTGTTCCCGCAAGCCCCGCAAGCCCCGCAAGCCCCGCAGGTCCCGCAAGCCCCGCAGGTCCAGCAAGCCCCGTACGTCCCGTACGTCCCGTACGTCAGTGCCGCGGCTCCCAGCGGAACCACCGTCGTACAGCAAACACCGCGACCACGGTCCAGGCCACCGCCGTCGCCACGGCGCCCAGCGCCTCGTAGGCCGACAGGTCGCCGGTCCAGCCGCCGCGCACCAGGGTGACGACGGGGGTCAGCGGCAGCAGCTCGCAGAAGGAGGCCAGCCGGTCGGGGAACAGCTCCAGCGGGACGAACATGCCCGAGCCGAGCATCGAGACGAAAGTGAACGGCAGCGGCGTGACCTGTGCGCTCTCACCGGTGCGGGTGAAGCTCGCGGTGACCGCCGCGAGGGCTGCGCACATCACGAGACCGAGCAGCAGGCCGAGCACCGCCAGGTGGGGCGCGGACGGTGCGGACAGGTCCAGCAGGGCGAAGCAGCCGGCCGCCAGCAGCAGGCTCTGCACGAGCCCGCTGAGCACGGCCGGCATCGCGGACCCGCTCAGGATCTCGACGTCCCGCAGCTCACCGGTGCGCAGCCGCTTGAGAACGAGTTCCTCGCGCCGGACGACGAAGACGCCGACGAGGGCCGAGTAAACGGCGAACAGCAGCGAGAAGCCGATCGCGGCGGGCAGGACGAGCGTGCCGGTGGTCAGCCCGGCCTCGGCGAGGTCCATCTCCTTGGACGCCGACCAGACGCTGAACGGCAGCACCAGCGGCACGAAGAGGGCGGCGAAGACGGTGCCCTTGTTCCGCCCGAGCAGGGTCAGTTCGGCCCGGGCGAGGGCGGTCATGCGCCCCATCGCCGTGGTGTCCGGGACGTTCGCGGCGCGCGCCGGGGAGTGCTCGGTGGTCGTGGCGCTCATGCCGCGTACTCCTTCGTCGTCTTCGTCGTACCCTCGGCCGTCCGCGCGGACGCCTCCTTCGCGATCCCCAGGAACGCCTCCTCCAGCGACGCCGACCGCACGTCCAGGCGGCGCAGTTCCACCCCGGCCTGGCCGGCCCACACCAGCAGCCCGGTGGCGGCGCGCTGGAGTTCACGGGTGCGCAGCCTGACCGTCCGGCCGTCGACCTCGTGACCGCTGACGCCCAGCTCGGCGAGTGGCGGCAGGTCGCCCACGAAGTAGCCCGTGGGCAGCTCGAAGGAGATCCGGGACGGCTGCGCGGCGGTCACCTCGGCCGGGGTCCCGGTGGCGGCGATCCGGCCGTCGTGCATGATCGCGAGCCGGTCGGCGAGGTTCTCGGCCTCCTCCAGGTAGTGCGTGGTCAGCAGCACCGTCGTACCGCCGTCGCGCAGTGCGCTCACCAACTCCCAGGTGTCCCGGCGGCCTTCGGCGTCCAGTCCGGTGCTGGGTTCGTCGAGGAAGAGCACCTCGGGGTCGCCGAGCAGCGCGAGCGCCAGGTCCAGGCGGCGCCGCTGGCCCCCGGAGAGCTGCTTCACGCGGGTGCCGGCCTTGGCCTCCAGCCCGACCATCGCCAGCACCTCCGCCGGCGGTCGGGCCCCGCTCACGCACCCCGCCCACATCCGCGCGGTCTCGGCGACGGTCAGCTCGGACGGGAAGCCGCCCTCCTGGAGCATGACCCCGGTGCGGGGGCGTACGGCGGCCCGCTCGGTGTACGGGTCGTGCCCGAGGACGCGCACCCGGCCGCCGGCCGGAGCGGCGAGGCCCTCCAGCAGCTCGACCGTCGACGTCTTGCCGGCGCCGTTGGTGCCGAGGAGGGCGAAGACCTCTCCGCGGCGCACGGAGAAGTCGATTCCGCGCACGGCCTCGAACCCGCCCCCGTACACACGTCGCAGGTCGGTGACCTCGATCACGTGCTCGTGTCCGTTTGTTTGCATGCCCCAAGCTTTCCGGGCTCCCGGGCCGGACGACAGTGCGGCCCGTCATCACCCGGCATGACAAATGTCAGACGGAGGCCGACCGGTCTTCCTCCGGCTCCGGAATCACAGGGCGCACGAAAAGACCCCGGTCCTTGGAGGACCGGGGTCTGATTCCCGAGCGGACGACGAGGCTCGAACTCGCGACCTCAACCTTGGCAAGGTTGCGCTCTACCAACTGAGCTACGTCCGCATTGCCCCCGACCGGCCTTCACCGATGGGTGCGAGCACTAGCCTACCTGATCGAATCGAGTGATCGGTACGGCGATGCAGAGCGGGTGACAGGAATTGCACACTGCGCCTTCCCCCTGGAAGGGGGATGTTCTACTACTGAACTACACCCGCATGTTCCGTGAGCTGGGCCTTTCGGCCTCGCCCCTCGGCGTGCTCCAGACTTTAGCTGATCACCCGGGGTGCTGCGCAAGTCGGGTGCCGCGAGGGGCGGCTGAGCGGCCGTCGGTCACCGGCTCACCGGTCACCGGCCACGGGAAGTGCGCACCGGAAGTGCCGCACCGGAAGTGCCGCACCGGAAGGCTCACCGGAAGCGGCTCACTGCCGAGTGCCTCACTGCCGAGCGGCTCACTGCGCCTCGGCGAACGCCTCGTACACCTTCTTCGGGATCCGGCCCCGTGCGGGCACGTCCATCTTGTTCGCCTGGGCCCAGGCCCGGACCGCCGCCGGGTCGGGGGCGACCTCCGTCTGCCGGTACGCCTTGCCGGAACGGGACCGCTTGCGGCCGGCCGACACGTACGGCTCGAGGGCCTTGCGCAGTTTCCGGGCATTGGCTTCGTTCAGGTCGATCTCGTACATCCGGCCGTCGACACCGAAGGCGATCGTCTCCGCCGCTTCCGAGCCGTCGATGTCGTCAAAGAGAGTGACCACGACACGCTGCGCCACGAATATCGGTCCCTTCGTGCGGCATCTCCGCCATGACGTGCCAGGACGCCGCGATGATGCCGACTGATCGCCTGTAATTGAGGCAAAGTATCGGCTAATGACATTTCATTTGTACAGTGCCCGGCATTGCAATGGGAAGACCGACTAAATCTCTCCGCGTGTCTGTCGCGCAATAGCTGCCCAGGCCCGATCCCGGATCTTTCCCAAAGATTTTCGCGACCGCCTCCCGTCGATGCCGGATCGTGACAGGGCTCACGTACTTTCCTCCAAGGCTACGCGCGTAGAAATTTTGTACGGGTAGTCTGAAGGAACCTGCTCAGCACCACACACCGGGAGTGCCAGTGGCACGCGTCGTAGTCGACGTCATGCTCAAGCCGGAGATCCTCGACCCCCAGGGCCAGGCGGTCCAGCGCGCACTGCCGCGGCTGGGTTTCGAGGGGATCTCGGACGTACGTCAGGGAAAGCGATTCGAACTGGAAGTGGACGGGCCGGTCGACGACGCCGCCCTCGCCCGCATCCATGATCTTGCGGAATCCTTCCTCGCCAACACCGTGATCGAGGACTTCACCGTCAAGGTCGAGTCCGATGACGTAGTCGCGGGGGCCGTGAAGTGACCGCTCGTATTGGCGTCGTCACTTTCCCCGGCAGTCTCGACGACCGGGACACGCAGCGCGCGATCCGCGTCGCCGGCGCCGAACCCGTGTCCCTCTGGCACAAGGACAAGGACCTCAAGCAGGTCGACGCCGTGGTGCTCTGCGGTGGTTTCTCTTACGGCGACTATCTGCGCGCCGGTGCCATCGCGCGCTTCTCGCCGGTGATGGACACCGTCATCGACCAGGCCAAGGCCGGCCTTCCGGTGCTCGGCATCTGCAACGGCTTCCAGATCCTCACGGAGGCCCACCTGCTGCCCGGCGGGATGCTCGGCAACGACCACCTGCACTTCATCTGCCGTGACCAGAAGCTGCGGGTGGAGAACGCGGAGACCTCCTGGACCAGCGACTACGCCGCCGGGCAGGAGATCCACATCCCGCTGAAGAACATGGACGGCCGCTACGTGGCCGACCGGCGCACGCTGGACGAGCTGGAGGCCGAGGGCCGGGTCGCCTTCCGTTACGTGGACTTCAACCCCAACGGCTCGCTCAACGACATCGCCGGCATCACCAACGCCGCCGGGAACGTCGTCGGCCTCATGCCGCACCCCGAGCACGCCGTCGAGCCGCTGATCGGCACCGGCCGTACCGACGGCCTCCCGTTCTTCACCTCGATCCTCAAGAAGCTGGTCAACGCATGAGCCGGACGCCTCTGGACACGGTCGAGCACGCGACCGCGACCCCCGACGTCGAGCTGCCCTGGGCCGAGCTGGGCCTGAAGAAGGACGAGTACGAGCGGGTGGTGGAGATCCTCGGCCGCCGCCCGACCGGCGCCGAGCTCGCCATGTACTCCGTCATGTGGTCCGAGCACTGCTCGTACAAGAGCAGCAAGGTCCACCTCCGCCAGTTCGGCGAGAAGGCCCCCGAGTCGGACGCGATGCTCGTCGGCATCGGCGAGAACGCCGGTGTCGTCGACGTCGGCCAGGGCTACGCGGTCACCTTCAAGGTCGAGTCGCACAACCACCCGTCGTACGTGGAGCCCTACCAGGGCGCGGCCACGGGCGTCGGCGGCATCGTCCGCGACATCATCGCGATGGGCGCACGTCCGGTCGCCGTCGTGGACCCCCTCCGCTTCGGCGCCGCGGACCACCCCGACACCAAGCGCGTCCTGCCCGGCGTCGTCGCCGGCATCGGCGGCTACGGCAACTGCCTGGGCCTGCCCAACATCGGCGGCGAGGTCGTCTTCGACTCCTGCTACCAGGGCAACCCGCTGGTCAACGCGGGTGCCATCGGCGTCATGCGGCACGAGGACATCCACCTCGCCAAGGCGTCCGGCGCGGGCAACAAGGTCATCCTCTACGGCGCCCGCACCGGCGGCGACGGCATCGGCGGCGCCTCCATCCTGGCCTCCGAGACCTTCGACGACGCCAAGCCGTCGAAGCGCCCGGCCGTCCAGGTCGGCGACCCCTTCCAGGAGAAGCTCCTCATCGAGTGCACCCTGGAGGCGTTCCAGGAGAAGCTGGTCGTCGGCATCCAGGACCTCGGCGCGGCGGGCCTGTCCTGCGCCACGTCCGAGCTGGCGTCCAACGGCTCCGGCGGGATGCGCGTCACCCTGGACGACGTACCGCTGCGCGACTCCACGCTCTCGCCCGAGGAAATCCTCATGAGCGAGTCGCAGGAGCGCATGTGCGCGGTCGTGGAGCCGGAGAAGGTCGACCGCTTCCTGGAGATCTGCGACAAGTGGGACGTCATCGCCACCGTCATCGGTGAGGTCACCGACGGCGACCGCCTGGAGATCTTCTGGCACGGCGGCAAGATCGTCGACGTGGACCCGCGCACCGTCGCCCACGACGGCCCGGTCTACGAGCGCCCCTACGCCCGCCCCGACTGGCAGGACGCCCTCCAGGCCGACGACGCGAACAAGCTGCCCCGGCCGGAGACGGGCGAGCAGCTCAAGGCCCAGGTCCTGAAGCTGGTCGGGTCCCCGAACCAGGCGTCCAAGCAGTGGATCACCCAGCAGTACGACCACTTCGTGCAGGGCAACACCGTCCTCGCCCAGCCCGAGGACTCGGGCATGATCCGCGTGGACGAGGAGTCCGGCCTCGGCGTGGCCATCGCGACCGACGGCAACGGCCGGTACGCCAAGCTCGACCCGTACACGGGAGCGCAGCTCGCCCTGGCGGAGGCCTACCGCAATGTGGCGACGACCGGTGCGAAGCCCCTCGCCGTCTCCGACTGCCTGAACTTCGGCTCGCCCGAGGACCCGGCGGTGATGTGGCAGTTCGCGGAGGCCGTGCGCGGCCTGGCGGACGGCTGCCTGCAGCTCGGCACCCCGGTGACCGGCGGCAACGTCTCGCTCTACAACCAGACCGGCGAGGCCGCCATCCACCCGACCCCGGTGGTCGCGGTCCTCGGCGTCATCGACGACGTGGCCCGCCGCACGCCGGTCGCCTTCCAGGAGGAGGGCCAACTGCTCTACCTCCTCGGCGACACGCGTGAGGAGTTCGGCGGCTCGGCCTGGTCCCAGGTCATCCACGACCACCTCGGCGGCCTGCCCCCGCAGGTCGACCTGGAGCGCGAGCGCCTGCTGGCCGAGATCCTGATCTCCGCCTCCCGCGACGGCATGATCGACTCCGCGCACGACCTGTCCGACGGCGGTCTGGTCCAGGCGGTCGTCGAGTCGGCGCTGCTCGGGGAGAAGGGCGCGCGGCTGGTCGTACCGGACGGACTCGACGCCTTCACCTTCCTGTTCTCGGAGTCGGCGGGCCGCGCGGTCGTCGCCGTCCCGCGCTCGGAGGAGCTGCGCTTCAACGACATGTGCGGCGCGCGCGGCCTGCCCGCGACCCGCGTCGGTGTCGTGGACGGGGACGCGGTGGAGGTCCAGGGCGAGTTCTCGCTCCCGCTGGCCGAGCTGCGCGAGGCCCACGAGGGCACGATTCCGGCGCTGCTCGCGTAGAAGGCCTGTGCAGTCGAGGTCCCGTCCGGTTCCGGGCGGGACCTCGCCGTTTCAACGCACGTAGCTCTTGAGGATCTCCGTGTCGAGTTCGATGCCGACCGGGTCGGGGAGGACCAACGTCTCGCCGAACTTCGTGACCCGGGCGTCCCGGTAGCCGCCTACCCGACGGTCCGGGCTGCTGTGCACCGTGACTGTGCGGTTGTCACGGTCGATCAGCAGGTACAGGGGGATTCCGGCCTGTCCGTACGCGGCTGGCTTCTCGTGCCGGTCCGGTCGGTCGGTGTCCGAGTCGTACGAGGTGACCTCGACGACCATGAGTGCTCCGGCCGGGTCGGCCCATTCGCCGTGTCCCGCGAAATGAGCCTCGGGCGCGATCACGGCGTCCGGCCGCGCTCTGCTCTGCCGGTACGCGTCGACGCGGAGGCCTCGCGCGTGGTAGAGGTCCAGGTCCGGCCGGGCTTGCATACAGCGCTTGGCCAGCCAGGACACGATGGTGTCGTGATCCCCGTCGGTCACTCGTTTGACCCCGATCCGTCCGTCGATGAACTCCAACGTGACGGTCTCGGGGGCGGTGGACGCGATCGTTTCGAACTCGTCCACCGACATCTGAGACGTGTGCTCGGCCATAACCGTCATGTTGCACCTCCTCCCAGGCGCGGACCAGCGTTTCGGGGCGGCGGCGCTCCCGGGCCGCCTTTCGCGGCCAGACACACGTACGAGTGACTCTTGCGCGAGATTACGTAGCTACGTAATCTCGTACGAGTGGAGCAACTGGAAGAACGTGTGGCCGATCTCGAACGGCGGCTAGCCGCACTGGAAGCCACCGACCGGTCCGCACCTCGCCCCAAGGAGGGCGACCTCTGGGCCCTGGAGCGGCTGAAGGAGCAGCTCGCCGAGCTGGGGGCGGCAGCCGGAGGGGTGCTGTTCACCGGCTCCGTGCGCCTGCCGACCGGGGAGCAGTACGCCTGGCAGCACGGCGCCCTGACCGAGGGCCTGCTGGAGGCCGACTGGGCCGAGGCCGCCGAGGCCTTCGCCGCGCTCGGTCATCCCGTCCGGCTGCGGCTGCTGCGCGAGATTCTCGGCGGCCGGCGCACCGCCGCGGAGCTGGCCGAGCTGGACGAGGTGGGCACGACCGGCCAGGTCTACCACCACCTCCGCCAGCTCACCGGCGCCGGCTGGCTGCACACCACCGGCCGGGGCCGCCACGAGGTGCCGGCGGGGCGGGTCGTACCGCTGCTGGTGGCGCTCTCGGCGGCCCGGGGCTGACCGGCGGAAACGGTGCGATCCGAGCCGGTCGGGCCAGACCGGCCCAGCGCGACCAGCTCAAGGCCAGACCAGCTCAAGGCACGACCAGCTCAAGGCCAGATCAGCTCAAGGCCAGATCAGCTCAAGGCACGACCAGCTCAAGGCACGACCTGATCAAGATGCGACCTGATCAAGATGCGAGCAAGGTCCGATCAAAGTGAGACCAGGGGGAACCATGTCCGCACGCAAGCTAGCCATGATCACCTTCCGGGCGCTGCAACTGGGCTTCATCGCCCTGGTGACCGCCCACATCGTCTTCGACTTCGGGTATCCGGGATGGTGGAACTTCCTGCCGCTGGCCTCGGCCTTCGTGCTGATCACGGTGGTCAACCGGTGGGGCGGTGCCCCGGACGCCCCGCGCGCCGCACGTGAACCCGTCGAGGTCCGCCCGCCCGTCACCGGCCGCTGGTCCGCGCTGAACAGCCCCGCCGACCGCACCCCCAGCCACGGCGTCCACGCCTACGGCCAGACCTTCGCCATCGACCTGGTGGCGGAGCCGGAGCCAGGCGCCCGCCCCGGCTTCCGCGCCCTGTGGCCGATCGCCCGCCGCAGCCGCGACTTCCCGGCGTTCGGCGCCCCGCTGCTCGCGGTCGCCGACGGCACGGTGGTCCGGACCGACGACACCCAGCGCGACCACCTCAGCCGCAACTCGCTGCCCGCGCTGCTGTACCTGATGCTCGTCGAGGGCTCGGTCCGCGAGATGGGCGGCGTCCGCCGGATCGTCGGCAACCACCTGGTGCTGGACCTCGGCGACGGCACGTACGCCATGTACGCCCATGTGCGGCGCGGTTCGTTCGCCGTCCGCGAGGGCGACCGGGTGCACGCCGGCCAACTCGTGGCCCGGTGCGGCAACTCCGGCAACTCCACCGAACCGCACGTCCACTTCCAGCTCATGGACGGCCCCGACCCGGACACCGCCCGGGGCGTCCCCTTCACCTGGCACGGCGTCGGCGTCCCGCGCAACGGCGAGGTCTTCGACGTACCCGAACCGGCGGACCACGCCTCCCACAACGGCTGTTAGCTTCGTCGGACAGTCGCGGAACCGGTGGGGCAGCCGAGGGCCGCGTACGGGAAAACGGGGGAGCGATGCGGGTTCCGGACGGTGTGCGCAAGTCCGTGAACGTCGTGCTGTGTCTGGCCGCCGTCGTGGCGATCGGCTGGAGCGGCCGCGAGATATGGCGGGTGTGGGACGGCAGGCGGCAGATCGACGAGGCCTGCGCGGGACTCGTCCCGGCCGGGCGGGTGCTGGCGCTCTCCCCGGCCGGCGGCAGGATCACCCACCGCGACGCCGCCGAGGGCGTGATCGACCTCGGCGCCGGGACCGCGCAGGACTGCGAGCTCTTCAGCACCGAGGCCGGGGAGAAGGACGGCGAGGAGCGAGGCGGGCGGTGGTTCTTCACGGGCGCGGTGGGCGTGCTGCCGGCGGACCGCCCCCTGATCGCCGACGGTCCGCTGGAGGACCTCGTCGACAGCTACGGCGGCCCCACCCACCCCGACCAGCCGCTCGGCGGCGGCATCGCGGGGTGGGTGACGGAGTCCGGCGTCGTCGTCCAGCTCCCGTGCGCCGAGGGCCGGCTGAACGGCCGGGCGGTGACGGCCCTGTGGGCACGGGCGTCCCTGCAGAGCCCCGGGCGGCGGTTCACCGACGACGGCCAGCTCGGCGCGCACGACCGCGACGTCCTCGCCGAGACCGCCGTGATCACCGCCAACAACCTCGCCGGGCGGCTGGGCTGCGCCGGCCGGCTGCCCGACCCCCCGCAGGACGTCCCGGCGCTGCCCGAGGGCCCCGTTCCGGCGGCGCGTGCCGAGGGCACCTGCGCCTGGTACGGCAAGGCCGGTTTCGCCCGCCGGGAAGGATTCCCGGACCAGGTCGTCGAGAGCCGCACGGACGACCGGCTGTGGGACCAGCGGTGCGGCCTCGTACTCAGTGAGAGCCGGGCGAGCGCGCTCTACCTGACCGAGGGGAGCGAGCACCACGTCAGCCGCCCGGAACGCCCCGGCCGGTGGTTCGTCTCGCTGCACACCTACGCCGGCGAGGAGGCGAAGACCCTCCTGCTCACCAGCACCAACCCGCGCGAGGACCCCGAGCCCGCGACGCCCGGCCGGGCCGGACGCAGTACCGAGGACCCGATCTGGTGGGCGTCCTCCGTCTGCGACGGGAAGCCGCAGATCCACACCATGACCGTCTCCCTGGGGTACCACAGCATCATGACCCCGCGGATGGCGCAGGTCTTCCGCGCCTACGTCACCGACGTGACGGACCGCCGCCACTGCACGGACCTGGTATTTCCCGAGAGCGCCGCCTTCCGCGCCGACTAGGCTCGCCGCCATGCCGCCCGCCAGGAAACGCCCCCGCGCCTACGATCCCGCCCGCACCCGCACCGCCGTACTGGCCCAGTTCGGGAACGTGCGGGCGGCCGTCCGCACCCTCACGCCCGAACAGCTCGCCCGGCCGACCCGGCTCGGCGACTGGACCGTGCGGGAGCTGGTGGCGCACATCGGGACGGCCCTGACGGCGGTGGACCGGCTGCTCGGCGAGCCCGAACCCGTACGGCAGGACGGGCACCTGCTCGACTGGCCGTTCGCGATCGCCGCCGACGCGGACGCCATCGCCGCCACCGCCCGGCGCCTCGCGGCCGAGCACCCCGACCCCGACGCCCACCTGGCCGAGGCCGAGCGGCGCTTCACCGGCCGCCTCGACACCCACCCCGGCACCCGCCTGCTGCCCACCAGCGCGGGCGCCCTGCCGCTCGCCGACTACGTCGTCACCCGCACCGTCGAGCTGGTCGTCCACACCGACGACCTGAACGCCGCCGTGCCCGGCCTCGACGTGCCGTACGACCGGCAGGCCCTGGCCGCCGCGACCCGGCTGCTGGCCGACGCGCTCGCCGCGAAGGTGCCCGGCGGCTCGACGGAGGTGCGGATCCCGCCGTACGCCGTCGTGCAGTGCGTCGAAGGCCCCCGGCACACCCGCGGCACCCCGCCCAACGTCGTCGAGACCGACCCGCTGACCTGGGTCCGGCTGGCCGCCGGGCGGCTGGCCTGGGAGGACGCCGTGGCCGGGGCGAAAGTGAGCGCGAGCGGGGAGCGGGCCGACCTCGGAGGGCTGCTGCCGCTGCTCACCTGAGCAGGGGGGAACCAGATCCTCCGCGCCTCCGTCGAATGGGCATGTACAGGCAGAAGCAGCAGCGCAGCAGGACCCTGACCGTGACGGCAGTCGCCGCGCTCGTGCCGCTCGCGGCGGCCTGCGGGAGCGAGAAGGCCGACGGCGGCAGCGGCTTCGCCGGTGCCGGCAAGCCCCTCACCGGCGTGCGGTGGAGCATCGACAGCGTCACCGTGGACGGCACCACCCACCAGGCCCCCGACGCGGCGCGGGTCCGGATCGACGACAGCGGCGAGGCGGAGGGCAGCACCGGCTGCAACACCTTCAGTGCCCGCGCCGCCGTCGACGGCGAACGCGTCCGGATCAGCGACGCCATGTTCACCGAGAAGGCCTGCGAGAAGACGCCCGTCGACTTCGAGAAGTCCCTCGGCCGCACCCTCACCACCGGACCGCTCACCACCGAGGCCGAGGGCGAGCGACTGACCCTGACGACCTCCTCCGGCGACACCGTCCGGCTCAGCAGGCAGCCGGACGCGCCCCTGTACGGCACGAAGTGGACCGTCACCGTCCCGGGCCGGAAGGACACGGCGGGCCGGAAGGACACGGCAAGCCGGAAGGACACGGCGGGCCGGAAGGGCAGCGCCCATCTCGCCTTCGACCGGGACGCGAAGACCGTCTCCGGCCGCCTCCCCTGCAACCACGTCAACGCCGCGGCCACCGTCAGCGACGGACATATCACCCTCGGCACCCCGTCCACCACCCGAATGATGTGCGAAGGCTCACTCATGGACGCCGAGAAGCGGATACTGCGCCTCTTCGACGGCCGGGTCGACTACCGGATCGATCAGGAAACCCTCACGCTGACCAGCGAAGACGGCACCATCGTCCGAGCCACGGCCGACCAGTGATCCACTCGTGAGCCCATGTCCCCAATTCGGACCAGTGGTCGATCTCGCCTACACTCGGAGACGTGCCACGTGGTGACGGTCGACTCAATCACGATCTGCTTCCCGGCGAGAAGGGCCCCCAGGACGCTTGTGGCGTCTTCGGTGTCTGGGCCCCGGGCGAAGAGGTCGCAAAGCTCACGTACTTCGGGCTCTACGCCCTCCAGCATCGGGGCCAGGAATCCGCGGGAATCGCGGTCAGCAACGGCTCCCAGATCCTCGTCTTCAAGGACATGGGCCTGGTTTCCCAGGTCTTCGACGAGACCTCCCTCGGTTCACTCCAGGGTCACATCGCGGTCGGTCACGCCCGCTACTCGACCACCGGTGCCTCCGTGTGGGAGAACGCCCAGCCGACGTTCCGTGCCACCGCGCAGGGCTCCATCGCGCTCGGGCACAACGGCAACCTCGTCAACACCGCCCAGCTCGCCGAGCTGGTCGCCGACCTGCCCAAGCAGGACGGCCGCTCCACGCGGGTCGCGGCGACCAACGACACCGACCTGGTCACCGCGCTGCTCGCGGGCCAGGTGGACGACGACGGCAAGCCGCTGACCATCGAGGAGGCGGCCGGCAAGGTGCTGCCCCAGGTGCGCGGCGCCTTCTCCCTCGTCTTCATGGACGAGCACACCCTCTACGCCGCCCGTGACCCGCAGGGCATCCGCCCGCTGGTCCTCGGCCGCCTCGAGCGCGGCTGGGTGGTCGCCTCCGAGTCCGCCGCCCTCGACATCTGCGGCGCCAGCTTCGTCCGGGAGATCGAGCCGGGCGAGTTCGTCGCCATCGACGAGAACGGCCTGCGCACTTCCCGATTCGCACAAGCGAAGCCCAAGGGCTGTGTCTTCGAGTACGTGTACCTGGCCCGCCCGGACACCGACATCGCCGGCCGCAACGTGTACCTCTCGCGTGTCGAGATGGGCCGCAAGCTGGCGAAGGAGGCCCCCGCCGAGGCCGACCTGGTCATAGCGACCCCGGAGTCCGGCACCCCCGCCGCCATCGGCTACGCCGAGGCCTCCGGCATCCCGTTCGGCGCCGGTCTGGTGAAGAACGCCTACGTCGGCCGCACCTTCATCCAGCCCTCGCAGACCATCCGCCAGCTCGGCATCCGCCTGAAGCTGAATCCCCTGAAGGAAGTCATCAAGGGCAAGCGGCTGGTCGTCGTGGACGACTCCATCGTCCGGGGCAACACCCAGCGGGCCCTGGTCCGCATGCTCCGCGAGGCCGGCGCCGCCGAGATCCACATCCGGATCTCGTCCCCGCCGGTGAAGTGGCCCTGCTTCTTCGGCATCGACTTCGCCACCCGCGCCGAGCTCATCGCCAACGGCATGAGCGTCGACGAGATCGGCACCTCGATGGGCGCCGACTCCCTGGCGTACATCTCCATCGACGGCATGATCGAGGCGACCACCATCGCCAAGCCGAACCTGTGCCGCGCCTGCTTCGACGGCGAGTACCCGATGGAGCTTCCCGACCCCGAGCTGCTCGGCAAGCAGCTCCTGGAGACCGAGCTGGCCGCCGGGCCCGCAGGTACGGCCGCCGCCGACGCCATCCGTCGCCCGTAGCCGTCCGCCTTCCTGGCCTTCCCGCCGTACGACACAAAGGTTCTCATCGTCATGCCTGACACAACTGGTGCCAGCTACGCAGCCGCCGGCGTCGACATCGAGGCGGGCGACCGCGCCGTCGAGCTCATGAAGGAGTGGGTGAAGAAGTCCCGGCGCCCCGAGGTCCTCGGCGGCCTCGGCGGCTTCGCCGGTCTCTTCGACGCCTCCGCCCTCAAGCGCTACGAGCGCCCCCTGCTCGCCTCCGCCACGGACGGCGTCGGCACCAAGGTCGACATCGCGCGGCAGCTCGGCGTCTACGACACCATCGGCCACGACCTGGTCGCCATGGTCATGGACGACATCGTGGTGTGCGGCGCCGAGCCGCTCTTCATGACCGACTACATCTGTGTCGGCAAGGTCCACCCCGAGCGCGTCGCCTCCATGGTCAAGGGCATCGCCGAAGGCTGTGTGCTGGCCGGCTGCGCCCTGGTGGGCGGCGAGACGGCCGAGCACCCCGGCCTGCTCGGCGAGAACGACTTCGACGTCGCCGGCGCCGGTACGGGCGTCGTGGAGGCCGACCGGCTGCTGGGCGCCGATCGCATCCGCAAGGGTGACGCGGTCGTCGCCATGGCAGCCTCCGGTCTTCACTCGAACGGGTACTCGCTCGTCCGCCACGTCCTCCTGAACGAGGGCGGCCTGTCACTGGACGCCCACCTCGACGGACTCGGCCGCACCCTCGGCGAGGAGCTGCTCGAGCCCACCAAGATCTACTCCCTGGACTGCCTGGCCCTCATGCGCACCACCGAGGTCCACGCCTTCAGCCACGTCACCGGCGGCGGCCTCGCCGCCAACCTGGCCCGCGTGGTCCCCGACGGCCTGCACGCCGTCGTCGACCGCTCCACCTGGACCCCGGGCGCGGTCTTCGACCTCGTCGGTACGACGGGCCGGGTGGAGCGCCTGGAGCTGGAGAAGACCCTCAACATGGGCGTGGGCATGATCGCCATCGTCCCCGAGGAGTCGGCGGACGTGGCGCTGGCGACCCTGGCCGACCGCGGCGTGGACGCCTGGGTGGCCGGTGAGATCACCGACCGCGGCGACCACGGAACCGGCGCCGCCCTCGTCGGTGACTACGCCGGCTGAGACGACGGCCGTACGGGTGATGACGACCGTGCGGGTAGCACAGAACCCGGTCGGTGACGTGAGTCACCGACCGGGTGAGTGTTCAGTGCAGGGTCAAGCGCCGCGTCGCTGTTGCGGGGACTGGCCGTCCTCGTCCTGGTCGTCGTCCCCATAGAGGTCGGCGTACCGTGCGTACACGTCATCGTCCTGCTCATCGTCCTCGAATTGCTCGCCGTTAGGCGGTTGCGGATTCGATGGCGATGCGCCCAGCTCCTCGGCCAGGCGGGAGAGATCAGTCCCACCGCTGTTGTACTTCAGCTGGCGGGCGACCTTCGTCTGCTTGGCCTTGGCCCGGCCGCGCCCCATGGCTCGACCCCCTCAACGACGGGGCTCGACGGCCCCAGAGTCTTGACACGCGTTCATGGTCCGGAACGGGCTCTCCGTGGAGAGACCGGTCCGTAGGGCTTCCACGGTACCTGAGCCCACGCCCATACGGTACGTCGCCCGCAGGACGTGGCTACGCCCAGGACCTTCGAGGCACCCTGTCCTCGCTGGTCAACGGCGATTTTAA
This sequence comes from Streptomyces pactum, assembly GCF_002005225.1. Classification (NCBI taxonomy): domain Bacteria; kingdom Bacillati; phylum Actinomycetota; class Actinomycetes; order Kitasatosporales; family Streptomycetaceae; genus Streptomyces; species Streptomyces pactum. Next base: position 4,600,172 of record NZ_CP019724.1, read on the forward strand.
CCACCTTTCGACGGTCGACCCGCCGGGATAAGTGAGAGTTCTCTCTAACTGCCCCCCGACGGGTACCGGTCAAACCTGCCAAGACCGCTCCCGACCAGCACGTGATCACCGCGGGATCACCGCGCGATCACCGTCGGGTACGTGCCTCCGCCATCCGCTGCTCGGCGATCCGGTCGGCCGCCGCGGCCGGCGGAATACCGTCTTCCTTCGCACGTGCGAATATGGCCAGTGTGGTGTCGTAGATCTTCTCGGCCTTCGCCTTGCACCGGTCGAAGTCGAAGCCGTGCAACTCGTCGGCGACCTGGATGACACCGCCGGCGTTCACCACGTAGTCCGGCGCGTAGAGGATCCCGCGGTCGGCGAGGTCCTTCTCCACACCGGGATGGGCGAGCTGGTTGTTGGCCGCGCCGCAGACCACCTTGGCGGTCAGTACCGGCACGGTGTCGTCGTTCAGCGCGCCGCCGAGCGCGCATGGGGCGTAGACGTCCAGGCCCTCGACGCGGATCAGTTCCCCGGTGTCGCGGACGGCCGTCACGTCACGGTGCCGCTCGGTGACACGCCGTACGGCCTCCTCGCGCACGTCCGTCACGAGGACCTCGGCGCCCTCCGCCACGAGGTGGTCGACCAGGTGGTGGCCGACCTTGCCGATGCCGGCGATGCCGACCCGCTTGCCGCGCAGCGTCGGGTCGCCCCACAGGTGCCGGGCGGAAGCGCGCATGCCCTGGTAGACGCCGAACGCGGTGAGCACGGAGGAGTCGCCCGCGCCGCCGTTCTCGGGGGAGCGGCCGGTCGTCCAGCGGCACTCGCGTGCCACGACGTCCATGTCGGCGACGTACGTACCGACGTCGCACGCGGTGACGTACCGGCCGCCGAGCGAGGCGACGAACCGGCCGTAGGCGAGGAGCAGCTCCTCGCTCTTGAGCTGCGCCGGGTCGCCGATGATCACGGCCTTGCCGCCGCCGTGCTCGAGGCCGGCCATGGCGTTCTTGTACGACATCCCGCGCGCCAGGTTCAGCGCGTCGGCGACGGCGTCCGCCTCGCTCGCGTACGGGTAGAAGCGCGTACCGCCGAGCGCGGGGCCCAGGGCGGTGGAGTGGAGGGCGATGACGGCCTTGAGACCGCTGGCACGGTCCTGGCAGAGCACGACTTGCTCATGACCTCCCTGCTCCGAGTGGAACAGGGTGTGCAGTACATCAGCAGGTGCGCCGGTTACGTCGGTCACGGTGGTGACTCCTGTGTAGTTGCGGCGGGTGGAGACGGTCCCCGTGCGGGTGGCGGGGACTCCGGCATGAGATTAGAGCCTGGCGGTGGCCGCCCGCCGCACAGTGCTCAGGATCACCTCCGCACGGAGTACGGGCGTGGGACGATTTGCAGAGATTCCCGCGCGTTTGTGATCGGCTGCCGCAGGTTTTCGAAGCGGTGCGCGGGGGAGGGAGCAGGCGTGCCCAAGGTGTCCTCGGTGATCGTCCCCTACGCGGCGTACCTGCGGGTGTACGAGCCGCTGGCCGCCTTCCCGGAGGAGGAGCGCGGCCACTGGACCCGGTACGCCCGCCGCACCGACCTGCCCTCCTACCAGGACGAGCTCCGCCGCTCCCTGGCCGACCTGCTGCCCACCCCGCCCGTGGCGGTGCCGGTGCACGAGAGCGCGGACGCCTTCGTGACCGAGGTCGACGGCGTGGTCTGCGTCTGCCCCTGGCGGACCCGGCTGCGCGGCTGGCAGGCGCTCGGGGAACTGGCCGAGGACTTCCCGGAACCGGTGCTGGACGCCCTGATCCCGCCGGTCGTACGCCGCGAGAGCACCCAGGACTACGAGCGGTGGCTGGAGCGCAACCCGGACGCCCGCCCCTGGATCCGCACCGCGACCTGGCAGGTGCCGATCAACTGGTTCGTGCTGGTCTCCGACGCGGAGCGGGAGTACGACGGGGGCGGCGACGGCGAGGGGGCCCCCGCTCCGGTGCTGCGCTACCGGACGCCGATGGTGCAGGCCCGCCGACGCGTGGCCCGGGGCCTGCGGGCGCTGAAGGAGGCCATGGACGAGGGGCCGCTCATCGACGGCCTGGTGGACGTGGGGCGCTGGCTGGAGGAGTTCCACCCGCGCTCACTGGTCGAGCTGGACTACGGCGGGCTCGTGCACGCCCTGCCGGCCGGTGAGTTGGAGGAGGACCACTCCGCGGCGGACGTGGCCGAGGGCATCGAGGCGCTGCGGCACGGCGACGGGGCCACGGCGGGGGCCGCGTACGGGCGGCTGGTGGAGCGCTGGCGGGCGGTCCGGGACCGGCGGTCGGCGAACTGACGTTTGACGTACCGCCCGATGTGGGGTTTCGTCTTCCGATCCGACATGTGCCCGGTGTGGGCTGATGTTCTCTCAACAAGGGACGTAGGTCCCGATCCGGGCGTATGCGTCAAGCGTGACGGACCGCACGTACATCACTCTTGCGCCCCTTCCCCCTCCTCGTGCCAAAATAGGACAAGGAGCCCAGGGAGGGCTCCTTCCGTCCTGCTGTGGTGCACTGTGGGCGGAATCTCCGCATTGCATGCTTTGGGGGGGGTCTCGTGATGGGTCTGACGACCCCTGAGCGTCCTGTGACTGATCGTCACAGGGGCGTGACTGTCCGCTATGGCATGGTCCATCGGCTTCCGTCGGTGATGAACACCTGGGAGGGCAATTCCATCGGTTTGGCCGACGCGGCTGGACAGATGGTGTAGTTGTAGTGCCGAGGACAAGCCGTTCGTCCTATAACCGACTCGACTCGCGTCCGCCATTTCGGGCAACGCGGGTCAAGGTGCAGAATTTAGAGGAAAGAACCGAGAAGGTTCGGTTCTCCCGAGGAGGCCGCTCATGACCGCTCGCACCCCTGATGCCGAGCCGCTGCTGACCCCGGCTGAGGTCGCCACCATGTTCCGCGTCGACCCTAAGACGGTCACGCGCTGGGCGAAGGCCGGCAAGCTCACGTCGATCCGCACGCTCGGCGGGCATCGCCGCTACCGCGAAGCCGAGGTCCGCGCTCTGCTCGCGGGCATTCCGCAGCAGCGCAGCGAGGCCTGAACAACTGAATAACCGGGCAAAACGGCAGGTCCCCCAACCCGCCGAGGCGCCCGGAACCACAGCTCCAAACGGTGCCGCTCCTGCCCCAACAGGGGTGCGTCGTGGATCGCGCTGGACTCCGCCGGGTCCAGCGCGATTTTTCTGTGTCCGGAGCCGTACCTGGCGAGGGCTGTGGACCGACTCTGTGAGCGGCCTTGTCGGAGTCTGGGGAGGGGTGTCGGATCGGCTGTGCACGAGCCTGGGAAGGTGGTGCAATTGCACATATTAAATTGACTGGTTGTAGGGGAGTCGTAAGTGCCACGGTTTCAAAAACTCATGCGGTGACACCCGTCACACAGCGCGGTCCTTGTTGGCTCTGGCATATGTGCGCTAGTGGAGGCGTGGCCTCCAGCAGGTCTGCATGGCACGGGCGTTGGGGCCGGCGGCGTTCACGCGGTCGGTGCGCTCCCGCCCCCGGTGCCCTCTTGACGGCCCGTCGGAGATTGCGGGGCGGGCGAGTCCAGCGCCAGCCGCAGCAGCCGGTGGCAGATCGGGCAGTGCCGCGTCAGGTGGCGGTACGACGAAGCGGCCGACAAGTGCGCGCGGAGCAGGGCTCGCGTCTCGTGCCTGACCGATGCCGCCATACGCCGCCTCCAGGGGTCGCACGGAGAACGTGCCCTGTCTTTGGAGTACCGAGCGAATGTGACGCCGTCAAGGCCGCGAGAGGGCCGCTGAGGGCTTCTGGGGGGCGTGCGGCGGGGCGCGCCGGGGGAGTCGCCGGAGAGGGGCGCACGCGAGGCGAACACAAGGAAGGCCCGCACCGATCGGTGCGGGCCTTCCTGCTGCGGTCCTGACGGGATTTGAACCCGCGGCCTCCACCTTGACAGGGTGGCGAGCACTCCAAACTGCTCCACAGGACCAGGATTTGCGGCGCCCACGCGACGGAGTCGCTCATGGATTCTGCTGCGTTGCGCTGCGAGAAGAGACTCTACAGGAGGGTGGGCCCCTGGGCGAACTCACCCTCCGTGCGCGCCTCGTCACGCGGTCCGCTACGGCGTGAGCGCGTCGATCGCCTTCACGATCCGCTTGTCGGAGACGGGGTACGCCGTGCCCAGGGCGTGCGCGAAATAGCTGACCCGCAGCTCCTCGATCATCCAGCGGACGTCCAGGACCTGCCGCGGAACCGGCCGCCCCTGCGGCATCTGCTCCAGCAGCCACGCGTACTCGTCCCGCATCTCGTGGACCTTCTCCATCCGGGAGGTGTCCCGCTGGACGCCGGTCGGCATCTGCTGCAGCCGCCGGTCGGCGGCGACCAGGTAGCGCAGCAGGTCCGGCAGCCGCCTGATGCCCGCCTCCGTGACGAAGCCGGGCTTCACCAGCGCGTCCAACTGCCCCCGGACGTCCTGGAGGTTCGCCAGCAGCGCGGGGCTTCGTACGGCCTTCAGGCGGCGTTCACAGGCCTGCCAGGCCGCCAGCACCTGCTGCACCTGACCCACCGTCCGGACGGTCGTGTCGACGATCTCCGCGCGGACCTTGTCGTAGAGCTTCCGGTACGACTCCTCGTCCCACGCCGGACCGCCGAAGTCCGCGATCAGTTGGTCCGCCGCCGCGGTCGCGCAGTCCTCGAACAGGGCCTGGATCGAACCGTGCGGATTCGCGGACAGATGCAGCTTCTGCTGGTTGGTCAGCTTTTCGGACGCGAACTTCGCGGGACTGACCGGGATGTTGCGCAGGATCAGTCGGCGCGTGCCCTTCCACATCGCCCGCTCCTGCTCGGCCTCGGTGTCGAAGAGACGTACGGAGACGGTGTTCGCCTTCGGCCCGTCGTCGACCAGCGCCGGGTACGCCTTCACCGGCTGACCCGCCCGCCGCGTCTCGAACACGCGGGACAGCGTGCCGATCGTCCAGTCCGTCAGCCCGGCGCGTTCCAGGGACTCACCGCCACTGCGCTCGGCGGTGGCCGCCGCGGCCTGCGAGAGGGCCTTGCGCGCCTTCGGCCTCAGACGCAGCTTCAGGGCCTCCAGGTCCTTGTCCTCGGCCAGTTGGCGGCGCCGTTCGTCGACGATCCGGAAAGTGATCTTCAGGTGGTCGGGGACCCTCGACCAGTCGAAGTCCTCCGCGTCGAACGGCACCCCCACCATGCGCTTCAGCTCCCGCGCCATGGTCACCGTCAGCGGCTCCTGGAGCGGCACGGCCCGGTCCAGGAATGCCTGCGCGTAGTTGGGGGCGGGCACGTAGTGGCGGCGGATCGGTTTGGGCAGGGACCGGATCAGCTCCGTGACCACCTGCTCCCTGAGGCCCGGGATCTGCCAGTCGAAGCCCTCGTCGGTGACCTGGTTGAGCACCTGGAGCGGTACGTGCACGGTCACGCCGTCGGCGTCCGCACCCGGCTCGAACTGGTACGTCACCCGGAACTTCAGCGGCCCCTGTCGCCAGGAGTCCGGATAGTCGTCCTTGGTGACCGCACCCGCCTTCTCGTTGATGAGCATCTCGCGCTCGAAGTCGAGGAAGTCGGGCTGCTCATGCCGCTTGTGCTTCCACCACGAGTCGAAGTGCGCTCCCGAGACGACGTGTTCGGGCACCCGCTGGTCGTAGAAGTCGAACAGCGTCTCGTCGTCGACCAGGATGTCCCGGCGCCGCGCGCGGTGCTCCAGCTCCTCGACCTCGGTCAGCAGCCTGCGGTTGTCGGCGAAGAACTTGTGGTGCGTACGCCAGTCGCCCTCGACCAGGGCGTTGCGGATGAACAGCTCGCGGCTGACCTCCGGATCGATCCGCCCGTAGTTCACCTTGCGCTGGGCCACGATGGGCACGCCGTACAGCGTGACCTTCTCGTACGCCATCACCGCCGCCTGGTCCTTCTCCCAGTGCGGCTCGCTGTGGGTGCGCTTGAGGAGGTGCCCGGCGAGCGGCTCCACCCACTCGGGCTCGATCTTCGCGTTGACGCGGGCCCAGAGGCGCGAGGTCTCCACCAGCTCGGCGGACATCACGAAGCGCGGGGGCTTCTTGAAGAGCGCCGAGCCCGGGAAGACCGCGAACTTGGCGCCGCGCGCGCCCAGGTACTCGTTCTTCGCCGTGTTCTTCCCACCCTCGCCCCCGGCCGTCTTCACGTCCTTCATGCCGACGTGGGAGAGGAGACCGGCCAGCAGCGACACGTGGACGCGGTCGTCGGGGGCGGTGTTGTCCTCGTCGCCTGGATGGAGGCCCATCTGCCGGGCGACCGTGCGCAACTGCGTGTAGATGTCCTGCCACTCGCGGATCCGCAGGAAGTTGAGGTACTCCTGCTTGCACATCCGGCGGAAGGACGACGAGCCCCGCTCCTTCTGCTGCTCGCGGACGTACCGCCACAGATTGAGGAAGGCCAGGAAGTCGCTGGACTCGTCCTTGAAGCGGGCGTGCTGCTGGTCCGCCTGGGCCTGCTTGTCCGCCGGGCGCTCCCGCGGGTCCTGGATGGACAGCGCCGCCGCGATGACCATGACCTCGCGGACACAGCCGTTCTTGTCGGCCTCCAGGACCATCCGCGCCAGCCGCGGGTCCACGGGAAGCTGGGCCAGCTTGCGCCCGGTGTCGGTGAGTCGCTTGCGTACGTCCTTCTGCGCCGGGTCCAGCGCGCCCAGCTCCTGGAGGAGCTGCACGCCGTCGCGGATGTTGCGGTGGTCCGGCGGGTCGATGAACGGGAACTTCTCGATGTCGCCGAGGCCGGCCGCGGTCATCTGCAGGATGACGGAGGCGAGGTTCGTACGGAGGATCTCGGCGTCCGTGAACTCCGGCCGCGCGGCGAAGTCGTCCTCGCTGTACAGCCGGATGCAGATACCGTCGCTGGTCCGCCCGCAGCGGCCCTTGCGCTGGTTGGCGCTGGCCTGCGAGATCGGCTCGATCGGCAGCCGCTGCACCTTGGTGCGGTGGCTGTACCGGGAGATCCGGGCGAACCCGGGGTCGATGACGTACTTGATGCCCGGGACGGTCAGCGAGGTCTCGGCGACGTTGGTCGCCAGAACGATCCTTCGGCCGGTGTGCTGCTGGAAGACGCGATGCTGCTCGGCATGCGAGAGCCGGGCGTACAGCGGCAGCACTTCAGTGAATCTGTACCTCTTCTTCTCCAGCGCGTCCGCCGTGTCCCGGATCTCCCGCTCACCGGAGAGGAAGACGAGGATGTCGCCCTTGCCCTCCCCCATCAGCTCGTCGACGGCGTCGGTGATCGCGGTGATCTGGTCCCGGTCGGCGTCGTCCCCGTCCTCTTCGAGGAGCGGCCGGTACCGGACCTCCACCGGATACGTCCGGCCGCTGACCTCGATGATCGGGGCGTCGCTGAAGTGCCGGGAGAACCGCTCGGGGTCGATCGTCGCCGACGTGATGACGACCTTCAGATCCGGCCGCTTCGGCAGCAACTGGGCGAGGTAGCCCAGCAGGAAGTCGATGTTGAGGGACCGCTCGTGGGCCTCGTCGATGATGATCGTGTCGTAGGCGCGCAGCTCGCGGTCGGTCTGGATCTCGGCGAGCAGGATGCCGTCCGTCATCAGCTTGATGAAGGTGGACTCCGGGTTCACCTGATCGGTGAACCGCACCTTCCAGCCGACGGTCTCACCGAGTGGCGTGTCCAGCTCGTCCGCCACCCGCTCGGCGACGGTGCGGGCGGCGATCCGCCGCGGCTGGGTGTGCCCGATCATGCCGCGGACACCGCGTCCCAGCTCCACACAGATCTTCGGGATCTGCGTGGTCTTCCCGGACCCGGTCTCACCGGCGACGATGACGACCTGGTGATCACGGATGGCCTCCGCGATCACGTCCTTCTTCTGGCTGACGGGCAACTGTTCCGGGTAGCTGACGGCGGGCACACGTGCCCGGCGCTCACCGATGCGCTGCTCGGCCTTGGCCACTTCCGCCTCGATCTCGGCGAGAACGGCGGCGCGGGCCTCCGGCTTACGGATCTTCCGCGCACCCTCGAGCCTGCGGCCGAGCCGGTGCGCGTCGCGCAGGGAGAGCTCGGTCAGCCGGGGGGCGAGGGTGCCGAGGGCGGGGGCGGGGTGCGTAGACATACGGGTTCCAGGATCTCATCCCCGCCAATTTCGTGGCGAACGATTTCCGTCCGGCCGAGCCGGCCGTCCCCTGACGACACGAAACCCCCGTCGACGATCTCGACGGGGGTTGAATGTGGCTGGGGCCGGGGTCGAACCGGCGACCTATCGCTTTTCAGGCGATCGCTCGTACCAACTGAGCTACCCAGCCGCGAGGTTTCACGTGAAACCTCAGCGGTCCTGACGGGATTTGAACCCGCGGCCTCCACCTTGACAGGGTGGCGAGCACTCCAAACTGCTCCACAGGACCAAGCTTCGTACGACAGTGTCGCACACCGTACTGCGTGCCCCCAACGGGATTCGAACCCGTGCTACCGCCTTGAAAGGGCGGCGTCCTAGGCCGCTAGACGATGAGGGCTATCGGCCCGCCTGGGCGCTTCGCAGCGCGTCGGGGACGTGAGAAGCATATGGGATGGCGGGAGGTATCGCCAAAACGGTTTACGGAGGGCCGGGGGTCGGGCCGCTCGGGGCGGCGCCCGAGGGGCCCGTGCCGGTGGGGGAGGGGCCCGTACCCGTCGGGGACGGGGTCGCCCCCGGCTGGTTCTCCTTGGGCAGGTGGCGGCTGACCTCGGCCGTCGTCAGGCCCAGGCCGCCCAGTTGGATCTCGTCCCAGGCCTGGAGGCGCCGGCTGTCCCGGTCGAAGTAGAGGATCGACGCCTGGATCGGGTCGGGGTGCTCCCCCTCGACCGCGCGCAGGCCGCTGCCGCCGGTGGAGCCCTCGATGCGCAGGCGGGTCCCGTACTTCATGACCTCCATGTCCTCGCGATGGACGTGACCGGCCAGGACCAGCGGCACCTCGCCGTCGACCTCCCGGGCCGCCGACGGTTCGTGGGCGACGGCGACGTCCACGGGGGTGCCGGCCGCGCTCTGGTCGCGCAGGGCGGAGGCCAGGCGGGCGCCGGCCAGTTCCTGGGAGGCCTCGGCGCCCTCCGGCTTGGAGCGGTCGGGGGTGAACTGCGGGTCGCCGATGCCGGCGAAGCGCAGGCCCGCGACGGTGCGGGCCCGGCCGTCGTCCAGGACGTGCGCGTTCCTGAGGCCCTCCAGGTACTCCTGGGTGGCGCGGGAGTCGTGGTTGCCGCGAACCCAGACGTACGGGGCGCCGAGGTCCTCGACGGGGTCCAGGAAGCCGTTCTCCGCGGCCGTGCCGTGGTCCATCGTGTCGCCCGAGTCGACGATCACGTTCACCTTGTACTGCTCCACCAGCGAGGCGATGATCTTCCAGCTCGCCGGGTTCAGATGGATGTCCGACACGTGCAGGACGCGGATCGTGGTCGGATCGGGCTGGTAGGCCGGGAGCGTGGAGGTGGCGTCGTAGAGCTTGGTCACGTTCGTCACCAGGCGTGCCAGCTCCTTCTGGTAGACGTCGAACTCCGTGACGATGCTGCGCGCGTTGCCCACGAGTGAGGGCGCGGAGGAGAGCAGGCCGGAGAACTTCGGTTCCAGGACGGAGTCGGGGTTCCAGGTGGCGTACGCGGTGCCGCCGGAGGCGACCAGGAGGGTGAGGGCGAGGCCGCCGGCGGCGAGGGCGCGCCGGGGGCGCCGGTAGACGGCGAGGCCCAGGGCGGTGGCACCGGTGACGACGGCGACGCAGGAGCGGACGGCCAGGTCGAGGGTGCCGTGTTCGACGTCCCGGGCGACCTCGTCCTGGAGGCCGGAGAGACGTTCGGGGTGGTCGACGAGGGTCTGGGCGCGGCCGGGGTCGAGCTGGTCGACGTTGACGTCGAGGCGGACCGGGGCGACGTGGCTGTCGAGCTGGAGGGCGCCCAGCGGTGAGACGTTGATCTTCGTGCCGCCGGTGAGCGACGGGCGCAGGGTCATCGTCGTGTTCATGGGGCCGACCGGGACGCGGACGTCGCCCACGATCAGCAGACCCAGCCAGGCCCCGAGCAGGACGACGGCGACGAGGCCGACGGCGCGGGTCCAGGGGCGCGACCGGGGGGCGAGTTCGGCAGCCGGGGACGTCCGGCGGGCGCGGTGGCGGCGGATGAGGGCGCGCGGGGCGTTGCGAATGGGGTTCATCACCTCGGCCAGGACGTGCGGGGCTGCGGCGGGGACGCGGGCCATTGGTCCCGTATGCCCATGGCCCCGGGCGGATATGCGGGTGACGCCCTCCGGCTGCCGGACGTGAGGGGAGGCGCTGCTGGGGAGCGGTGGGAGCGGTGGGAGCGGTAGGAGCGGTGGGGTGCGTGTGGGGCGGCTGGGGGCGGTCGTGTCGAGGACTGTGTCGAGGGCTGTGCCGTATGCCACGGTCGTACCTGACAATGGGCCTGTGCTGGAGATGACGCGCGAGGAGTTCGAGGAACTGGTCGCCGAGGCCCTGGACCGGATCCCGCCGGAGCTGACGCGGCTGATGGACAACGTCGCGGTGTTCGTCGAGGACGAACCGCCGACGGACGATCCCGAGCTGCTCGGGCTGTACGAGGGGACGCCGCTGACCGAACGCGGGGAGTGGTACGCGGGCGTGCTGCCGGACCGGATCACCGTCTACCGCGGGCCGACGCTGCGGTTCTGCGAGACGCGTGAGGACGTCGTCGCGGAGACGGAGGTGACGGTGGTCCACGAGATCGCGCACCACTTCGGGATCGACGACGCGCGGCTGCACGCGCTCGGGTACGGGTGACGCGCTCGGGTACGGGTGACGCGCTCGGGTACGGGTGACGCGCTCGGGTCAAGGTCCGCGACCCGTGGCGCGTGTCCTCTTGTGGGTGACGGGAGTTGGGCACGGCGACTCCCTGAACCCCGGAGGTGGCCGCCCGTGCGCCCCTTGTACGTTCCCGTCCGTCTGGCCGCCGCGGCCGTGGCCGTCGCCGCCACCGCCGGCTGCATGAGCATCGGCGACGACGCGTCCGGCGGGGGCGCGAGGCCGTCGCACTCCGCCGGGGAGCGTGGCGGCGCGGTGCCCGAGGGCGGCCCCGCGGTGACGGGTGGGAACGCCGGGTACGACGCGGCGGCGGCCGACGAGGACCGGCGGCGCGGCAAGGGCAAGAAGGGCGAGGGCGACGGCGAGGACGACGGGAAGGGCGAGGGCAAGGACGGGAAGGAGGCCGGCAAGGGGAAGGAACCCACCCCGTCCGCCCCGCCGCCCGCCCACCCGACCGGGGCCCCGCCGCCCAAGGGCGGGGACGACGAGCCGGACGCCACCCGTACACCGCCCGCGGAGCCCACCCGGACGGCCGAGCCGGAGCCGACGCCGCCCCCGGAGCCGCCCTCGTCCCCGACGCCGGAGCCGACGGCGGCGGAGCCGTCCGCGTCGGCGCACGAGCCTCCGGGGACGCAGTTGGCGCAGCGGGAACCGGCACCCGAGGCCGGGGCGCCGGCGTAGCACGAGCAGGGGCGCATGAGGGCTCAGGCGTGGGCTGACAGCCCGGCTGAGCTGGGCATGTGCTACTCGGTTTGCCTTCGGGGGTGGGGGGTGCGTATGGTGGCAGATCGTTTGATCCCATTTGCCCGGCGCCACCGCAGAGCGCGCCGTGTGGCGCGTACTCTCCTTTGCCGTGGTGGACCGCATCGAGGCGGTCGTATTGCGAATCGCGATTCACGGAGTTGACGGGCGCGTGCCGACGAGAGACTCCGGAAGGTTTCGCATTCGCATGTCCATCATCAGTACCGATCACGTCGTCGTGCCCGAGAACGCCGACACCCCCGAATTCACCGAGACGATCGAGGAGACCGGGGCCGAGGCCGTCCAGGCCGCTCCCGAGATCACCTTCGCCGAGCTCGGCCTGCCCGAGGGCATCGTGCGCAAGCTCGCGCAGAACGGCGTGACCGCCCCCTTCCCGATCCAGGCCGCGACCATCCCGGACGCCCTGGCCGGCAAGGACATCCTCGGCCGGGGCCGCACCGGCTCCGGCAAGACCCTCTCCTTCGGTCTGCCGGCCCTGGCCACGCTGGCCGGCGGCCGCACCGAGAAGCACAAGCCGCGGGCCGTCATCCTGACGCCGACGCGTGAGCTGGCCATGCAGGTGGCCGACGCGCTCCAGCCGTACGGGGACGTCCTCGGGCTGAAGATGAAGGTCGTGTGCGGCGGCACCTCCATGGGCAACCAGATCTACGCCCTGGAACGCGGCGTCGACGTCCTGGTCGCCACCCCGGGCCGGCTGCGCGACATCATCAAGCGCGGCGCCTGCTCCCTGGAGAACGTGCAGATCGCCGTCCTCGACGAGGCCGACCAGATGTCCGACCTGGGCTTCATGCCCGAGGTCACCGAGCTCCTCGACCAGGTGCCGGCGGGCGGTCAGCGGATGCTGTTCTCCGCGACCATGGAGAACGAGATCAAGACCCTCGTCGACCGGTACCTGAACAACCCGGTCAGCCACGAGGTCGACGCCGCCCAGGGCGCCGTGACGACCATGTCGCACCACATCCTGGTCGTGAAGCCCAAGGACAAGGCGCCGGTCACCGCGGCCATCGCCTCCCGCAAGGGCCGCACCATCATCTTCGTCCGCACCCAGCTCGGTGCCGACCGCGTCGCCGAGCAGCTACGCGACTCCGGCGTGAAGGCCGACGCGCTGCACGGCGGCATGACCCAGGGCGCGCGCACCCGCACCCTGGCCGACTTCAAGGACGGGTACGTCAACGTCCTGGTCGCCACCGACGTCGCCGCGCGCGGCATCCACGTCGACGGCATCGACCTGGTCCTGAACGTCGACCCGGCCGGTGACCACAAGGACTACCTGCACCGCGCCGGCCGTACGGCGCGCGCCGGCCGTACTGGCACCGTCGTCTCCCTCTCCCTGCCGCACCAGCGGCGCCAGATCTTCCGGCTGATGGAGGACGCGGGCGTCGACGCCACGCGCCACATCATCCAGGGCGGCGCGGCCTTCGAGCCGGAGGTCGCCGAGATCACCGGTGCCCGGTCGATGACCGAGGTCCAGGCCGAGTCCGCGGGCAACGCGGCGCAGCAGGCCGAGCGCGAGGTCGCCCAGCTCAACAAGGAGCTGGAGCGGGCCCAGCGGCGCGCGACCGAGCTGCGCGAGGAGGCGGACCGGCTGGTCGCCAGGGTCGCGCGGGAGCGCGGTGAGGACCCGGAGGCGGTGCTGGCCGAGGTGGCCGCCACCGCGTCCGAGGCGCAGGTCGAGGTCTCGCTGCCCGAGCAGCCGGGCGCGCGGGACGTGGAGAAGGCCGAGCGGACCGGCGGCAACGGCCGGGACCGCTTCGCCGACCGCGGCGAGCGTTCCTACGACCGTGACCGTGGTGGTCGTTCCTTCGACCGTCGTGACGACCGCGGTGGTGACCGTGGTGGCTTCCGTCGTGACGACCGGGGTGACCGTGGCGGCGACCGTGGCGGACGTTCGTTCGACCGTCGTGACGACCGTGGTGGTCGTTCCTTCGACCGTCGTGACGACCGCGGTGGTGACCGTGGTGGCTTCCGTCGTGACGACCGGGGTGACCGTGGCGGCGACCGCGGCGGACGTTCGTTCGACCGTCGTGACGACCGTGGTGGTCGTTCCTTCGACCGTCGTGACGACCGCGGCGGTGACCGTGGTGGCTTCCGTCGTGACGACCGGGGTGACCGTGGCGGCGACCGTGGCGGACGTTCCTTCGACCGTCGTGACGACCGCGGCGGTGACCGTGGTGGCTTCCGCCGTGACGACCGCGGTGACCGCGGTGGGCACCGCGGCAGCGACCGTCCGTTCAACCGTGACCGTCAGGGCGACCGCCCCGGCAGCGACCGTCCGTTCAACCGTGACCGTCAGGGTGACCGCCCCGGCTTCCGTTCCGGCGGCCACGACCGTCCGTACGGCCGCCGCGACGACCACCGTGGCTCCTCCTTCGGCCGCCGTGACGACAAGCCGCGCTGGAAGCGCAACGGCTGACGTCTGAACGTCTGAACGCGCCGTGGCCTCCACCCCACCGGGTGGAGGCCACGGCGCTTTTTCCCGGGCTGTTCCCGGTCACGAGTGACGCATGTCACGCCCGCCACGGGGGAATTGCTGGGGGCATGACAGATGACGCCAAGGCGAGTGGGCTCTCGGACGAGGAACGGCTGGCCCAGCTCGGCTACACCCAGGTTCTGGCCCGCCGCATGTCGGCGTTCTCCAACTACGCGGTCTCCTTCACCATCATCTCGGTCCTCTCCGGCTGCCTGACCCTCTACCTGTTCGGCATGAACACGGGCGGTCCCGCCGTCATCACGTGGGGCTGGGTCGCCGTCGGCCTGATGACCCTCTTCGTCGGCCTGGCGATGGCCGAGATCTGCTCGGCGTATCCGACGTCGGCGGGCCTGTACTTCTGGGCGCACCGCCTGGCACCGCCCCGTACGGCGGCGGCCTGGGCCTGGTTCACGGGCTGGTTCAACGTGCTGGGCCAGGTCGCGGTGACCGCCGGCATCGACTTCGGCGCCGCGTCCTTCCTCGGCGCCTACCTGAACCTCCAGTTCGGCTTCGAGGTCACACCCGGCCGCACGATCCTCCTCTTCGCGGCCATCCTCGTCCTCCACGGCCTCCTCAACACCTTCGGCGTCCGCATCGTCGGCCTCCTGAACAGCGTCAGCGTCTGGTGGCACGTCATCGGCGTCGCGGTCATCGTCGGCGCGCTGACCTTCGCGCCCGACGACCACCGGTCGGCGTCCTTCGTGTTCGGCGAGTTCGTCAACAACACCGGCTGGGGCAGCGGCGTCTACGTCGTCCTCATCGGCCTGCTGATGGCCCAGTACACCTTCACCGGCTACGACGCCTCCGCCCACATGACGGAGGAGACGCACGACGCGTCCACGGCCGGCCCGAAGGGCATCGTCCGCTCCATCTGGACCTCCTGGATCGCCGGCTTCGTCCTCCTCCTCGGCTTCACCTTCGCCATCCAGTCCTACGAGGGCGCCCTCACCTCCCCGACCGGCGCGCCGCCGGCCCAGATCCTGCTCGACGCGCTGGGGGCGACCGCGGGCAAGCTGCTCCTGCTCGTCGTCATCGGGGCCCAGCTCTTCTGCGGAATGGCGTCGGTGACGGCCAACAGCCGCATGATCTACGCCTTCTCCCGCGACGGCGCGCTGCCCTACTCCCACATCTGGCACACGGTGCACGCGCGCACCCGCACGCCGGTCGCGGCGGTCTGGCTGGCGGCACTGGCCGCGCTGCTCCTCGGCCTGCCCTACCTGATCAACGTCACGGCGTACGCGGCGGTGACCTCCATCGCCGTCATCGGCCTCTACATCGCGTACGTCATCCCGACCCTGCTGCGCGTCCGCAAGGGCGCCGCCTTCGAACGGGGGCCGTGGCATCTGGGCCGCTGGTCGCGGGCGGTGGGCGTGGTGGCGGTGACGTGGGTCGGCGTCATCACGGTCCTGTTCATGCTGCCGCAGGTCTCCCCGGTCACCTGGGAGACCTTCAACTACGCGCCGATCGCCGTCCTGGTCGTCCTCGGCTTCGCCGCGACCTGGTGGCTAGCCTCGGCCCGCCACTGGTTCCTCAACCCCGACCACGAACGCAACCGGGCCCGCGCGACGGCCCGCGCCGAGGCCCCCGAGCCGGTCGATCCGTAGCCACCGCGGCCCAGGACACCGGCTCGACGCGGCCGGGACCCCGATACCCGATCGGCCTCCCGGCCGCGTCGGGCTATGCTCGGTGTGGCAACATCACGCAGCACCGGGCGACAGCCCCCTGGGCCCTTAGCTCAATTGGCAGAGCAGTGGACTTTTAATCCATTGGTTGTGGGTTCGAGTCCCACAGGGCCTACTGGTTGTAGGCGGGGGATATACCCTCTGACCTGCTACGCAGCGTCCGGGTCGGCTTCGGTCGACTCGGGCGCTGACTCGTTTTCGAGCCATTGCGTGAGCGATGCGTGAGCGGATGTGGGCTTGGCCTGCGGATCGGCTGCCGTTTGGGCGGACGGTTCGGCAGCCGCCTGGCGGGACCGGGGGATCAGCTTCGCTGCCTTCTCGGCGATTTCGCGGTCCAGCTCAGGGAGCAGGCTCGTGTACGTGTCCGAGGTCAGCGTGATGGTGGAGTGCCGCAGCGTCTCCTTCACTGCGTGGATGTCGCCGCCGCCTCCGTGCGTGAGCGTCGCGGCGACGTGGCGTAGGTCCCGGAGGGTGATGGGCGGCAGGTCGGTCGTGGCGAGGATGCGGCGGAAGGTCTCGGAGACCGTCTCGGGGTGGAGCCAGGAGCCGTCCTCTTTGGTGAACACCTTGCCGGTGTCCTGCCAGGCGGTGTCCCACTTGGCGCGCTCCTTCTCCTGGCGGGCTTTGTGCTCGCGCAGTTCGGAGATGGTCGTGCTGTCGAGCGCGATCGTGTTCGCGCTGCCGTCCGTCTTGGGCTCGGACTCGTAGGGGTCCCAGCCGTCCACCACGATCTCCTTGGCGGGCGTGATGAGGCCGGCGTCGAGGTCGATCTCGTGCCAGTCCTGGCCGACCGCCTCACCGCGCCGGAGGCCGCGGGTGCCCATGAGGTGGAAGATCGCGTACAGGCGGTCGCCCTCGGCCGCGTCGAGGAAGGCGCCGAACTGCTGGGGCGTCCAGACCATCACCGGGCCGGGGATCTCGCCCGTCTCGCGCCAGCGTCGGACTCGCTTATCGGTCCAGAGAAGTGGCTTCGGGCGCTTGCCGGACTCCAATTCGACGTGGGACGCCGGGTTGAAGGTGATGAGCTGCTGGGCGATCGCTGAGTTCAGGGCCGCGCGCAGGGTGCGGCGGATCGCCTGCCGGGATGCCGGGCCGGTGATCTTCCGGAACGGCTTCATCTCCGCCAGCCTGGCCCGTTCGGCCGCGAGCAGCTTCCGCTCGGCTCCCACGGGTCGTCCGGGCTTGCTCGGCTTGCAGCGGGCGATCTGCTCGCGGCGGGCTTCGTTCTCGGCCGCGATGACCTCGTTGTCGTCGGCAATCCCGTCGAACATCTCCACCAGGTGGCCGACGTTGAGGCGGTCGAGGCGTACGTGCCCGATGCGCGGCTTCAGGTGGACGCGGATGTGGGAGGCGTAGCCGTTGAGCGTGGTCTTGCGGCGCTTCTTCGCGGCGAACCACTGGTCGAGCCACTCGCCGACGGTGAGACTGCCACGGAGGGCCAGGCCCGCCCTGAGGCGGCGTCGGGTCTCCTCGATGGCGGGCAGCGGGGCCTTCTCTGCGGCGACCTCCTCCAGCAGGGCGACGAGGCGCTGGAGGCTGTCGGGGTCATCCTTGTCCGCCAGGGCGAGAAGAGCGCGGACGTGGTCGAGGTCGGCCTGAGCCGTCTTCAGGGAGTCGTAGCCGGCGCGGTTGAAGGAGCGGCGGGTGCCGTCTTCGCGGGGTGGGAGTTCCTGGCGTATGGAGTACGAGCCGTGCTTGCGGCTGGAGAGTTTCGGGCACTTCTTGCCGAGCGGCTTGCCGGTGTGGGGGTCGCGGCAGTAGCAGCGGCGGTGGGTGGAACCCTTCAAACGCGTTCCTCCGGGGTGGTGTTGGGGTCGGGTTCGGGTGGGTCGACGTCGCTCAGGGCGAGTGGCAGGTGGGGTGGGATGGCGCCCTCCTCGCGGATGTCGCGGCGGAGGTGGCGGAGGTTGTACTTGGCGGAGATGGCCTCGTCGGCGTACTTGGCCTGCTTGCGCTCGGCCTCTTCCTGCTGAGCGCGGTTGCCTGCTGTCCTGGCTGCGAACCGCGCCCGTTCTTCCTCTTCAAGGGCGGCCAGGGCGGTGCGTACGAGGCTGTCGTGCGCTTCGAAGTCGGGGACCAGGCCCGCGTCATACGAGGGCATGTCCTCGTCGCCGGTGAAGCGCCGAAGGGCGTCCCAGGTGGGCACGAGGTGCTGGAAGGGAAGCTCTTGGGTCCGTTCGACGTAGCCGACCGGGAAGATCAGGCAGACCGGGTACGTCTCCAGGGCGGCGGCCAGGACCATGACGTCCACGAGGGGGAGGTTGGCCCGGCGGCCGGACTCCATGTTGGCGATCACGTTGCGCGGGATGGGATACCCGAGCCGCTCGCACCGGTCGGCCAGGTCCTGCGCGCTCCATCCCATCTCCTTCCTTCTCCGGCGGACTTCGCCGGCCACGTTGGCCTTGACCCGGTCCTCCCACTCGGGAACGTCGTCCTCTTCATCATCGAAACAGCGTTGTGTCATGAAGACACATTAGCTTGGTCATCCTGGTAGGTAGACGCCTGGAGCCGAACGTGATGACCGCGTTCGCCGAGGGCTGTACCGAAAGGGGCGCGCTGCATGCGCGATGACGCGACCGCGGGACGATCGACGAGTTCGAAGGGGATGAGCCGGGAGGAGCTGCTCGCCCTCCCCGTGTCAGTTGACCTGGACACGAGCAACCGAGCTCTGGGGCTCGGGCGGAGCAAGGGGTATGAGCTGGCGAAGCGTGGCGAGTACCCGTGCAAGGTGCTGCGGCTCGGCAATGCCTATCGGGTGGTGACCGCGAATCTGCTGGAACTGCTCGGGCTGGCCGCGTGAAGGGTCGGCAGCGTAGCAAACCATTCTGCGCTGAGCTGACACAGAAACGCTGGACTGTTGGCGGACATGGACGTACGGTCCGTGTTCCCTCGCGGTGGCCTGGCGCCCGCGAGAACGGGAGGGGCCCCCGGCGGTGCAACGCCGGAGGCCCCAGCAACCCCGTACGGCCCGTGAAGTACCAACCCGGCGGCAAGGGCGTGCAAGCCCGCAGCCGCCAGACGAGGAGCTGCTCCATGGAACATGCGGGAGCCGAGCACTATTCCGACTCCAACACGCCTTCGTGGCCGCCGGTCGCTGTCCCCGGCCAGCCAGTTGACGGCACGGCATCGCCTTCGCCGAAGGCACCTGCCAGCCCAGTTGAGGCGCCGACCGCGTCGCCCGACTCCGAGGGCGCGGAGCTCTTGGTCGGCCTGCGGGCGCAGATCAAGCGGTACGTGGCAATGCCGGGTGAGGAGGCTCTCACCGCGGTCACGCTGTGGATCGCGGCTACGCATTTGCAGCGGGCGTGGCAGCATGCGCCGCGTCTGGCGATCGTGGCTCCGGAGAAGCGGTGCGGCAAGTCACGGCTGCTGGACGTGGTGACCGAGACCGTCCGCAACCCGCTGATCACGGTCAACGCCAGCGCGGCGGCTATCTTCCGCTCGATCGACGACGAGGACCCGCCGGCTCTCCTGGTCGACGAGGCCGACACCCTCTTCAGCACCGTCAAGGCGGCGGAGAAGAACGAGGAGGTGCGCGGCCTGATCAACGCCGGCCACCAGCGCAACCGGCCCACGCTGCGGGTGACCGGGCCCGAGCACAAGCCCACCGCGTTCCCCACCTTCGCCATGGCGGCGCTCGCCGGGATCGGTGATCTGCCGGACACGGTGATGGACCGGTCGGTGGTCATCCGGATGCGGCGCCGCGCGGACGGCGAGGAGGTGGCGCACTTCCGCACCCACCGCGACACCCCTGCCCTGCACACGATCCGTGACCGGCTCACCGCCTGGCTCCAGCCGCTGTACGCCCAGGCGTTGGAGATGGAGCCGGCCATGCCGGTCGAGGACCGCGCGGCCGACACCTGGGAACCTCTGGTGGTCATCGCTGACCTCGCCGGGGGCGAGTGGCCCGCACTCGCCCGCACCGCCTGCCGCGTCATGACCGACTACGAGGCCGGGCAGGACGAGGAAGGCGGCCTGCGCACCCGCCTCCTGGTCGGCATCCGCCGGGCCTTCGCTGCCGAGAACGACCCGGCGGTCCTGGGCACGAAGCGCCTGCTGGAAGCCCTCAACGCGGACAAGGAGGCGCCGTGGGCCGAGTACGGCCCCAACGGGCTGACCCCGCGTGGCCTCCAACTGCTGCTGAAGCCCTACGGCATCAGCTCGGCCAACCGCCGCTTCCCCGACGGCACCCAGGCCAAGGGCTTCGCCCGCAACCAATTCCTCGACACTTGGGCGCGCTACTGCCCTGAACCGGCTCCGGCGGCCGAGCCCGCACAGCCGTCGGCCGAGCCCCTTCCCGGCTCCGCGGCCTGACCCGCGCCGACTCGTCGCACTCGTCCCCGCGCAGGTCAGCGCGGGGACGAGTGAACGGCCCGCAACGAGTCATCTCGACATCGCCAGCCCACTCGTACCTGCTCTGACCAGGCATGCGACGAGTGGTACGAGACACCACACCTCACGGCGGCCACACCTCGCCCTCCCCTGCCCCGAGGCCGCCGCCCCCAAGCCCACTTGGAGTACCCCGCTTGTCTGCCCGCATCACCGCCACCGCCGCGATTCGCGTCGGCATCGCCCTGCTCGCCATTTTCGCCTTCGCCCTGTCCTACGACGCCCTGCGCCAGATGGCCGTCGCCATCCACATCCGCGGGCTTCTCACCTATGTCTTTCCGCTTGTGATCGACGGGTTCATCGCCATCGGCGTGGGAGCCCTCGTGATGCTGCGCGCCGCCTCGACATGGTCCCGCGTGTACGTATGGACACTCGTCGGCGCCGCAACCGTGACGAGTATCTGGGCCAACGCCCTGCACGCCGTCCGCCTCAACCAGCAGACCCGCCAGGGCGATGGCCTCCGCCTCGACGACTTCACAGTCGGCGGCTTGTCCGCCATCGCTCCGCTCGCCTTGGCCGGCGCGGTCCATCTCTCCATCGTCGTCCACCGCCAGCCCACTGCTCGCGGCCCCGCCGATGTGGCGCGGGGTGCCGCCGACGTGGCGCCGGATACCGCCGAAGTGGCTGAGGGCCCGCAATCCTCCGTCGAACCGCAGGATCACGAGCCCAGCCATATCTCTCCCGAACGGCTCGCCCTCGCGCGCACCGCGCCACTGGGACGCAACGGGCGTGCTTCCCGCCGCCACATCGAAGCCACCTTCCGCAGCAGGGACTTGACCATCGGAAGGACGGAGGCGGACAAGCTCAAGGACATCCTGCAGGCCGAACTCGACGAAGCCGTTTCCCCGCAGCAGAGGGAGCCCGAAACGGCCTCCGCCAGCGCCGTCTGACCTCTTCGCTGGTGCCGATCGCCCCGCCGCCCTACCGGGCTCGCCCTGTATCCCCGTGCAGCCGAGCATGGGGGCACAGGGGCGGCGCACGGCGAAGCATCCGACCCCAAACAACCTTCGGAGACCGCCCCATGCACGACCCGTACCACGAACTCCCGATCTCCGAGCAGGAGATGGCCACCGGCCTGAACAGCGCAGCAAGGTATCCCGTTGGACCGTCCAAGGGCCGGTCCAACGGGGGTCCCTCCGCCCCAGGGGTGGCGGAGGGGCTCGGGCACCAGGAGGTGCCCGAGGAGGACAAGCTCGTCGAGACCCCCGCCGTTCCGTTGCCGCGAGCCACCGATGCTGCCGCGCTGCACCGCGTCGCCCGCCGCCGTCAGCACGAACCCGTCCAGCGCAAAGAGCGCGTCGACGTGCGCTACAGCGCCGAAGAGAAGACCGCGATCCTCGCCAAGGCGCGGTCCCTGAACATCGCCGGCGCCCACTACGTCGGCGCCGTCGTCATGGCCCACCTCCACGGCGACCTCGCGCTGTCCGGCCAGCGCACCCCACTGGACGACTACATCGACGAACTGACCGCCCTGCGCCGCGAGGTCGCCAGGATCGGCCACAACATCAATCAGATCGCCAAGAAGCTCCACTCCGGCGGCCATCCACACCCTGGGGACAGCGCCATGCTGGCCCAGGTTGAACCCGCCTTGGACGCAGTAGGCGCCACCGTCCGCCACATCGCGTCCGCCGCGAACCAGGCCGTCGCCAAGAAGCGCGCTCGATGATCGCGAAGATCAGCGGAGGCAAGGACACAGCCGGTCTGATCCGGTACCTGTTCGACACCAAGAAGGCTAAGGACCACACCGACCCCCACCTGGTCGCCTCATGGGACGGCTTCGCCCCCGACCCCGGCCGCACCGACGACTTCGACGCCACGAAGAGGCTCCTCGTGGCCGACCTCGACCTGCACGTCAAACAGGCCAGGCGTCTCGGCCGCACCCCCGAGAAGCACACGTGGCACTGCTCGATCCGAGCCGCCGAGAGCGACCGCCACCTCAGCGACGAGGAGTGGGCCGACATCGCCCGCCGCGTCGTCGCCGCCACCGGCATCGCACCCGACGGAGATCCGGACGGCTGCCGATGGGTCGCAGTCCGCCATGCCCCCGACCACATCCACATTGCCGCCACCAAGGTCCGCGCCGACCTGCGTACGGCCCGCCACTGGAACGACTACCTCACCGCCGATCGCGAACTCGCCGCCATCGAGAAGGAATACGACCTCTTCCAAGTCATCCGCGGTGACCGCACCGCCGCCGCACGCCCCACCCGCGCCGAACAGGAGAAGGCCCGCCGCGCCGGCCACGACACGACCGCCCGCGAACGCCTGCGCGCCACCGTCCGTACTGCTGTGGCCGCCGCCTCCACCATCGAGGAGTTCGTCAGCCTGCTCAGCCACCTCGACGGCGTGCTCGTCGAGGTCGTGCACTTCCCCTCAGGGGACGTACGCGGATACAAGGTCGCCGTCGCCGACGACGCCCAAGGTCCCATTTGGTACTCCGGCTCCAAACTCGCCCCGGACCTGTCTCTCCCCAAGATCCAAGAACGCCTGGCGGCCATGGGGCCGCAGCCCATTGACCAGTCGGGTAGGCGCAGGCCCAACCCCTGGTACCAGGCGACAGCCGCCGCCGAACGCATTGCCCACCACCTGGATCAACCTGACGACGGAGCCTCTCAGGCCCATCTGGCCGCTTTCGGTGAAGCCCTCGACGCCGTTGTCCTTGTCACGCCCCAAGCCGTGCGACCTCAACTCCGAGAAGCAGCAACCGCGTTCGAGCGCGCCACCCGCTCCCGCATCCACGCCGAACACCACCACGCCCGGGCCCTGCGCGGCGCCGTACGAGCAATGCTCCGCGAACCTGCGCCCAAAGACGGAGCCGTCCTGGCGATGTTCCTCGACGCCGCGGTCCTCGTCGTCATCGCCGCCGCTCGCTGGCACCAGCTCCACCATCACGATCAGCAAGTCGCTGCCGCGCGCGAGACGCTGCTCCATCTCCAAGCCGCCTACGGCCAGGCCGCAGCCGCCCCCTTGGCCGCTCTCGCGCAACGCCGACCGCCCCAGCAGACCGTGGATCGGCACGTTCGGCACCTGCGCCAGGCTGTGCCCAACCATGCCGAGCAGATCGTCGAAGACCCCGCCTTCGGCGCTCTCACCGCTGCCCTCGCCGAGGCCGAGGCAGTGGGCCACGATCCGCAGCAGCTCCTCCAACAGGCTGCCGATCAACGCGCCCTTGACGATGCCGACTCTCCCGCACGAGTCCTGACTTGGCGTATTCAACGCCTCGGCGCACGGCCAGCCCCCAGCGCACGAGCCCGTGCAGCGCAGGCTCGCAGCCGAGCACAGAGCCCCCACGCTCCGGTACACGTGGCAGCCACCCCCACAACCTTGCTGCCTCCGCGGACACGGCGGCGCTGACAACATCCCGCGAACAGCCTGGGCTTGACAGTGCTCTGTGACGCGAAACCAGTCGACGGCATGCCCCTGACATGTGGGGAGCGACAAGCTCAGCCCGGGGCGGACGTAGCACAGGTTCCCGCTGCGCCATAAATAGGCGAGGCGGTCAGCTGGATCGTGGGACCATGAATGGGGAGCAAGAACGACGAGGGGGCGGGGATGACGATCAAGCGTGGCCGAAAGGGTGAGCTGGGGCTCGAGGTGCTGCCGCTGGTTCATATGGCCTTGCCGGAGCCGGATGGGCAGACCCTCCTTCGGGATCGGCATCCAGAAACTATGGCTGCTATTGGGCATGCACTCCGAGCCTCGCTGGACAATATCTCTCGATTGCAGGGACAGCAGGCCCAGTACGCCTTCGAAGCCGTGGTTGTCGCCCTCGGCGGTGTTCGCTTGATCAAGACGGAAGACTCCGGCTCTTACTACTTCGATGACGCCGACGGTGAGCTCCGACCCCCCGATTTTCGGATTATTCTCCGCGACGGAACCGTGCTTCTTGTCGAGGTGAAGCTCGTGCCACCTGGCAAGGAGAAGAAAGTCAAAGTGCGAGCCAAGGACATGGAGGCGACGGAGGCATACGCCCGTGCCACCGGCGGGCGCTTGCTGTACGCGCACTATTGGAGTGGACCGAATCTATGGACGCTGGTTCCCCCATCCGCCTTCCAGCGAGACGTTGGGCAACAACGACTTACAGTGTCTGCCGCCATGATGGCGAACGAGATGGGCATCCTCGGTGACGCTTTTCTGGGCGGAAAGCCACCCTTGACCGTATCTGTATTGATGGATACAGGCATGGAAAAGTCGGTCGAAGCCGAGGATGAGAGCGATCAGCGACTCATGACAACGGCTGGGGTGGAGCTGTCGAGCGCCGGAAAGGTGATCAAGGATCCGGCGGAACTGAAACTGGCGTGGTTTCTGGCGTGGCACAGCGGTTGGATACCGACACAGAGGGCGCAGTTCGACAGTCTCGGCCGAGTCGCAAGGATCAACTACGACTTCGCTCCGGACGTCGACAAAGACCAAATGCGGGAGATTGCCAAACAGGGGTTTGCCTTCTTCGGAGCGCTCAGCACCCTCTACACGGCGCGGTTCCGGCGAGCTACAACCACAGATGGGGGCGATATCAGGGCACTGAGCGAGGAGCCTCGGCCTGCCCTCATGGCCCAACTGGTACCCGAGGATTATTGGGAGCAAGACCGAATTCTCGGGCTTTGGAAATTCAACCTCAAACCGCAGTAAAGAAATCTGTTAAACCACCGCCTGTTCTGCACGAGGGCACCCGGGTCCGTACGCTCATCACGCCCTCCCCGGAAGGATTTTACTTCCAGGACCGGAGGGCTGTTCGAGGCTTCCCCGGATCACGCTGTCGCTGGCTCGCAGAGCCGCCGCCAGTTCTCGTTGCAGCTCGTCCGGGAGTATCCCTGCGTCGAGGGCGCAGGTGCGCACCAGCGCGCGACAGTCCTGCACTTGCCGGGCCGTGGCGATCTCGGTGAACAGAGGGTGAGCCAAGTTCTCGCGGGCTGCGTAGCCGTCCTCGGCGTCCGTCGTCCTGCGGTGGAGGTCCTCGACGATGCGGTGCGCGGCGAGTGCCTCGGCGGACCCGATCGCGTCGAGGACGGTGAGTCCGAGGCGGATGTCGAACACGGTCATCCCGGGTTCGGCCTTCCGTCCGGAGTAGGCCGTCACCAGGGCGGCCAGGTGGCCGTCGATCGACTGCCCGGCGTCGCGGCGGCACAGAACGGTCAGGCACGCCGTGACGGCTTGTTCCCACGGGTCGCCGGGCATCGTGTCGGCGAGGAGACCAGCCGCCCCTGCCGTGTCGTTCGCAACGAGGGCGGCGAGTACGGCGACCTGCCGACCGTCGAGCATCCGCTGGCCGATGCCATGGTGGGCTTCGATGTGCACAAGCGCCTCGGCCCAGCGCCCCTCGGTGGTGAGGGTGCGCGTGCCGTCAGCGAGGAGGACGCGCCACAGCCACGCGCGAACTTCCTGACGGTCTTCGCTGGCCGCTGTGAGGTCCGCAGGGACGTTGACGCCCTCGAACCGGGCGGCTGTGCCCGTCTCGACGGCCTTGTACAGGTCGAGGAGTCGCTGGCGCCCCTCATCGGCGTGGCCGGCGCGGATCTGGAGGCGGGCGAGGTTGACGACCGGTTCCAGTCCTCGGATCGCGCTCATGCCGGGCAGGGGGCAGGCGTGGAGGTAGGCGGCGGCGTGCTGATGACACATCTCGCGGGCGAGGTCGGGGAGGGCAAGGTCGGAGGCGATGAGCGCGGCCTGGTTGTAGACGGCCGATGCGAGACCCTGGTCGGCCTTCTTCACCGCGGTGTCGGCCAGGTCGACGAGTGCGCGTACGCGTTCAGGCAGGGGCAGATAGGCGGGGCGGAATCGGGCGACGAGCGGGAAGCGCTGGGCTGTGAGGCCGTGCGGGTCCATGAATCCCCCGGGTCGAGAGTGAGGACTGCTGAGGCGGCGGTGCCCACCAGTCGTGTGCCGACGGGCACCGTCCGCTAGGGGTGGGGCGTCATCGCCAGTCGACGACGATGCGGTTCAGCGGGGTGTCGAGGGCGAAGCGACCGGGGCGCTGCTCGATCTCGGGGGCGTCAAGGGGCTGGATCTCGAACGTGGCCTCACGGTCGCGGTAGTCGCGATCCCAGGTGCGGATGGCGTCGGCGACCCTCGCGACCAGTTCGTCACTGCCGGGGCCGTGGCCGATGACGCCGAACTCCCAGAGCTTGTCGCCCTCGGGGGTCTTCTCCTTCGACAGGCGCCGGGCGAGGTAGGTGACGGCGCCCTTGTCGACGACTGCGGTCGACGAGGGGTAGGGGTCCTCGGTGAGCAGGGTGCCCTTGGCGCTCTGGGGGAACAGCATCCGGACAAGGCCGGAGGGGAGGGAGCAGGTGACAAACAGTTCCATCCACTCCGGTGACTCCATGGCGCGGACCGTCATGCCCGTCCACTCCTCGGTGCGCGGCTGGTCAAGCACGCCTGCGAGGGCATCTGCGTCGATGCTGAGCCCGGCGGGGGCCTGGAGTCGTACGGTGCCATCCGTGCTGAGCGGGATCACTCGGCGGTCGTCGTCGGCGATGCCCCGCCGAAGCGGCATGAAGGTGTTCATCTCACTGCCGAGGGACACCCACCGGCCGTCACGCTGCTCGTAGGCGATGGAGCGGGACACCGTGCCCTTGAGGCGTTGGGGCACGAGGAGTCGGCCGCCGGGGGCGAGCTGCTGCAGCCAGGCGTGCGGTACGCCGTGCGCGCCGACGGTGGCGATGATCCGGTCGTACGGCGCTGTTTCGGCGTAGCCGAGTGCCCCGTCGCGGGTCACGGCCTCGGCGTTGGTGACTCCGGCGGCGGCGAGATGCGTGCGGGCGCCTTCCACGAGGTCGTCGTCGACGTCGAGGGTGGTCACGTGTCCGTTCTCGCCGACCAGGTGGGCGAGGAGACCGGCGTTGTATCCGGTGCCGGCGCCGAGTTCGAGGATGCGTTCGCCGGGCTGGGCTTCGAGCTGGTCCAGCATGAGGGCGACGACGCCGGGCTGGGAGGCGCAGGAGATGGACGTGCCGTCGGTGTCGTACTTGATGTGCACCGGTGCGTTGGCGTAGGCGTCTTCGAGTGACGCCTCGGGCACGAACACGTGGCGGGGCACGGTCCGCAGCGCGGTCTCGACGGCGGACGTGCGGGCGTGTCCGTCCGCGCGGAGCTGGTCGACCAGGGCGTTGCGGAGGCGCTCGGCGTCCGCCGTGGGGGTGGTGATCGTGTCGGTGTTCACCGCGCTGACGCTATCGATGTCGGCCGTTGCCTCGGTGGGCGATGCGGTGTGGTCACTCGTTCCCATGACTACCTCTCGTGCGATGTGGGACAGGGCGCTCTGGTCGTTCCGGAGGAGACCGGCGCGGTTGGCGTGGAAGATCACGTGGTGGGCGATGACGGCTCGCAGGCCGCGGGTGAGGGTGCCGCGGGCTGCGAGGTCGGCGAGCGTGGCGCCGGTCCGCTCGAAGGCGGTCACCCATTCCTTGTGCGCGTGGAGTGGGCTGCCCGGGTGGCAGAGGTTGTGGGCGTCGGCGGTCATGAGCTTGCGCATGGGCGGGGCCAGTTCGGCGGCTCGTTCGGGTGGTGGTGGATTGGTGGCTGGTCGAAGGGCTGCGACTTTCGCCCATACGTCGCCCTGTTCGAACCAGTCGAGTCCGGCGCCGCGCATCAGGGCGCTCGCCAGCAGGACGGCGGTTTCCCGGCGTCCCAGGTGCATCGGGCTCGGCTGGTAGGTGAGCAGGTGGCGGGAGTCGCTGTGGAACAGTTCGTGGGCTGCGGCCATGGCCTCCGTGCCGCCGAACGCGTCGGTCTCGGGCTCGTAGACGCAGGGCAGGCACGACATGGCCACGCCGTCGTCGATGAGGTCGCTCAGGAGAGACTCGATGGCCGGGGAGGGCTTGTCCGCGAGGTAACGCAGCGGCCAGGGCTGCTTGTTCATGAACCACCAGCCGGTGAGCTGCCCGTCGGCCTCGGCCTCGATCAGAGCGGGGCCGAGGCGTTCGGCGATGGTGTGCCGGGCAGTCTCGCGGTCGCCGAAGGTGATGTTGTGCTGCTGCCAGCGGTCGGGAGGCATAGAGGTCCTTCGGTCGGTGGATCAAGCGATGAGGAGGCATGCGTCCCAGGCGGACTGGGGTGGTGCGGCGGTGCTGGGCGCGAGGAGGGCCAGGGCTATGCCGGCGGCGCCGTCGAGGAGGCCGGGGCCGCCTTCCTTGTCCTGAATGAGCGCCGTGGCCATGAGTTCGGGGTCAGTGCTTGGTGGGATGACCGCAGCCAGGAGGGCCGGGATCGCGGCTCGGAGTTTGTCTGCGGTTGAGGGGTGGGCGTCGTCGGCCGTACGCGCAGCGGTGTGGGCGAGGCCGGCGGACCCGTGGCAGAGGCCGTTGTCCGTCGTGGCCTTCAGCTGCTCGGGATCGGTGAGGGCCGCCACGAGCGCGTTCTCCGCGTCGATCTGGCGGCTGGCGTCGCCGAGGGCCAGCGCGGCAAGTTGCTGCGCGCGAGCGAGGCCGGCGGTGCCGTAGCACCAGGACGGCCGCCGGGGCGCGGACGGCGCGAGACGCCCCCTGCGCAGCTCGCCTTGAGTGATCCAGTACGGCCAGTCCGGTCCGCCATCGGCCTTCTGTTTCCAGCGGTCCAGCCAGGCCAGGATGGTGCGTACTGCTGCATGGTGCCCGTCGGTGACGGAGCCGTTCCGAGCGGCGAGGGCCAGGAGCGCGAGCACGCCGCCGATGCCGTGTGCCATACCGGTGTTGGCGTGTCCGCCGGGGAATCGGTCGTCCGGGCTGCCCGAGGGCCCGGTCTCCGCCCACCAGCCCGGCAGGGTCTCGCCGTGATGGGTGATCGGTTCGGTGAGGCGCACGCAGTAGTCGAGGACGGCGCGCATCGTGGAGCTGCCGGGGTCTCGGCGCAGTAGGTAGGCGCCGTATCCGGTGAGGCCCCGGATGGTGTCGAACTCGGCGAGCTGCGGCAGGCGTCCGGCGTCGATGCGGCGGTGTGCGGTGTCGAGACGGCGTCCGACGTCGACTGCGATCTGCCTGTCCATCGCGTCGAGGGCGCGCTGGTAGGAGCCGGGGAGGTGGTCGGCGGCGCAGGTCAGGGCGTGGGCGAAGGCGGGCACTCCGTAGAACGGGTGGCTGTCCGGGCCGCTGGTGAGCGGCTGCCGGGAGGCGGCGGCGAGCCAGTCGTGGGCGCGGTACCACGGGCCGTGGCCGTTCGCGGCCAGCTCGATGTGCAGGAGCGCGATTCCGGGCGGGCCGTAAGCAAGGTGCTGCCGGTCCGAGGTCAGCGTCCTGGAGGCGAGGCGCACGGTGTCGGGGTCGGCGAGCCGGGCGGCGATGGCGTGGACCAAGCCGAGCGCGGGGTGGGCGGTCACGAGGCCCTCCCACGGGTGCGGGCGGTCCAGGCCAGGGCGGCGGCGCGCGCCAAGTAGAGGCACACCTCTTCCTCCGGGAAGTTCACTGCGACGTGGCGCACGAAGTGGACGTGGAGCAGGGAGGTCAGGACGTCGTCGACGGCGATGCCCTCGGTGTCCGGGCCAGGCAAGTGCGGCCGGTACGTGGTGAGCGCCGTATCCCGGTCAGCCCATCCCGACACGATGGCGTCCCCGCCCGGGACATGGCGCATCGCCGCCCAGTTGTCGGACGGGTCGGCGAGCCGTACGGCGGCGGTGAACTGCGGGCGCGGAACGGGAGCGGGGGTTTTCGGAGGGACGTGGTCGATCAGCCACCGCATCCCGGCTGCGGTGCTGCCGAGGAACGCGGAGGCGATGGCGACGGTGTGGGCCGCCATCAGCGTGCGCTGACCGGGGCGCTGTGGCTGCGCGAGCTGGGCCAGGATGGCGCGCGAGTCCGCCCGGAAGACCTCCTCGGCCGCCTCCCAGGCGGTGCCGGAGCCCCAGCGGCCCATCTCCCGGTAGGAGGTGGGATAGCGCAGGTCAGCCAGCAGGCCGATGCTTCGTACCTCGTCGGCCCAAGCGCTCACCGTTCGGGCCGTGCCAGCAAAGGCTTCCGGGTCGGGGAGGGCGATGCGTACGCGGAGGTGCTGGTCCGGGTCGCGGAAGCGGATGAACCACCATGGCGGGTTACCGAGTTGTTCGAGAAGGCCGGGCAAGTGCCGGGATAGCAAGACGTCTTGGCGGCGGGGGTCGCAGTACAGGGCGGCCAGAAGAACTGAGGACGCGGCAGGCGTCTGCATCTGGGTCGCCGACAGGACGCGGGCCCGGCTCGGGGTGGGCAGAGGCGGCCACGTCGGCGGTCGGGTCGCCTTGAGGGGAACTACGATCTCGTGGGCTCGCCCGCCGCACCAGCCGTACGCCTCTGGTTCCGGGGCTTCGACCAGCACAGTCAGGCGCGTGCGGTCGAGGTGTCTGCGCAGGAGCGCACGGTGGCCGGCCTCGTCGAGGTCGAGGAAGAGGCGCCGGTCATCCTCAACGAGGTAAACGCGGCGCGGCAGCCTCCGCCGGGCGCGCCAGGCAGCGAACGCGGCGTCCCACTCGACCAGAGAGCGGGCATGGCAGGGCAGTTCGGAGGCTTCCAGCCGCCACCGCGCCGGGGTCAGCACGATGCGGCCGTACCGCAGACGCGGAAGGAACGGCATCGCCGCGGCGGCGCCCCAGTCGAAGACAGTGACCTGCGCGCACTGGGCGCGGGACAGTTCGGTGAGGAACCGCACCAGCGGCGGGGTGTGGGTGTGGAGGTTCAGCGCGTGCATCCCAATGGCCTCAACGCGGTGGCCTCGCTCGGGGACGGCGAGGTACATACGGCGGCCGTCGCACCCCACCGCCAAGTCCTCCGAGGTGAGGACGGTGTCCTGCGGGGCACGGTGCTCCTGAAGGCTGATCACGGTGGGCAGGACCTGTGGGGAGCGGGTGACGTGGGCGCTCTCGGGGAGCAGGGGCGGGAAGGAGAGCTGCGCGGGCATGGTGTTGCCGTCTGCGGCCGGGAGGTCAGCAAGCTCGGCGACCAGGGCCTCCCGGTCAGCAAGGGCCAGCACACTGAGGAATCGGCCCGTGGAGACGCCGGCGCCACGGGACACGCTCATGACCTCCAGCCGGAACCGCCCGCGCTGCAACTCCTCCAGGCTGGCCGCATGCACTCGCACCCCGATCTCCAGGTGCGGCGGCAGCCGAGGCTCGTCGGGCCCTACGTCCAGAGCCTCAATCTGTTGATCCGTGAGGATCACTTCGTCACGGCCGTCGAGCACAGCGGCCTGAGCCAGCCCTACGAGGGCGTCATCCCGAGCGGAGACACGGGGCCTGCGTGCGCCGGCCGGAGCGCCTGGGTAGCCGTCGGGATAGCCAGTGCCGCTGTCCGCGACGACCTCCGCGAGCGGCACCATCGTGCCGATGCCGTACCGCTCGTAGAACCGCTGGTGGTACTCGTTCCACGCGGCGGTCCCGTACGGGCGGATGCTCAAGTGGGTCAGGATGAGAGCGGCGCGCTCGATCTCTCGGGCGACCGTTTCCGGCAGAACGATCTGCGCGTCGAGGCGGAGGTCGAGCGCGAGGGGGTGGCGACGCAGGCCGGGGGCGAGGTCTCGCATCTGCGCCGCGACTCTGTCCCGGCCGCCGTGCGTAGTGCACTTCTCCAAACCCGCCCGGATCGCGTGGAGTTCGCGTACGGTCTCCGCGACCGGGGCCAGGCTCCCGGCGTCGATCGCGTCGAGTTGGCCCACCAGATACCCGAGGGCGTCGGTCTCGGTGCTCGGAGCGTGCAGGCCCGTGATCAGCACCCGCCGCCGGATCAGCTCCGCCAGCAGGTGACGCGCCTTCTCGGGACCGGCCTCAGGGAACTCCGCCTGGAGCTTGTCCACGAGGGTGCCGAACCGGATCGGCGCCCGGGTCCCGGCAAGGACTGCGCGCACCGGTCCGGTCAGGGCCAGAGACGCCTCGACCGCGCGAGTCCGGTCGTCTTGGACGTCGGGCTGGAACGGCACGATGAGCCGGTCTCCCCGGTACGTCACGGTGTTGTTGGCGACGACGGGCAGCCGTTCGAGGAGGTCCGGGCATGACTCCAACCACGCGACTACGGCAGCCAGCCACTCTGCCCCCGCGCGGCCGACGGCCACGTGTTCCTCGCCCCAGCCGGCCCGCGCCTGCGGGCCGAACTCCGCGGTGGCCACGCCGGCGAACAGGCCGAAGGGCGTGGCCCGGTGCTGGGCCCGCAGCAGGTAGCGGGCTACGGACAGCGCCGCGCGCTGCACATCGCGGCGGGCGGGATGCTCGGCCGTGCACAGGGCCCGTACCTGCGCGGCCAGGACCGGGCTGGAGTGCTGGAGTGCCTCGGCGACGTCCTTGTTCGCCCAGACCGCGCGTAGCCACGCCACAAGGGCGGACGAACCACTGGGCGAGCGGTCATCGAGGTCAGGGCATGGAGGAAATGGCAGCGAGGGCCGGGCCACGGCGCGCACGAGAGCAGTGGAACCGGTGCGGAACGCTGCGGGCGGAGCAACCACCAAGTACCTCCGTAGGCGAGGGGGCCGGGCGGCTGGTGCCGTCGCGTGGAGACGCGGCGGCACCAGACTGGGGTGATCTGGGGGCCGGGTCAGGCGACGTTGGTGGTGCAGGCGCCGCAGGTGGACCCGCAGTTGTCGTCGGTCAGGTTGACCAGGCCCGCCGGGTCGGCGATCTCGACGAGGGATACGTCCAGGTCGAAGCCGTCCGATGCCCCAGGGATCTGCGGGCGTACTTCGGTGCGGCTGGGAACTACGGTGCTGCGCGTCATGCTTCAACTCCTCTTAATCGTTGGGGTGTTACTGGGCTGGAGCGCCCACCAGGTGCCGCTGAGGGAGCGTTGCCACTCGGCTGCTCCCCGGACGGCTCCTGGCCGCCCGGCATGTGGGGACGTGCTCCGCGTAGGAAGTCCTCGCGGGGCGCCTGACTCAGGCCGGGAAGTCATGTACCGGGAGTCTGATCAAGCGGATGCCGGTCGCCGCTCCATGAAGTAGGCGAGCGCCTGGGCCTTGAGGCGATCGAGGCACGGCTCGCAGGCGTAGAAGGGCGCGTGCTGCCCGTCCCACTGCACCGGGCCGAGCCACATCACCAGGACTCCGGTACGTCCGCAGCCGAGCCAGCAATCACCGGTGATCCACGGCCACTCCATGGAGGGACGTCCCCTTTCTCAGCTGGTCGGGATGGTCGATCTGGCGGCCTGACAGTTGGGAGCACAGGCCCAGAGCTGGAACGGCAGGCCCCGGTGGCGTATCTCGCCCAGCCGTCGACCGCTCGCTCCCAGCGGCCGAGCACAGAGGGCGCAGTCCATGGCCATCTGCTGGCGGGGCCGGAGCCGGGCGAGATCCGGAAGGGGCGAGGGTGCCGTGGCCGGGATACTCACTCGCCACCCCCGGTGCGGAGTTCCGCCCAGACCTCTTTGCCCCAGGGGCGTCTGCCCGAGCCATGCAGGTCGTAGCCCCAGCGGTCGGCGACAGCATCGACGAGAAGCAGCCCACGCCCCGACTCGTCGTCGTCACCCGCCTGGCCGAGTATGGGCAGACGCGTCGGTTCCCGGTCCACGACCCCAACACGCACTCGTGTCGCGCTCGGCCGCCCGACCGTGAGGCGGATCTCGGGACACGGAGTGTGCCGGGCGGCGTTCGCGATCAGCTCCGTGACGATCAGCGCGGCACGGTCGGCGAGGCCATCGATGTGCCACACACCGAGGACGGCTCGGACGAGGTCGCGGCCGATCTCGGCCGTGGACGGCTCGCACGGGAAGGTCTGGCTGTACGTGGGGTGGCCGACGGAGAGGGCCTCAACTGGTGTTCTTAGACTCGTCATTGGGGTGGAGCCTTCGTGTCGTCTCGGCGCCCGGCCCACCCCCGCGGGGGAACCTCAGGGGCGGGCCGGGCCGTCAACAGCCGCCCGCACGGTGGGGCGCGGCGGGCGACCAGCACCCAGACAACTCCCTTTCCCCGCAGGCTGGTTAGGACGTTCAGGCACTCAGCCGACGGACCTGCCTAGGACGTTTTGACCTCTCCTTTACCTGGCGGGTGGGGATCGCGCGGACTACCGTGCCCGCATGGACACCACCCGCAACACCGTTCTTGAGGCGTGGATGACCGAACACGGCTACAGCTCCAACAGCCTCGCCGAGGCCGTGAACAGCGCCATTGAACGGTTGACCGGGCGCCCTGGAGGACTCGACGGCTCATCGGTCCGGGCATGGAAAGCGGGCCGGGTCACGTGGCCAAAGTCAGCCGCCCGCAAGGCACTTGAGGACGTCACCGGACTACCCGCCGTCGCTTTAGGGTTCGTGCCACGGAGCCGGCCTTCGTCCACCCCGGCCCCACCGCAGCAGGAGGACCCCGACATGAAGCGCCGCACCCTCGTCGGCAGCATCGCGGCGGCTGCCGCAGCAGCAGCCGCACCCGGCACCACATCGCCGCGCCGTATCGGCATGAGCGACGTCAACCGCCTCAACAAGCGCTTCGCCGAGATCATCGCCAGCGACCACCGCCACGGTGGACAACTCGGCATCGAACAGCGGGCCGCCGCCCTCGCCGACGAGGCACTCAACCTCCAGAACGCCGGCAGCGCCACCCAGCGGGTGCGCAGCAACCTCTACGCCTCCGCAGCCGCCTTCCGCTCCTCCGCGATGTGGGCCGCCATCGACGGCCGCCGCTACGACATCGCCAAGGCACACATGCGCGAGGCCCAGGCCCTCGCCGAGATGTCCGGCGACCAGGCGATCAAGTTCCGCATCTGGAGTCACGCGGGCACCATGTACCGCCACATGGGCCGTCCGGCCGACGCGTTCGCCGCCAACGACGTCGCCCGCAACCTGCACCTCACACGCCGCGACCCTCTGTTCGCCTCCCTCGGTCTGGCGCGCCAGGGCGCAATCCACGGCACGGCACAGGACCGCACCGGCACCCGCCGGGCCTTCGAGCAGGCCCAGGACGCCATGCTGCGAGCCGACCCCGCCGACTACCGGCCGGTGTGGATGCTCGCCTTCTACGACCAGGCCGAGCTGGACTCCCTAGCCCTCTCCGCACACTTGGCGCTCGGCGACTACTCGACCGCCGAGTACCACGCCCACCGCTGCCTGTCCGCCCTCCGCCCCCACATGATCCGCTCCCGCGCAATCACCACCACCCGGCTCGCACACGCTCAGCTCGCCCAGGGCGCCCCCGACGCCGCCACGGCCACCGCGATGAAGGTCCCCGCCGAAGCCGCCACCCAGCACGCCCGGGTCACTCGCATGCTGCAGGAGTTCGGGGCCGCACTGCGCGCCACCGCGCCGGGCACCTCCACCGTGCAGACCTGGACCGAGCACACCGCCACCTGGAGGATGGCCGCATGACCACGGCGCCCGCCATCGAACTGCGTACCTTCACCACCCTCGACACAGCCCGCGGCGACCTCCTCGACGTGTACGCCGACGTACGCGCCCCACTCCTCCACCTGCCGAACTACGCGGTCACCGCGTTCGGCGAACGCCTGGACCGACACGGCACCGAGCCGGGGTTCACGGCCGTCCTCGCGTACGCGGACGGGTATCCGGTCGGCTACGCCTACGGCAACACCATCGAGCACGGCGACCGCTACTGGCAGCGCACCAGCCCGACGCCGGCGGAGAAGTACACCGCGCATCCGGCCGTGGCTTTGAAGGAGATCGGCGTCCGGCAAACCTGGCGGAAGACAGGCACCGCTCGCCGCATCCACGACGCCCTCCTCGCCACACGCCACGAGTCCTTCGTCACGCTCATGGTCAACCCGGCTGCTGGAGACGGAAAGGTCCACGCGCTCTACAAGTCGTGGGGGTACAAGGACATCGGCCAGAGTCAGCCGTCACCGGCCTCGCCGGTGCTCGCCGTGATGATCCGTACCATTCGCTGAACAGCCCCCGAGGACGTGCCCCACAACGTGGTGTAGGGGATTCGCATCCCCTGTCAGCACCCGGCGCTATCGTTGAAGCACTCAGCTCAAGGGGCACCGTTCGTGATGCTGTCACGCAGTGAAGGGGGAAAGGCTCATGAGTCCTAGGCCAGGGGGTGAGGCTGACAAATTTGGTAACCGCTATGAAGGCGCCTGGACGATTCGACACGTTCTCTACGTGCTTCTTGGTACGGGTCATTCTGTAACGGTCGAGGACATCGATGAGCTGGGCCTGGGAGCCGAGTTCACCTATCGCCACGGCGACACCGTAGAAGTCCATCAGTTGAAGCGGCAGAACGGCAGCGCAAACACCTGGACGGTCAAATCTCTCCAAGACAAAGGGATTTGGGAGAACGTTCGCTCGCACGTCGAAGATGGACGTCAGTTCCGCTTCGTTTCCCTATTGCCTGCCAGTCCCCTTCAAGAGCTTGCCGATCGCGCAAGGCGCTCAGGAAACCATGATGATTTCATCAAGCATTGGCTAACGAAAGGGCTCAGGGACCCATTCGACGACCTTTCATCTTCCGAAATCTTTGAATCTTCGGAGATAGCATGGAAAATCTTGCGAGGCTTTTCGATCTCATGGCCAGATGAGCAAGACATTGTGAGCATGAACGGAGCATTGGCACAACTCCTTTTGGAAGGTGCAGCCGGAAGTCTAGCGGCAGTTGGTCTAGGGGACTTGATTCAGAATTCCCTTGGTGTCACGCTTGATGCCCCGGCAATTGATTCTCGCCTGGGCACTTATGGACTGAGTCGGTCCCGACTGCTTAACGCGAGTGGGATTGCTGAACAGGTTAGCTCGGTTTCTAAGGGGTGGGCATCGAATATTGAGCGAGAGCTCCTTCAACCGACTATTGATCGCTCCGAGGCCGACCAGCTAGTAGGGCTAATCAATGGGTCGAATAAACTTCTTCTATTGATGGGGCATGGTGGCGGCGGAAAGAGTGCCGCGCTTCATCACGTCTACGAATCTCTTGACGCGGATTCGGTGCCACTTCTAGCTTTCCGGCTTGATCGTCTCGAGCCCTTCTCCTCTACGACTGAGCTAGGGGAAAGGATTGGCGTAGGTGTTTCTCCTGTCACGGCACTTGCTGCAGTTGCTGGAGAGCGCTCCAGTGTTCTCATCGTGGACCAGTTGGACGCCGTTAGTCTGACATCAGGGAGAATGCCGAGGAACTTTGATGCCGTTGCGAGTTTGGTGCGCGAAGCGTCAGCATTTCCTGCAATGACGGTCGTTCTCGCTTGTCGGAAATTTGATGTCGAGAACGACTACCGGATCCGCGAACTTGCAGATGCCAAGAATTGCGCGCATGTCGAGGTCGGGGAGCTTTCCGACGCGCAAGTCACAGAGTCGGTTCGTGCAATGGGATTGGATGCGAACGCGCTAGCTGACCACCAAAAGACGCTACTGCGCTCTCCGCTGAACCTTGTTCTGTTGAAGAGTATCGCCGGCGACGAAGACGCCATGGCATTTCAAACCACGAAAAATCTCTTCGACGCCTTCTGGCAACGCAAGCTGACCGACTGTCGCCAGAGGCGTGATTCAGTTCGCTTTAACAAGGTTATCTCGACTCTTGCTGAGGCCATCAGTGCGAGGCAGCGGCTCTCTGTCCCGATTACTGCTCTTGATGCCGATGATCTGGCTGATGATGCGGGAGTCCTTGTCTCGGAGCATGTTCTCGTTCGCGATGGTCAGCAGATCGCATTCTTTCATGAGAGCTTCTTCGACTACGCCTTTGCTCGTGGCTGGATCGAGCGCGATGAGTCACTCGTATCGTTCCTGCTGGGAGGAGAGCAAGAACTCTTCCGGCGGGCGCAAGTTCGTCAAGTTATGAACCATCTTCGAGAACTCGAGCCAGACCGCTTCGCTGTCGAGACGGAGGCCCTACTTACGAGTCCCGACATCAGGTACCACATCAAAGATGTGGTCCTTAAACTTCTCGGATCTCTGTCTGACCCAACATCCCGTGAATGGGAGATGGTGACCAACGTCCAAGAGACACACCCAGCCTTCGAGGCACGACTGTGGCGAATCCTCCAGACAGCACCGTGGTTTGAGCGTCTCGATGCGGAGGGTGTCATCGAAGAGTGGCTTGACGGGGAAGACGAAACAGAGCAGGGACGAGCCATCGAAGTGATGGCAGGGGCTGCGAAATCAAGCCCTGATCGTCTTGCTGAGATCCTTCAGAGGTACAAGGCTGTAGCCGAATACCCGCAGTGGCTACGATGGGTAACTCGGTTCTCTGATATCCATCAGAGTCGCCCTCTATTTGATTTGCTCCTCGACGCCGTGAGGAGCGGGCAATATGTGGGAATGGAGGATGAAGTCTGGCTTTCTGCTCATGATCTCGGTAAGCAGCGGCCCGATTGGGTGGTCGAACTGTTGGCCGCACACCTCGTGGACCGGCCTAGTGCCATGGCCGTAGATGACAAAGGGAAGATCGAGACCCTACTTGACCGAGATTACTCGGTAATCCAACTAACGCAACTCGCGGCAGCGGGAGCACCAGAGCTTTTCTGTGAACGTCTCATCCCGTACATGTTGGGAGTAATGGCTAAGACAGCCTACGAGCACGATGACAGCCGCCCTCATAGGGATCGGCATTTCTCCCACCGCCACCCACGAACCAACATTCGTGAACTTGAAGATGCACTTCTAGCAGGGGCTGCTACAGCGCTTCGCGGGATCGTTGAAAGGGACGCCGCATCGGCTCGTCCAGTCCTCGAAAGCCTCGCGTTTGATCCTCACGACACAGCGCAGTGGCTCCTCTATGAGGCATTGCGGGCGGCAGGTAGTCACTACGCAGATTGGGCAGCCGAGCTTCTACTTCAGGGGACCCACCGGTTTATTAGTGGCTACTATGCGGCAAATGCTGTATGGAAAACGCGGGAACTCATCCAGAGCACGAGTCAGTTCATGCCTGATGAGGCATTCGCCAGTATTGAAGCTGCGATTCTCGAAGTTCGTTTTCCATGGGAGTCCAAGCCTACGGGCTGGTACCCGTTTAATCTGCTTTCAGCGATGCAAGAAGATCGGCTATCTGAGCTAGGGCGCCGTCGACTCGGCGAACTACGCAGGAAGTTTGATTCCGATCAGCCGGCAGAGCCTCAGGGCGTAACGGGAGGCGCGATCGGCGCTCCCATTAATCAGGCTGCCGCCGGACGCATGAGCGATGAACAGTGGCTGGGTGCCATAGCAAAACATAACTCAGAGAGAACCGACTGGCGGACTCACACCGGTGGCGCTTACGAGCAATCACATGTCCTACAGGAGCAAACGAAGAGCGATCCTGAGA
Organism: Streptomyces pactum; assembly: GCF_002005225.1. Lineage (NCBI taxonomy): Bacteria > Bacillati > Actinomycetota > Actinomycetes > Kitasatosporales > Streptomycetaceae > Streptomyces > Streptomyces pactum. The sequence goes on from NZ_CP019724.1 coordinate 4,639,302, forward strand.
GATTCTCTCGGCTAGCTCTTCGATTTGATGAAAGCGTCCATGCTGCTTACGGTGATGCAATCCTCATGGGACTAGGCAACGCCGATGCCCTTGCTGACCCTGCGCCGGTGTTTGAAGCCGTCCGACACATCGCTTCCCTCGGACACGAGGCAAACAATCGGTGGCTGGGATCTGCCATCCGAAAGTATCTCAAGACAGTTCCTCAAGATATCGTTCAGCTTATTATTGACCGCGCGACCGGTGCTAGTGACCCAGTTGATGGCAGCTTGACTGTCCAAACCGCCAATCAAGAGCACACTCAGGGACGAGACCTGTATACGTCGGGGATTAATTCTTCGCGAGGAAGTGCGGCAGAGATTCTGGGTGACCTCCTTATCTACGACGCGGATGGCTCTCGAACAGCGTTGGTTCTCCCAGTGCTCGATGCAATGGCCGAGGATCCTGCTGTCACCGTACGCTCTTGTGTCGCGCATGTGATTCATGCCTCTATGCGTCACGCTCGTCCTCAGGCGTTGCAAGCATTCGCTCGCCTCATTAATGCAGACGATGAACTTCTGGCTACACATGCTGTAGTGCGGCTTATGGCTCACATTGGCTTTGAGGACCTTGACGTAGTGAAGCCTGTGATTGAACGCATGCTTCAATCGGAGAGATACGAGACGCGACAGTGTGGCGGGCAATTGGCTGCTCTGGCTGCGATGCATTGGAGCTTGGTAGAGATGTTGGACTCGGTGCTCTCAGGCGAAGACGTAGCCAGCCGTATTGGAGCTGCCGGGGCTTGTGCTCACGGGCTGTCTAATGCGACCGATACCGCCGTTGCTCAGCGAGCCTTCGAGCAATTTATCGATGACCCTGAAGACAAAGTACGCGGTGCTATTGCTGAATTTGCATCGGTAGTTCGCGGTCAACGCCTACGTCCCCTGAAGGTCTCTCTCAAAGCACTAATTCATTCTGCCTCTTTCGAGGAGGCTCTACCGCAACTGCTAATTACTCTTGAGCACGCCTCTGACCGCGTCGACGACTTGGCGTTGGAGTGCGGTCGTCGATTCGTTGAGATCCATGGAGAGGGCTCGGGAGACATTCGGAATCGCGCAGCAGCAGACGCACGGCATGTTGGTGAGCTACTAGTTCGGGCGTACGCGCAAGCTACATCGACTACAAGCCGCGGGCAGGTTCTTGATCTACTGGATCAACTTCTGCTTATCGGGGCCTTTGGTGTGGCGGACTTGGTAGAAAAGTCTGAGCGATAGTAGTGAACGGGCGTGATTCCCACACCATTGGCGATCAGCAGAGCGCCGGGCCGGTCCTGCGCTCTCGGCAACGGGTGAAACGAGGGCCACGTACGGCGGATGAAAAGTGAGCCGGATTAGGTGGCTCGCTGCGCGCTTCTGACCAGCGGAAACAGTACCGCGTGGCAGCGTCGAGCACCCCGCGGCATGGATCCAATCCCACTCCTAAAGCGGGTGTCGCAGGGATCGAATCCTGCCGTCGCTACACTCAGCGCCCGGTGGAGAAGGCCGCTCGAAGGGGGAGCGGCGGATATACGCGAATCCTGTGAGGCAGCAGGAGCGAACGCTCTGGTCAGCGGCATGTTCTGCGTGAGCGATGCGTGAGCGGACGGTGTGGCACAACCCGCCGCGCGGCGGATCGGCACTCACGGCGCACATGCTCTGACCAGGCGGTTCCGGACACCGAACCAGCGTCCGGAACCACCCAACAGGCTTTGGCCAGGACTTTTAATCCATTGGTTGTGGGTTCGAGTCCCACAGGGCCTACCGACGGCGCTCGGGTCGGCTTCGGCCGGTCCGGGCGCCGACTCGTTTCCGGGCAGGCGGGCGCGCGGGTGGGGTCAGCCCCGGTCGCCGTTGAGCCACGCGAGCAGGCGGGCGCGCTCCTTGTAGGAGCAAGGAGTGTGGACGGCGCCGGACGTGACGTAGGTTCCGGACCCGCCCCGCAGGTCGTACCCGTAGTCGCTGGGGCCGTACTCGCCGTCGCGGTAGCCGTCCATGTCGTCGGCCCAGTCGAGGAGACCGAAGTCGAACCCGAGGCCGAGATTCTCGAGGTACCGGGCGGGGTCGGCCGGTTCCACCGGCGCGGGACGAGCGGCCGCCCCGGCGGCGAGCCGGTCTTCGAGGCAGCCGTCGGAGCGCACGGGCTGGCCCAGCCACCACCCGGCCAGGAACACGGCGTACAGAGCTGTGGCGGCGCCGAGGCGGCGCGGGGTTGTCCAGGCAGGCATCCGGGGAGTGTCACACGACACGGGTCCGGCGCCCGCGTCGGCGGACGCGCCCGGCCACATCACCCCCTACCGCCAATCGCCCTCGAACCACGCCCGCAGGCGGGGGCGTTCGCCCGTGTCGTTGGTGCAGGCGACGGCGTAGTCGGCGAACGTCTGGGACAGATGGACGTCGGCGCCCCCACGCGGGCCGCGGGCCGGGTCCGGCATCGGGGCGGACGGGAGGGGGGACACCGGGTCGTACCGTGACGGGTACGCCGTGGGCGTCGGAGTGGGTGTGGGGAACGGTACGGGTTCGTACTCCTCGGCGATCCGGTCGAGGGCGGCCTGGTCGACGTGGCATTCGGGGGTGACGGGCTGCCCCAGGTACCAGCCCGCGACGAACACGCCGTAGATCGCGGCGGCGGCGCCGAGGCGGCGCGGGGTGACCCGGCGAGGAGTGTTCACGGGCGGCCCCGCTCCGGGGCCCGGGCGGCGCCCCGTCGCGCCTGGACAGCGGCCTCGGCGTCGCCGGCTCGGCGGTCACGGACGAACCGGCAGGCGGCCGAGTACGCGGCGAGGGTGAAGGCCGCACCGGTTCCGGGGAGGGCGCGGAGGCCAACCCGGTGTATTCCGTGCGGTGTTGTGCTCATGCCGAGGGACCCTAGCCGCAGCGGTGACCGCCCTGTCCGTGGCTCTGCCCGTGAGCCGCCGGCCGGGACCGGTGCAGGGCCTCGATCATCCAGGGCTGGAAGGGCAGGTGTGCGGGCACCACCTGCCAGTCGTTGACGGTCCAGACCAGGCGCCAGTACCGCTCGACGAGCGGGTCGTGTCCCGCGTCGAACTGCCGGGCCATCCACGCCCGCAGCTCGGGGCTGTCGGGGCGGCCGAGCGTGGCGGCGAAGCGCTCCACGACGGCGTCGACGACCGGGACGGCATCGTCATCGTCCGGGTCGATGTCCGCCGCCCTCGCGGCGGCGACGGTCCGCCTGACGAAGGGGACGAGCTCCGCCGCCGCCTCGGGAGCCGCGCCCGGCAGGGCCTCCTCGTCGGCGGGCGGGAGCGCCGCATGCGCCATGCGCGCGCGGAAGCCGTCGTCGGCGACGAGTTCGGCGATCTCCACCCACGCGGTGAGCTGGGCGTCGGACGGTTCGTCGGGGAGATCGGGCAGGGCGGTGCGCAGGGCGGCGGCAGCGCCTCGGGCGTCGGGAGCGCCGGCACCGAGGCCGGCGATGAAGTCGGCCACCATGCGCCGTCGTTCGTCGGAAGAGAGGCGGGTCAGGCGGTGCATGAGAACTGTCTCCTCGGGGCTCGAGCCGCGCCGGGCGACGAGACGCAGCATGCTCTGCCGCAGGCGCAGCGCGCGGATCTGGAGGGCGGTGGCGTCGGCGTGCGCGGCGGCGACCTCGGCGACGGGGAGGTCACCGTCCAGGACCCGGCGGACGGTGGGGAGGTCGACGTCCAGCTCCCGCAGGACCCGGACCAGGCGCAGCCGACCGAGGGCCGCGTCGCCGTAGCGGCGGTAGCCGGCCGGGGTGCGGTGAGTGGGCGGCAGCAGGCCGGTGTCCGAGTAGAACCGGATCGTCCGTACCGGCACACCGGTACGGGCCGACAGTTCACCGATCGAGTGCAGGGGCGTCGCGCCGTTCATGGCGCCCACTCTCCGGTCTCCAGTCACCGGAGAGTCAAGCCGCCGTACGACGCGGTACAGGGCGGGAGGCGCACGGCGTCGCCGGCCGCCGACCGCGCTCCTCGGTGTCCCACGGGGAGGTCCTGCACCGGCGGGTCGTCGGCCCCGGCGGGGGTGTGATGATCACCCGGGGCTTCTCGACGCGCGGGCAGGGGGTTCGTGTGAGGGGAGCATCCGCCCCGGACGTCGGGGCTTTCGGATCGGATGGGACCGGCATGACCGTCACCAAGCTTCTGCTACCCGCGTCTGCCGCCGTGCTGCTGGCCTCGGTCACCGCCTGTGGCGCATCGTCGGTGCCGCAGGCCTCGCCGAGTGCCTCGGCCGGCTCGGCCACCGCCGGGACGCGTCCCTCGGCGAACGTCCAGCCGGTCACGGCCACCGTGCCCGACGTCATCGGCGGCAACGCCGGGCGCGCGTACGAGCAGATGAGCTCCGAGCTCGACATGACCTTCGAGGACGCGAGCGGACAGGGCCGTCGGGTGGACGATCCGGCCGAGTGGAAGATCTGCGACTCCCGGCCGGGACCGAACCAGCAGATCACCGACGCCCCGGTGGTCTTCGGCGTGGTGCGCGTCTCGGAGAAGTGCCGGGACACGACGCCGGAGTGACGTGTCCCGGGGCTCCGGCGGCACCCGGTGCGCCGCGGACGCGCACGCTTTCGCGGCCGACGGCAGTCCGGGAACGGTGCTCGAGCGCCGGCGCTCAACCGCGTTCCTCCCGGTCCGCCGGGACGGACTATCGTCGTAGACGTCTTCTGGCAATGACCGACGGTCACTGGCGATGACCGAGGCCCGCCACGCCGTCCGCTCACCGGAGCCGCCCCCCATGCCCCTCCCCTACGTCCTCCTCTCCGCCGCCGTCTCCCTCGACGGCTACCTGGACGACACCGGCCCCGAACGGCTCCTGCTCTCCTCCCCGGCCGACTTCGACCGGGTCGACGAGGTGCGGGCGTCGGTGGACGCGATCCTCGTCGGGGCCGGCACGATCCGGGCCGACAACCCCCGGCTGCTGGTGAACTCCGCCGAGCGGCGGGCAGCGCGGACCGCGGCCGGGAAGGCGGAGTACCCGCTCAAGGTCACGGTCAGCGCCACCGGCGAGCTGGACCCGGCGGCACGGTTCTGGCACACGGGCGGGGAGAAGCTGCTGCTGACCACGGACGACGGCGCGCGGCGGGCCCGCGCGCTCGGCATCGCCGCCGACACCGTGCCGCTCGGCCCCGTGCTCGACTGGCGGGCGGCGCTGGAGTACCTGCACGACCGGCGGGGCGTGCGGCGGCTGATGGCCGAGGGCGGGGGGACCGTCCACACCCAGCTCCTGCAGCAGGAACTCGCCGACGAACTGCAGCTCGTCCTCGCGCCGCTGTTCGTGGGTGACCCGGACGCGCCCCGGCTGTTCGGGCCGGGCGGCTATCAGGGCGGGCGGCTGCGGCTGGTGGAGTCGCGGCGCATCGAGGACGTGGTGCTGACGCGGTACCTGCCCACCGCCCCCGGCACCGGCGACCGCGTGTCCGCCGCCGACCGGCACTGGCTGGCGCTCGCCTGCGAGCTGGCGGAACTGTGCCCGCCGTCCGCGACGGCGTTCAGCGTGGGGGCGGTCGTGGTCGCCGCGGACGGGACCGAGCTGGCCCGGGGGTACTCACGGGAGGGCGGCGACCCCGTCGTGCACGCCGAGGAGGCCGCGCTCGCGAAGGCCGGCCCCGCCGGCCCCCGGCTCGCGGCGGCCACCGTGTACAGCAGCCTGGAGCCGTGCGCCCGCCGCGCGTCCCGGCCCGCGCCCTGCGCCCGGCTGATCCTCGACGCCGGGGTGCGCCGCGTGGTCACGGCCTGGCGGGAGCCGGACACCTTCGTGCCGGGGGCCGACGGCAGCGGAGTGCTCGCGGCCGGGGGCGCCGCCGTCGTCGTACTGCCGGAGTACGAGGAGCGGGCGAAGGCGCCGAACCGTCACCTGGAGGGGTAGGGGGATACGGATGTGCATTCCGCCCCCGGGATGACGTACAGTAGAGACACAACGGCGCGGGGTGGAGCAGCTCGGTAGCTCGCTGGGCTCATAACCCAGAGGTCGCAGGTTCAAATCCTGTCCCCGCTACTGAAGACCGAAGGCCGGAATCCGCAAGGATTCCGGCCTTCGGTGCGTTCGCGTGCGTTGGCGACGTATGCACCGGCACCGGACCGGCCCGCTACCGTCACCGGCCGGTTACCGTCACCGGCCGGTTACCGCCACCGGCACGGGCCCGCCACCGCTACCGCCTCCGGTCCAGGCACCGTCACCCGATCGGCCCGCACGGCTCGCCCCCCGCCGGCGCTCCGGGAAACCTGGAGCACGGGACGGCAAGCGGCGCGGACGTGCGGGGCGGCGGGAGACGAGTGGTGCGGCCAGGTGACGTGGACGACGAGGGAGCGCCCGCCCGGGCCGGCGGCCGGCTCCCCGGCGATCCCGTGCCCGACCCCGGCCTCGGCGACCGCCCGGCACCCGTGCCGCCCGCCACCGGCCCGGCGCGGCGGTGGCGGACCTCGTACGGGCGGACCTTCGTGCGCCTGCTCCCCGTGCTGCTGATCGTCGTCGCCATCCTGTACGACATCTTCACCCCGAGGTACTTCACCGCGGGCCCCCTCTACACGGCCGCACCCCTGGTCGCCGCCCCGGTCTACTCGCGGCGCGGTACGGCGCTCACCGGTGTCGCCGTGGTCGCCGCCGTCATCGGGCTGCAGCTCGGCAAGGGCGTCATCCACTACGTCGACTCCCTCACCGAGCTGATCACCATCGCGACGGTCGCCGTGCTCGCCGTACTCGTGAACGGCTTCGTCCGCCGCACCGGCGAGCGGCTCGTCTCCGTCCGCGAGATCGCCGAGGCCGCCCAGCGTGCCGTGCTGCCCGAGCCCGCCGAGCGGATCGGCGGATTCGAGATCGCCGCCTGCTACGAGGCCGCGCAGGCCGACGCCTTCATCGGCGGCGACCTGTACGCGGTGCAGGACAGTTCGCGCGGCATCCGGCTCATCGTGGGGGACGTGCGCGGCAAGGGCATGGGCGCGGTGGCCGCCGTCGCGGTCGTGATCGGCGCCTTCCGCGAGGCCGCCGAGCAGGAGGCGACCCTGGAGGCGGTGGCGCAACGGCTGGAGCGGGCGCTGGCCCGCGAGGGCGCCCGGCGGGACGGACTGGACGCCTTCGAGGGGTTCACCACCGCCGTACTCGCCGAACTCCCGCACGGCGACGGAACCGTACGCATCGTCAACCGCGGCCACCCGCCGCCCCTGCTGCTGTACGCCGACGGCACCCTGCGCCCGCTGCCCGCCCGCGAGTCGGCGCTGCCGCTCGGCATGGGAGAGCTGGGCGTCTGGCCCGACCGCGCGGAGGAGGCCGCCTTCCCCGGCGGGGCCACGCTGCTGCTGTACACCGACGGGCTGTCGGAAGCACGGGACGCCCGGGGGGAGTTCTACGATCCGCACACCCGGCTGGCCGGCCGCGTGTTCCGGCACCCGACGGAACTGCTCGAAACCCTCGCCGACGACGTGCGCCGGCACTCCGGGGGCGGCATGGCCGACGACATGGCACTGCTCGCCGTACGACGACCCTGAGCGATGTCACCGGACGTGACGAACCGACCGCCCTCCGCATAACAACTGATACACCGTCAGAAACTCGAGCCGGAAAGAGGAATACTGAAACCCGGTCAACTCGCCCGGTTTTCACCGATCGTGAGGCGTACGTCCGGGCCGGATTCGCTAACGATCAAGAGGAACGGCTTGGAATCCGAGCCCTGCGTCTATTAACGTTCGATAACGCAGCGCGGTCGTCCCAGCCGTCACAGAAGGCGGCTCCGTGCGCACGCGCCGAATCCCGCGAGGGAACCGGGGAACCACCACATTGGGGTGAATCGCTCGTACGACGCCGTGGAGACACGGCGGATATACGCGCGTAGGAGACCTTCCTGCTCCGAACCCGTCAGCTAACCCGGTAGGCGGAAGGAAGGAAAGGAGTACGCCCACGTGGCGTCCAACCGGCCTGCCCCCGAGGCCCCGTTCGTGCCCAGCGGGCACGACACCGACACCTTCGGCTACGACGGCTACCGCACCGAAGAGGGCCCCTGGGAGGAGTGGAATCCCACCGCGGAATCCATCCGCCCCGTACGCGGCCGGCACCGCGTCGCCAAGCAGCGCGGCGGACTCGCCCGCAGCTCCACCGTCCTCGGCGTCGGTGTCATAGCCGCGGTCGGCGCGGGCGGCATGGCCAGCGCGCAGACCGGCAAGCCGCCGGTGTCGATCTCCATGCCGGACCTGCCGAACGTCGGCTCGATCATCTCCGACGAGGAGGAGCCGGAGCCCGAGGGTTCCGCCACCCCCCTCAGCGGGATCGGCACGGTCGCCGCCGACACCTCCTCGGAGAGCTCCGCAGGCGCCGGCGAGTCGCTGCGGGCCCGGATCATGGCGCAGGCCGAGCAGCAGCAGGCCCAGGTCGAGACCAAGGCCGCCGCCGAAGCCGCGGCCGCCGCCGAGAAGAAGGCCGCGGAAGCCGCCGCCAAGGCGGAGAAGGAGGCCGAGGCCAAGGCCGCCGCCGCCAAGAAGAAGGCGGCGGAGGAGGCCGCGAAGAAGGCGGAGGCCGAGCGGCTCGCGAAGCTGGCCGAGCAGTACACGCTGCCGACCTCCTCGTACACGATCTCCTCCACCTTCGGCCAGGCAGGCGCCTACTGGTCCTCCGGCCACCACACCGGCCTCGACTTCGCCGCCCCCACGGGCACGCTGCTCAAGGCGGTGCACAGCGGCACGATCACGTCGGCCGGCTGGGACGGGTCCTACGGCTACAAGACCGTGCTCACCCTCGAGGACGGCACCGAGATCTGGTACGCCCACCAGTCCTCCATCAGCGTCAGCGTGGGCCAGCAGGTCACCACCGGCGACGTCATCGGCCGCGTCGGCGCCACCGGCAACGTCACCGGCGCCCACCTCCACATGGAGGTCCACACCGGCGACGGCGGCGGCATCGACCCGATGGCGTGGCTGCAGAGCAAGGGCCTCACCCCCTGAGTCCCGCCCCGCACACCACCCGTCCCCTCTGATCCCCGGCGGTCCTGACGGCGACCCCCCGACGTCAGGGCTGCCGGTTCGCGGCCCTGCCTGTTTTCGGGGCTGCCTGTTTTCGGGGCTGCCGGTTTGCGGGATCTTTGCCCCGTTTCCGGAATCACCGGATCCGGTGTGCTCGTTGACGCAGGACATGACTTCTCTGCGCAAGCTCGGCTCCTCCGACCTGGAGGTCTTCCCCCTCGCCCTCGGCGGCAACGTCTTCGGCTGGACCGCCGACCAGGACACCTCCTTCGCCGTCCTCGACGCCTACACGGCGGCGGGCGGCAACTTCGTCGACACCGCCGACTCCTACTCCGCGTGGGTCGACGGCAACAGCGGCGGAGAGTCCGAGACCCTCATCGGCAAGTGGCTCGCCGCCCGCGGCAACCGCGGCGACGTCGTCCTCGCCACCAAGGTCAGCCAGCACCCCGAGTACCCGGGACTGACCGCCGCGAACATCAAGGCCGCCGCCGACGCCTCACTGCGGCGCCTGGGCACCGACCACATCGACCTCTACTACACCCACTTCGACAAGCCCGAGGTGCCGGTGGAGGAGATCATCGGCGCGCTCGACGAGCTGGTGAAGGCGGGCAAGGTCCGGCACATCGCCGCCTCCAACATCTCCGCCGAGCGGCTCGCGGCCTCCCTCGCCTTCTCCGACCGCGAGGGCCTCGCCCGCTACGTGGCCCTCCAGCCCCACTACAACCTGGTCTCGCGTGACACCTACGAGGGTGAGCCGCGTGACCTCGCCGAACGGGCCGGCCTGGCCGCCGTGCCGTACTACTCCCTCGCGTCCGGCTTCCTCACGGGCAAGTACCGGCCCGGTGCGGCGGTCGACAGCCCGCGGGCCGGCGGTGCCGCCAAGCACCTGGAGACCGAGCGCGGCAGGCGGGTCCTCGCGGCACTGGACGAGATCGCCCAAGCCCACGACGCGCCCGTCGCCACGGTCGCCCTGGCCTGGCTGGCCGCGCAGCCGACGGTGGCCGCGCCGATCGCGTCCGCGCGCACGGTGGAGCAGTTGCCGGCGCTGCTGGGCGTGGCGGAGCTGAGCCTGACGGAGGACGAGGTCGGAAGGCTCACACAGGCGTCGGCCTGAGTGCCCGGGGCGGCCCTACGCGCGGTGGGGGTGGGTGGGCGCGGAGTACGGGTTGTACGGGAGGGGCGGGCCCTGGGGGCCGTGCGGGCCGCGGGGGGCGTGCACGGCTGGTGCGGGGTACGGCGTGGGGGCCGGCGCCGGGTGGCGGTGGGCGGACGCGTACGTCCCGTACGTCGCGTGTGTTCCGTGCGTCGCGTGCGTCGCGTGCGTCCCGTACGGGTACTCCGCGTGCGGTGGTGCCCCGTAGGGATGGGCCCCGTGCGGTGGTGCCCCGTAGGGATGGGCCCCGTGCGGTGGTGCCCCGTAGGGATGGGCCCCGTACGGAAGCGCCCAGGGTGGTGCGGTCACCGGTGCGGGCCGTGCCGTGGCCCGGGCCGCGTAGTCCAGTGCCGGGCGGGCCACGGCGCGCCGGTGCCACAGGGCGTCCAGCAGTTCCCGTTCCCGTACGGCGTAGTCGGCGCCCGCCCTGCCCCGGAGCCCGCGCCGGCGCAGGAACGCGAGCGAGGTCGCGAACGCCTCGTACCGCGCCACCGCCCGCGCCGCCTCCTTCCCGGCGTGCCGGCGGGCGTGCTGACGGGCGATCCGGCGGGCGCGCATCGAGCCGAGCGCGTACGGCTCCGTCGGCGCCAGCCACCCGGCCACGACGTACACGGGCAGCTCGGCGCGCACGGTGCCCAGTTCGCGCTGCCGGGTCCGGATCACCAGCCAGGTCAGCAGGCCGAAGGAGGGCACCATGACCGCTCCGTACACGGCGAAGAAGCCGTACTCGCCGAACGCGGCCGAGCCGTTCCACAGGGCGTGCACGCCCATCGCCAGCAGCAGGCCGGCCAGGGGGAGCAGGGCGCGCCGCAGGCGGTGACGGCCCGTGGAGAGCGCGGCGATGCCGAAGCCGATGCCGGTGAGCACGGTGAACAGCGGGTGGGCGAACGGCGACATCACGATGCGGACGAAGAAGGTCGCCGCGGTGACGGAGGCGATGCCGCTGCCGCCGGTGAGCTGGTCGGTGCCGAAGGCGTTGCCCAGGTAGAGGATGTTCTCGGTGAAGGCGAAGCCGGTGGCGGTGACGCCGGCTATGACGACGCCGTCGACGATGCCGGTGAAGTCCTTCCTGCGGAAGAGGAAGACCAGAAGGACGGCGGCGGCCTTGGCGGACTCCTCGACCACCGGGGCTATGACCGTGGCGCCCAGGGTGTCCGCGCCGGCAGGGTCGGCGGTGGCCGTCGCCAGCCATCTCGTCGCGAAGCTGTTGGCGACGATCGCTATCAGCGCCGCCGCGCAGGCGCCCCAGGCGAAGCAGAACAGCAGGTTCCGCCAGGGCCCGGGCGCCACCCGGTCCAGCCAGCGGAAGGCGGCGATGAGCAGCGGCACGGGCAGGACCGCGAGGCCGAGCCCCACCAGGAACCCCCGCGTGCCGGTCTGTTCGCGCACCAGGGCCAGGATCACCAGGCCGGAGAGCGAGAGCAGGGTGATCAGCGCGCCGTGACGTACCCAGGTGCGCTGCCACCAGTGCGGATGCGTATGCGTCCGCGCCGGCGGACGCGTCGGATACGGGGGACAGGTGGCCACGGCATGGACCCTAACCGGTGGGGGGCAGCTCCTCGTGCTGATCGCGATGCTGATCGTGATGCTGATCGCGGTGCGGTACGGCCTGCTGTACGCGGCGGAAGAGCAAGTCGTTCACCACATGACCCTTGTCCAGACCCTGGCCCTCGAAACGGGTCAGCGGCCGGTGGGCGGGGCGCGGTGCGAAACCGCCGCCCGGCACGGTGTTCTCGAAGCCGGGGTGCGCGGTGAGGACCTCGAGCATCTGCTCCGCGTACGGCTCCCAGTCGGTGGCGCAGTGCACGACGGCCCCCGGCGCGAGGCGGGCCGCGGCCAGGCTCAGGAACTCCGGCTGGATCAGGCGGCGCTTGTGGTGCCGCTTCTTGGGCCAGGGGTCGGGGAAGTAGACGCGCAGACCGGCGAGGGAGCCGGGGGCGAGCATCTCGCGCAGGAGGATGATCGCGTCGCCGTTGCCCACCCGGATGTTGGAGAGCCGGTGCCGCTCCGCGAGACCCAGCAGGTTGCCCTGGCCGGGGGTGTGGACGTCCACGGCGAGGATGTTGGTGTCCGGGTCGGCGGCGGCCATCCGGGCGGTGGCCTCGCCCATGCCGAAGCCGATCTCCAGGACGACGGGGCGGGCGTTCCCGAACAGCTCGCCGAGGTCGATGACCCGCTGACCGTCGATGTCCAGGCCCCACATGGGCCACAGCCGCTGCAGTGCGTCCGCCTGCCCGGCGGTCACCCGGCTCCGCCGGGGCTGGAAACTCCGGATCCGCCGTTCGAAGTGCGACCCGGCGGGATCGGCCTTCGGCCCGTCCGGGAAACGGGGCTCGCCCTTGGTACGGGTGTGCCGAAGGGACGCACCGGTGTGCGGTGCGGCGGACCGGGGAGCTTCGGGGGCGTGGTGGAAGTCAGACACAATGCGTCAATTTTACGGCCACCGGTCGGCGGGACCGCGGGCAGTCACCTGCCGCCCCGTGGCCCGCACCGCCCCGTGGCCCGCACCGCCCCGTGGCCCGCACCGCCCCGTGGCCCGCACCGCGCCGGGGAACGGGGCCGCCCCGGATCACCGCACCGCTCCCAGCATCGCCAGCGCCCTGCGCGCCACCTCCCGCCCGATCGGCAGTGACGCCGTCGCCGCGGGCGAGGGCGCGTTCAGGACGTGCACCGCGCGCGCCCCCTCACGGATCAGGAAGTCGTCCACCAGCGTCCCGTCCGCCAGGACCGCCTGCGCCCGCACCCCCGCCGGCGCCGCCACCAGGTCCTCCTCCGTCACGCCGGGCAGCAGCCTGCGCACGGCGGTGGTGAACGCCCTCTTCGACAGGGACCGCCGCAGCTCGCCCGCCCCGTACCTCCAGTGCCGCCGGGCTATCCGCCACGAGCCAGGCCAGGTCAGCGTCCCGCCCAGTTCGCCGGGCCGCACCACGCGCCAGCCGTACCCCTCCCGGGCCAGCGCGGGCACCGCGTTGGGCCCGACGTGGACGCCCCCGTCGATGCCGCGGGTCAGATGCACCCCGAGGAAGGGGAACGCCGGGTCCGGCACCGGATACACCAGCCCCCGCACCAGCTCCGGCCGCGCCAGCTCGTAGTACTCGCCCCGGAAGGGGACGATCCGCATGGCCGGGTCGTCCCCGGTCATGCGGGCGACGCGGTCGCAGTGCAGTCCGGCGCAGTTGACCAGGACCCGGGCGCGGATCACCTCCCCGGAGCGGGTGCGCACGGCGACGCCCAGGTCAGGACGCCGGTCGAGGTGCCGCACCTCGGCGCCGTACCGGATCTCCGCGCCCGAGGCCCGGGCGAGCTGCCGGGCGACGGCGACGTAGTCGCAGACGCCGGTCGTGCCGACGTGTATGGCGGCGAGGCCGCGGACCTCCGGCTCGTACCCCGGGATCTGTGCCGCGCCCAGCTCGCGGACCGGTATGCCGTTCTCCCGGCCGCGCTGCACGAGGGCGTGCAGGCGGGGCAGCTCGGAGCGGTCGGTGGCGACGATCAGCTTGCCGGTGACGGCGTGGGCGATGCCGTACTCGGCGCAGAACTTGACCATCTCCGCCGCACCCCGGACCGCGTAGCGCGCCTTGAGCGAGCCCGGGCGGTAGTAGACACCGCTGTGGATGACTCCGCTGTTGCGGCCCGTCTGGTGCCGGGCCGGTCCCGGCTCCTTCTCCAGCACCGTCACACGGGTGCCCGGCGCGGCGCGGGTGACCGCGTACGCCGTCGACAGGCCGACGATTCCGCCGCCGATCACCAGCACGTCGCAGTCGTACGCGACGCCGTGCGCGATGTCCCGCGCGGTCGCGGTCCGCACTCGATCCATCTCCCGGCCCACCTCCCGGCTCCGATAGTGCACTGCGCCACTGACAATGCCCTCAAACCCGGGAGGGGGCGGTGGATCAGGCCGGGGTCACCAGAAGCGGACGGGCGCGCTCCCGCAACTCGACCACGCGCGGTTCGTCGCCGTACGGCTCCAGGCGGTGGAGGAGGTCCTTCACGTACTCGGTGGTGCGGGCCGAGGAGATGCGGCCGGCGACCTCGACCGCCCGCACGCCCTGCTCGCAGGCGGCGTCCAGGTTGCCCGACTCCAGCTCGGCCACCGCCGAGACGACGAGCCTCAGGCCGTGCGAGCGTACGAACTCCTCCGTCGGTTTCGACAGGGCCTGCTCGGTGAAGCGGCGGACCTGGCGTGGTGCCTTCAGGTCGCGGTAGCACTCGGCCGCGTCGGCCGCGAACCGGTCGTAGGAGTAGAAACCCAGCCAGATCGGGTCGCTGTCGCCCGGGCGGGCGCGCTCCAGCCAGCTCTCGGCGGCCTTGAGGGACGCCCCGGCCGCCGGTGCGTCACCCGCGCGTGCGTGCGCGCGGGCCTCGACCAGGCGGAAGAAGCTCATGGTGCGGGCCGTGGCCAGGCCGCGGTTGCGTTCGAGCGCGGCCTGGGCGAGGTCCACGCCCTCGTCGCCGAAGCCGCGGTAGGTCGCCTGGAGGGACATGGAGGCGAGGACGTAGCCGCCCAGGGGCACGTCGGCCGCCGCGCGGGCCAGGCGCAGGGCCTGGATGTAGTAGCGCTGGGCCGCCTCCTGCTGGCCGGTGTCGAAGGCCATCCAGCCGGCCAGGCGGGTCAGCTCGGCCGAGGCGCCGAACAGCGCGCGGCCTACCTCGTCGGAGTAGGAGCCGAGGAGCAGCGGGGCCGCCTCGACGCGTAAACACTCGGGGACCATGGAGGAACGCCAGTCGCCGCCCCCGTACTTGGAGTCCCAGCGCCGGGCGTCCTCGGCGGCCTCACGCAGCTTCCGCACATCACTGTGGCCGACTTTGAGCGGTGCGCCGGAACCCTCGGCCGGGCTCGCGTCACGCGCCACCGAGCTGTCGGCCGGGGTTATCAGCCATCGCGAGGCGGGCGTCGCGTACGCGCTCACCGCGAACGAACCGGCCAGCGACTGCCAGATGCCGCCGGCGCCGGAGCGGCGGCCGGCGAGGTCGAGACGGTACAGCTCGGTGGCGGACCTGACCGCCTGGCCGACGTCCCGGGGGAAGGCGAGGCCCACTTCGGGGGCGGGGTCCGCGTCCGCCAGGCCGATCTCGTGGAGCGGCACCGGCCGGCCGAGCTTCTGGCCTATGGCGGCCGCGATGAGGTGGGGCGCGGCACCCTGCGGCACCATGCCCTTCGACACCCAGCGCGCCACCGACGTCTTGTCGTAGCGAAGCGTCAACCCGCGTTGGGCGCCGAGGTCGTTGACGCGCCGGGCGAGTCCTGCGTTGCTGATTCCCGCGAGGGCGAGAACGGCGCCGAGTTTTTCGTTCGGCCCGCGTTGCTCCCTGGACATGCGCCACCCCTCGACACAGACGGCTGCCGCGCTGGCATAACCACGCGGCATTCGTAAACCCAGCGTAGTTCGCCGGATCCCATGCGTTAAGAGGCATTGTTCCGGATGGCGGGATTGTGGTCCGTACCGAAGCGCGGCGTCCGCACGGTCCGTTGCCACGTGCTCCCAGTGTGTGGCCGTGCGCCCGCCCGTGCGCTCTTCTCCGGCCACCGGGGGAGCGGTTCCATGGGTGTGCGTGGGTCGGCCCGCTGTACTGGATCCAGTGGGCTGGGGGACACCGCCGCCTACATCCCCGCGGGCGGCGGACCGGTCCGGGGGGCGTGCCTCGCCTCCCGGACCGCGCACCGCCGTTCGATGCGCAAAGCCTGTACGGAGCGTGTTCGAACGTGTCCGCGTGGCGCCGATTTGGCTGAAAATCGATCCCGGTATTTCCGGGGTACCACGGCCCTCACCATGGGAGTTGAGGGCGCGTTGGGTAGCCAAGGGGCGCGTTGCGGGGGCGCATTCGCGTCGTCTTCGCCCCCTCCGATGGGGTGCGGAGGGACAGTTGACGTCCTCGCGTGAATCTCCGCGGGGGCGCATTCCCGGGAGCACACGCGGCTCCGCCGATGCTCTGCGGCGCGCCCTTCATGGCAGCATGGGACCAGTTCGTACGGTGCACTGGTTGTCCCCAGCCTGTGGAGGCGTCGATGCGGTGGTTGGTGGGGTGGAGCAGCGCCGCCGTGGGAGCAGCGGGGATCGCCGGGGCGAACGGCTCCGCGGGTGCCACCGGCTACGACGGCGAGACCGTGCAGCCCGTGGGCGCCCAGCCGTTGTGGGGCGACCCCGATCCGCTGTGGGCCGTCGGCGACTGGCGCCCCGACGAGGTGCGCGTCGTCACGGCCGATGCGCAGACCCGGATCGCCGTCCTCGGCATCTGCGGCGCGACCGACGAGCAACTGCGGGTCGGACTGTTCGCCGCGCGCGGTGGAGCCCTCCGGCACCTGACGGCGTGGCCCGGCAGCTACACGGCCGTCGTCCAGGTGGGCCGGCGGATCACCGTCTGCGGCGATCTCGCGGGCGTACGGCCGGTGTTCCACACTCCTTGGGAGGGCGGCACGGCGTACGCGACGGCCGCCCTGCCCCTGGCCGACCTCGTCGAGGCCAACCTCGACTTCGGGCACCTCGCCGCGCTGCTCGCCGCGCCCGACGTGCCGGCCGCGCTGGACGACTCCACCCCGTACGACGGCGTGAAACGCATTCCGCCGGGGCATGCGCTGATCCTGCGCGCCGGGGCGCGGGAGATCGCCGGGTACGAGCCGGTGGCCTCGCTCGCCGTGGCGGCGCCCTCGGCCGACCCCGACCGGGCGGTGGACGGCGTGCGGGACGCCCTGGTGGAGGCGGTGCGTACGCGTCTCGCCGCGCCCCGACACGTGCCCGGGGACGGCATCGACCCCGGCCCGGTCCCGGGCATGGGACCGGCGGAACGGCGCGCCGCGCGCGGGATGCCGGTGCCGGGGATCGGCGCCGACCTGTCCGGCGGACCGGCCTCGGGGACGCTGGCGCTGCTGGCCGCCGGGCTGCCGGGGATGCCGGGGACCGTGCTCGGGCACGGCACGGGCGCGGGGGAGCGGCTGCTGGCCGTCACCTTCAACGACCTCGCCGTCGGCGGCCAGGAGGCCGAACTGGAGCGGGCGGGCGCTCTCGCGGCCAACCCGCGGTTGCACCACGTGGTGGTCACCGGCGGCGAGGACGTGCTGCCGTACGCCGCGCTGGACGGGCCGCTGACGGACGAACCGGGTTCCGTGCTGGTGGCGGCGGCGCGGCACCGGGCGCGGCTGGCGGCGGGCAGTGCGGACCACTTCACCGGGTACGGGGCACGGCAGGTGCTGGACGCCCATCCGGCGCGGCTGGCCGACCTGCTGATGGACCGCAAGCGGCGCCACCTCGTACGGCCCGTCGCCGCCCTGGCCAAGGCCGACGGGTCGGTGCTGGTCCCCGCGCGCGTGTACGCCGCGGCGCGGCGGCTGGCGCGTACCCCTTACCGCACCGGGCTCGAGGTGCTCGCCGAGCGGCTGCTGCGCCGGCGCTTCGACACGCCGGGAGACGGCCGCGGGGCCATGGAGGCGTCGCTCGCCGTGCTGACCTGGGCGGGGCCGGGGCCGGCGGCGCGGTGGCTGACCGGAGAGGCGCTGGCTGAAGTATCGGTTCGCCTGCAGACGTCCTCCCAGCGGTCCGGGGTGGGACCGGGGCAGCGGCCGGGCGACTTCCGCGCGCGTGCGTCGCTGGCGCGGCAGGCCGCGGACGTGCGGGTGCTGGAGCAGGCCACCGAGATCCGCTTCCAGCGGCTGCACACCCCGTTCCTCGACAACCAGGTCGTCCGCGCGTGCCGCGCGCTGCCGGAGGCACTGCGGGTGCAGCCGGGCGCGCGGGCGGCGATTTTGCGGACGGTGCTGGAGGGGGCGGGGGTGAGCGAGCTGCCGAGCGGCTGGGGCGCGCCCACGCAGGCGCTGGCGGCCTCCGCCGCGCGGACCGGGCTGCGGGTCGCCGCGGACTCCCTGCTGGGGCTGTTCGACACGCCGCTGCTCGCGGAGGCGGGGCTGGTGGAGGCGCGGGTGGTACGCAAGGCGGTGCGCGCGGCGGCCGCGGGCGAGGCGCTGCCGCTGGACGGACTGGCCGACCTGGTCTCCCTGGAACTGTGGCTCCGCCGCCTCCTGGCCCGCCGCGGCACCTGCTGGACCGGCACCCCGGCCCGCCAGCGCGCGGTACCCGCGGGCATCGCGCCGCAGCGGGGGGCGCTGGGCGGGGCGGGGACGGTTGTTCGGCGGGGGTGACGTAGGGCCTTCGGCGGGGGTGCGGTCATCCGTGGCAACGTGCCGCCACGCGGTCATAGCGCTCAGCCGTACGGGGAAGGGGAAGCAGAACGTGCCCCGTCTCCGCAGGTGCTGAGCGAGACGCGCACAGTGTGCGGCCCGCCCCGCCCCGGCCTACCCCGCCCTGGCCTGTTCCGGCCCGCCCCGGCCTACCCCGCCCTGGCCCGTTCCGGCCCGCCCCGGCTCTGCCCGCCGCGCCCGGCCGCCCGCGCGACGGCGCAGCGAGCGTCGGCTCACGCCGGTCGCGACCGCAGGCCCTCCAGCAGGATGTCGAGCAGCCGTGCCGCCGCCGCCGCCTGCTGCGCCGCGTCCGGCAGCGAGGGCGCCGCCGTGGCTATCACCAGCAGCACGTCCGACACCGACACCTCCGGCCGCAGCTCGCCCGCCGACCGCGCCCGCTCCACGAGCCGGCCCACGACGTCCAGCAGCTCCGCCGCCCCGTCGTCGCCCCCCACGGAAACCGGCCCACCAGCCGACGCACCCGTCGGCGCGGGCTCCTCGGACACCAGCCGCAGCTCGCCGGAGCCCGGCTGTATCCGCTGCGGCGGCACCCGCGGCTCACCGGCCGCGGCACCGCCGTCGCCGTCGTCGGACACCCCGACCCGCAGCACCTGCGGCGGCAGCAGCCGCCCGGCGCCCGAGGCCACCGACGTCCGCAGGAAGCGCGACAGCGCCGACCACGGCTCGTCCTCCTCCCCGAGCGCCGCCCGGGCCTGGTCGGTCAACCGGGCCGTCTCCTCCTCGGCTATCCGCCGCACCAGGACGTCCTTGCTCGGGAAGCGCCGGTACACCGTGCCGACACCGACCCGCGCGCGCCGTGCCACGTCCTCCATCGGCGCTCCGTACCCCAGCTCGCCGAAGACCTCGCGCGCCGCACGCAGCACGTGCTCCAGATTGCGCTGGGCGTCCACGCGCAGCGGTGCGCTCCGCGCTCCGTCCCCGCGTACGCCGCCCGCACCCGCGCTCATCGCGCCACCGGGCGCGACAACGGACGCGGACGACCAATGAGAGTCCTGAACATGCATGACAATCCCCCGGTAATGACGTCTCCCCCCGGAGACTCTCCCCGCCATCGAAAGCCGGAGTGCGCGGGAACAGGCCCGGTCCTGCGGCCCGCCCGTCGCGGACCCGTCGAGCACATCCCCCTACACCCCGTGGGAAAGAACATAGTTGAGCGGGAGTCAATTCAGAAGAGGCACGTTCCGCACGGAGCGCCCCCCGATCGGAGTACGGATCGCATACGTCCCGAATGTGCCGCCTTTCGACCCCGCTCCCACCCCCACTGACCTGCGCGACCAGCCCACGCCACGGAGATCCGGCCAAAGCGGCGCCAGCGTGATCTCCGGTCACACAAATCGACGAGCCTGTGGACAAACGCAAGCGTCGGGTGCGTCATGGGATGGTGAAGGAACGTGCGCGCATTCTCGTTGTCGGCGGTGGCTACGTCGGGATGTACACGGCCCTGCGTCTGCAGCGGAACCTGAGAGGCGAACTCCGGCGGGGCGAGGCCGAGATCACGGTCGTCACCCCCGATCCCTACATGACGTACCAGCCGTTCCTCCCCGAGGCGGCGGCCGGGTCCATCTCCCCCCGGCACGTCGTGGTGCCGCTGCGCCGGGTCCTCGACCAGTGCCACATCGTCATCGGCGAGGCGCGGTCCATCGACCACGCGGCACGCACCGCCGCCATCACCACCTTGGCCACCGAGGAGGAAGGCGCGGGCGCCCGACGGCTGACCTACGACGAACTCGTCCTCGCGCCCGGCTCGGTCTCCCGCACCCTGCCCGTCCCCGGCCTCGCCGACCACGGCGTCGGCTTCAAGACCGTCGAGGAGGCCATCGGCCTGCGCAACCACGTCCTCGAGCAGATGGACATCGCCTCCTCCACCCGCGACCCCGCCATCCGCGACGCCGCCCTCACCTTCGTCTTCGTCGGCGGCGGCTACGCGGGCGTGAAGGCCCTCGGCGAGCTCGAGGACATGGCCCGTTACGCCGCGCGGTACTACCACAACGTCACGCCGGACGACATGAAATGGGTCCTCGTCGAGGCCTCGGGCCGCATCCTGCCCGAGGTCGGTGAGGAACTGGGCCGCTACACGGTCACCGAACTGCGCCGCCGCAACATCGACGTACGCCTGGACACGCGCCTGGAGTCCTGCGCGGACCGCGTCGCCGTCCTCAGCGACGGTGCCCGCTTCCCCACCCGTACGGTCGTCTGGACGGCCGGCGTCAAACCCCACCCGGTCCTCGCCGCCACCGACCTCCCCCTCAACGACCGCGGCCGGCTCACCTGCACCCCGCACCTGTCCGTCGACGGCGCCCCGCACGCGTGGTCCGCGGGAGACGCCGCCGCCGTCCCGGACGTCACCGCCTCGAAGCCCGGCCGGGAATGCGCCCCCAACGCCCAGCACGCCGTCCGCCAGGCCAGGGTCCTCGGCGACAACATCGCGCACACCCTGCGCGGCGAGCCCCTCGACACGTACGCGTACAAGTACGCCGGCTCCGTCGCCTCCCTCGGCTTCCACAAAGGCGTCGCCCACGTCTACGGGCGCAAGCTGAAGGGCTACCCCGCGTGGTTCATGCACCGCGCCTACCACCTCAGCCGGGTCCCCACCGTCAACCGCAAGGCGCGCGTGCTGGCCGAATGGGCCCTCGCCGGACTCTTCAAACGGGAGATCGTCTCCCTGGGATCACTCGAACATCCGCGAGCGGAGTTCGAACTCGCGGCCGGTGGAAAGCCTCCTCAGGAACCACCGCGCAACCCGAAGGGGTAGTCCTGACCGGACCCAGGAACTCCCCCGGCCGGTCCGGCGTCTGACGGATGCCGGACCGGTCGGCACCCTGCCAGACTGGTCCACCACCGCGGGCGCGCCGCCGCTCGCCCCGCGCGGCCCCCGGGGCCCCGGCCGGTTCCCGGTCCGTCCCGGTCCCCGGCCGCCGACAACTACACGAGGCAAGGATTCGTGAACTTCACGCGCTGGAGCGCCCGACTCCCCGGAACGCAGCGCCGCGCCGCAGCGCGGACCGACACGACGGTCTCCCCCAACCGGCGGAGCGACGGCTCCGTACCCGCCGCCCGCGCCGAACAGTTGACCGACGAGGCCCCGCCCGTACCCGCCGTCGACGACCTCCCCGTGCGAGACGTCCTCGACCGCGTCCCGGCCCTCGTCGCCCTCGTCCACGGCCCCGACCACCGACTCGCCTACGTCAACGACGCCTACGTAGCGGCATTCGGCATGCGCGACCTGGGCAAACGGGCCCGCGAGGCCCTTCCCGAACTCGACGAGCTGGGCCTCTTCCCGCTCCTGGACCAGGTCCAGCGCAGCGGCAGACCGCGCACCCTGAAGTCCCGCAAGGGCACCGACGGCCGTTCCTACACCTTCACCTGCACCCCGGTCACCGAGGGCGACAGCGACGGCGGCCGCGGCGTACTCGTCTTCGCGACCGACGTCACCGACCACGCCGAGGCCGCGGCCCGCCTGCGCGCGAGCGAGGGCCGCCAGCGCGAGACCGCCGTCACCCTCCAGCGCTCCCTGCTCCCGCAGGAACTGGAGGAACCCGACGACCTGCGCGTCGCCGCCACCTACCACCCCGGCGGCACCGAAGCCGCGGTCGGCGGCGACTGGTACGACGTGATCACCCTCGGCGGTGGCCGCACCGCCCTGGTCATCGGCGACGTCATGGGCAGAGGCGTCCGCGCGGCAGCGGTCATGGGCCAGCTCCGTACGGCGGTCAGGGCCTACGCCCGCCTCGACCTCCCCCCGCACGAGGTGCTCCAACTCCTCGACGGCCTCGCCACCGAGATCGACGCCAACCAGATCGCCACCTGCGTCTACGCCATCCACGACCCGAACGAGGGCCGGCTGGTCTACGCGTCCGCCGGGCACCTGCCCATCCTGGTCCGCGACGAGAACGGCACCGTCCAGCGCGCCGACGAACCCACCGGCCCGCCGCTGGGCACCGGCGGCTGGATGCACTCCTCCGGCACGATCGCCCTGGCCCCCGGCTCCACGGCCGTCCTCTACACCGACGGCCTGGTGGAACGCCGCAACGAAGACCTGGACGAGGGCATCGCCGCCCTGGAGCGCGCCCTGTCCGGCGCGACCGGCGCCCCCCAGGTGATCTGCGACCGCCTGGTCCGCTCGGCGGGCGTCACCCCGGACCACGACGACGACGTGGCCGTACTGGTCCTCCAGCACCCCGCCCGCAAGGGCGCCGAAGCCGAGCGCTTCCGCAACGCCGCGCTGGAACTGCTCGGCGGCGTGGAAGCGGCCCCACGCGCGCGTGCCTTCGCCTCCGGCGTCCTGACGAGCTGGCGTTTCCCCACCGACCTGCACGACCTGGGCGTCCTGGCCACCAGTGAACTGGTCGCCAACTCCCTCCAGCACGGCACGCCCCCCATGCGGCTGCGCCTGCGCCGTACCGACCGCCGCCTGATCGTCGAGGTCACCGACGGCGACGACCACCTGCCCAGACGCCGCCGCGCCGAGGCCGGGGACGAGTCCGGCCGGGGCATCGCGATCGTGGCGACGATCGCCTCCAACTGGGGGTCCAGGCGCACACCCGGAGGCGGCAAGGCGGTCTGGTGCGAATTCGTCCTGCCGAAACCGTGATCCACGGAGCCGTGACGGGTGCGGGACCCGTCACGGCCTCGCTCACGCCTCCGCGGCCGCCACCGCGTCGGCCGGCGCTCCGCTCTGCGTGACCACCCGGCTCCCGGCGAGCGACGGCTGGTTCTGTACGTCCGTGAGCTGTCGCCCCAGCCGCACCGCCAGCACCGTAATGCCCAACGAGAACAACAGGAACGCCACGATGTACGGCGCGTGCAGCGAGGCCCCGAGCGGCCCGCCCACCGCCGGCCCGATCGCCAGCGCGAGCTGCTTCACCAGGGCGAAGGCGGAGTTGTACTGCCCGGCCAGCCCGGGCGGCGCAAGATCCGCCACCAGCGGCGCCACCGTCGGCGACAGCAGCGCCTCCCCCAGCCCGAACAGCGCGTACGTCGAGATGAAGGCGGCCGTCGCCATAGTCTGGCTGCCGTGCCCGAGCCCGGCGTACCCGGCCACGGCCCACGCCACGGCCCAGATCAGACCGACCGCGGCGATCACGCGCGACCGCTTCCGCCGCTCCACGAACTTGAGCACCGCGAACTGCGCGACCACGATCACCAGCGTGTTCGCCGCCAGTGCGGTACCCAGAGCGGACGTGGAGATTCCGGCCGCCTCGACGCCGTACGCGCTCAGCCCCGACTCGAACTGCCCGTAGCAGGCGAAGAACAGCACGAACCCGAGTACGCAGAGCTGCACCATGGCCCGGTTGCCGAGCAACTGCTTCCAGCTACCCCCGGCGGACTGCCCCAAGGCCGCCTCCATACGCGGCGCACGGGGTGCGCGCACCGTCGCCATCACCGCGACGAGCAGCAGGAACATCGCCGCCTCGATCGCGAACAGCAGGGTGAAGGACGCGGCGCTCGAGGTGTCGACGAGATGACCGCCGATGAGCCCGCCGACGCCGAGCCCCAGGTTCTGCAGGAAGAACTGCGTCGCGAACGCCCGCGACCGCGTCTCGGACGACGAACAGTCCACGATCATCGTCGCCAGCGCGGGCTGCATCACGGCCTGCCCCGCACCCAGCGCGGCGGCGGACATCAGCACGGTGGCCGCCGAGGCCGACAGCCCCAGGCTCAGCGCGCCGAGCGCGGCGGTGACCAGGGCGGCGAGGAGTACCGGCAGCGGGCCCCGCCGGACGATGGCCCGCCCGGCGAACGGCAGCACGATCAACGCGGCCACGGCGAAGACGGCGAGCACGAGGCCCGCCGTGACAGAACCGAGTCCCCGTACCTGCGCCACGTAGACGTACAGGTAGGGGACGGTGAAGCCGAGCCCGAACGCGCTGAGTGCGTTGCCCACGTGAATCCGGCGCATCGCTGCGCCCATTGCCCTGGTCACGTTCACCCTCTCTTGGGTCGATGCTCCATCCGTTAGGAGTGAAGACTTAGAAGCTAAAGTTCGAAGCTAAAGAGTACACAGCGAAGGACTTCAAGGCAAAGGACCCGCGTGCCATACTGCGGCCATGGGCGACACCTCCGGCGCCGGCGAGCCGACACTCGAAGAACAGATCGCCGCCTACCAGCGCGAGTTCCAGGACCTCGACCCGCAGGTCGAGAAGATCGTCTCGGCACTGTCCCGCCTCAACCGCCGCATGAACGTCGCGTACGGCCGGCAGACCGCCGGGCTGGGCATCAGCAACACCGACTGGGAGGTACTGAAGGCGCTCGTCCTCTCCGGCGCCCCCTACCGGCTCGGCCCGGGAGACCTGGCCAAGCGCCTCGGGCTGACCCCGGCTGCGATGACCCACCGCATCGACCGCATGGTGGGGGAAGGGCTCGTCACCCGGGACCGCGACGAGTCCAACCGGGTCCGCGTCATCGTCGAGCTGACGGCGGAGGGGCGCGAGAAGTGGCTGGAGGCCATGCGCCTCGCCACGGTCTTCGAGGAGGACCTGCTCCAGGACCTCTCGGCGGACGACCGGACCGCACTGGGCGACGTCCTCACCCGCCTCCTGCGCAGGGTGGAGCACGCCCAGCCGGACGCAGGCGGCCGGCTCAGCGATCTCGATTAAAGATCTTGACAGGCTCCCTTGACAGCCCCCTGAGGGATACGTAAGGTTCTTCGGGTTGCCACGGGGCCGTAACGGTTCTGCGGCAGCACCTCCCGCCGCATCAGCGGCAACCAAACCACCAGCACGATCTCCCAGTGGGAATGGTTTCGGCGTGTCCGAATTCAATTCTGATTGGGGCTCGGCAGTCCGATCGACCTCGATTGGGAATCGCCGAGAAGGTCCGCTAAGGTTTGAGACGTCGGAACGGCCCAACAGCCGGGAAGACAACCCCCTCTGACGGGGAATCGGAGCCCGAAAGGATCTGATAGAGTCGGAGCCGCCGGAAAGGGAAACGCGAAAGCGGGAACCTGGAAAGCACCGAGGAAATCGGATCGGAAAGATCTGATAGAGTCGGAAACGCAAGACCGAAGGGAAGCGCCCGGAGGAAAGCCTGAGAGAGTCTCTCGGGTGAGTACAAAGGAAGCGTCCGTTCCTTGAGAACTCAACAGCGTGCCAAAAGTCAACGCCAGATATGTTGATACCCCGACCTGATCGGATCACTGATCGGGTTGAGGTTCCTTTGAAACACAACAGCGAGGACGCTGTGAACGGTCGGATTATTCCTCCGACTGTTCCGCTCCCGTGATGTAAAGCATTCACGGAGAGTTTGATCCTGGCTCAGGACGAACGCTGGCGGCGTGCTTAACACATGCAAGTCGAACGATGAACCACTTCGGTGGGGATTAGTGGCGAACGGGTGAGTAACACGTGGGCAATCTGCCCTGCACTCTGGGACAAGCCCTGGAAACGGGGTCTAATACCGGATACTGATCCTCACG
>NZ_CP019724.1:6467500-6640000 GCF_002005225.1 Streptomyces pactum
CAAGGCCGCCCACAAGTCGACCGTCTGGTACAGCCCCGACGCCCTCGCCCAGGCCGGGGTCGAGCCGCCGAAGACGTACGACGAGATGCTGAAGGCCGGGCAGACCGTCTCCGACTCCGGGCTCGCCGCCTTCTCGGTCGCCGGGCAGGACGGCTGGACGCTGACCGACTGGTTCGAGAACGTCTACCTCTCCCAGGCGGGACCCGAGAAGTACGACGCCCTGGCCGCCCACGAACTGAAGTGGACCGACGCCAGCGTGGTCGAGGCGCTCACCACCCTCGGCAAGCTCTTCAAGGACAAGCAGCTCATCGAGGGCGGCCAGAAGGGCGCCCTGAACACCGACTTCCCGGGCTCGGTCGAGAAGGTCTTCGGCCCGAAGCCCGAGGCCGGCATGGTCTACGAGGGCGACTTCGTCGCCGGGGTCGCCAAGGACCAGTTCGGCAAGAAGATCGGCGAGGACGCGAACTTCTTCCCGTTCCCGGCGGTCGACGGGGGCGAGGCACCGGTGGTCAGCGGCGGTGACGCGGCCGTCGTCCTGGAGGACGGCAAGAACTCCAAGGCCGGCATGGCGCTCCTGGAGTTCCTCGCGACGCCGGAGGCCGCGGCCGTGTGGGCCGAGGCGGGCGGCTTCCTCTCCCCGAACAGGAAGCTCGACCTCGCCTCCTACGGGAACGACGTCAGCCGGGCCACCGCCAAGTCCCTCGTGGACGCCGGCGACTCGGTCCGCTTCGACATGTCCGACCAGGCACCGGCGGCCTTCGGCGGCACCAAGGGCACGGGCGAGTGGAAGATCCTCCAGGACTTCCTGCGCGACCCCTCCGACCCGAAGGCCACCGCCGCCGAGCTCGAGGCCGCGGCGGCCAAGGCCTACAAGGGCTGACGGGCCATGACCTCGACCCTGGTGAAAGAGGCGAGTCCGCCCACCGCCCCCGGCCCGGCGCGCGTACGGCGCCCCCGGCGGCGCCGGGCGGCCGTCGCCCTGCTCTTCGTCCTCCCCGCGCTGCTCCTGCTGGGCGCGCTGGTCGTCTACCCCGTGCTGTTCTCCGTCGGGCGCAGCTTCTTCGACGCCTCGGGGACCCGCTTCGTGGGCGGCGACAACTACACCGAGATGTTCCGCGACCCGGCCACCCTCAAGGCCGTCCGCAACACGGCCATCTGGGTCGTCATCGCGCCCACCCTGCTGACCGGCCTCGGCCTGATCCTCGCCGTGCTGGTCGAGAAGGTGCGCTGGGCCACCGCCTTCAAGCTGCTCCTCTTCATGCCGATGGCGGTGTCCTTCCTCGCCGCCGGCATCATCTTCCGGCTCGCCTACGACCACGACCCGGACAAGGGCGTCCTCAACGCCGCCGTGACCGGCGTGCACGACGCCTTCGCCGGCACGTCGAGCTATCCGACCGCCCGGGCGCGCGAGGGGCTCGGCGGCGGCCTGACCAAGGGGGACGACGGCTCGTACCGGACGAGTACGAACGTGTCCCCGGGCGACACGGTGGCGCTCGGTCTGGTCGGGGTGCTCCCCGGCGACCTGCCGTCCGGCGCGAAGTCCGCGTACGACGCGGCGGGGCGCCAGGCCGCCGCCGGTGAGGTGAGCGGTGTCGTCTACCTGGACTTCACGCCCGGCGGGGGAGGGGAGCAGGGCCGGGTCGACCGGCGCGAGAGCGGACTGCCCGAGATGACGGTCGAGGCCGTGCGCGACGGCCGTACGGTCGCCACCACGGCCACCGCGGCCGACGGCTCCTTCCGCTTCGAGCAACTGGCCGAGGGCTCCTACGCCGTCGAGCTGCCCGCCTCGAACTTCGCCCCTCCCTACGAGGGCGTCTCCTGGCTCGGACCCGCGCTGGTCACCCCCGCGATCATCGGGGCGTACCTGTGGATCTGGACCGGGTTCGCGATGGTCCTGATCGGCGCCGGCCTGTCCTCCCTGCCGCGCGACGCGCTGGAGGCGGCGCGGATGGACGGCGCCGACGAGTGGCAGATCTTCCGGCGGATCACCGTGCCGCTGCTGGCTCCCGTGCTGACGGTCGTCTTCATCACCCTCGTGATCAACGTGATGAAGGTCTTCGACCTCGTCTACATCATCGCGCCCGGGCCCGTGCAGGAGGACGCGACGGTGCTCGCGACGCAGATGTGGCTGGTGTCGTTCGGCGGCGGCAACAACCAGGGGCTCGGCAGCGCGCTGGGCGTGCTGCTCCTGCTGCTCGTCGTCCCGGCCATGGTCTTCAACGTCCGCCGCTTCAAGAGGAGTCAGCGATGAGGAGTCAGCGATGAACGCCGTGCGGCGCTACCTGGGCAACGGGATCGTCCAGGCCTTCCTCGTACTCGTCGGCCTGGTGTGGATGACACCGCTGGCCGGGCTGTTCCTGTCCTCGCTGCGGTCCGCCGAGGACACGGCCGAGGGCGGCTGGTGGACCGCGCTCGCCAGCCCCGGGCAACTCTCCCTCGACAACTACTCGGCGCTGCTGGGTAACTCGGGCATCACCCAGGCCTTCTGGAACACGGTGCTGATCTCCGTGCCGACGACCGTGCTCGTCGTGGTCGTCGGGGCGCTGGCCGGATACGCCTTCGCGTGGCTGGACTTCCCGGGGCGCGAGGCGGTCTTCCTGCTGGTCGTGGCGCTGCTGGTGGTGCCCGTGCAGATCGGGCTGCTGCCGGTCGCGAAGCTCTTCGGGCAGCTCGGACTGTTCGGGACCATCCCCGGTGTGGTGCTCTTCCACGTGGCGTACGGACTGCCGTTCGCGGTGTTCCTGCTGCGGAACTACTTCGCCGAGATGCCCAAGGAGATGCTGGAGGCCGCGCGGATGGACGGCGGCAACGAGTGGCGGATCTTCACGCGGCTGGTGCTGCCGGTGGGGAAGCCGGCCCTCGCCAGCCTCGCCATCTTCCAGTTCCTGTGGGTGTGGAACGACATGCTGGTGGCGCTGCTGTTCGCGGACAGTTCGTCGCAGCCGTTGACGGTGGAGCTCCAGTCGCAGATCCGGCAGTTCGGCAGCAACATCGACGTGCTGGCGCCCGGGGCGTTCCTCTCGCTCGTCGTGCCGGTGGTGGTCTTCTTCGCGTTCCAGCGGCACTTCGTGCAGGGGGTCATGGCGGGGTCGGTGAAGTGACGGGTGGACGGGGCAGGGAGGGTTTTCGCCCTCGCCGCCCCTTCCCGCTCCCGTTGCCTGGAGCTGCCGCCCCCGGACCTCCGCGTCGGCCCTGACCCGGCCTCGTCCCCGAACGCCGGACGGGCCGGACTGTTCCGACGCGGGCGGGAACTATGCCGATGCGGGCGGATACAGCGACCTCGGCAATCGCGACGCCGCCGCCGTGTCCAGCAGCCACAGGGTCCGGGCCCGGCCCTGCGCGCCCGCCGCCGGGGCCTGGATCTCGCCCGTGCCGGAGAGGGCCATCGCGACCGCGTTCGCCTTGTCCTCGCCCGCCGCGAGCAGCCACACCTCACGGGCCGTGCGGATCGCGGGCAGGGTAAGGGAGACGCGGGTGGGCGGCGGCTTGGGGGCGCCGTGGACGCCGATCACCGTACGCTCCGTCTCCCGTACGCCCGGGTGCTCCGGGAAGAGCGAGGCCACGTGCGTGTCCGGGCCGACGCCCAGCAGCAGCACGTCGAAGGACGGCACCGCGGCGTGGTTCTCGGGGGCCGACGCCTCGGCCAGTTCCTGCGCGTAGGCAGCCGCGGCAGCCTCCACGTCCGAGCCGTGCGGGCCGTCCGACGCCGGCATCGCGTGCACCCGCTTCGGGTCCAGCGGCACCGAGTCGAGCAGCGCCTCGCGGGCCTGGGTGACGTTGCGCTCGGGGTCGCCCTCCGGCAGGAAGCGCTCGTCGCCCCACCACAGGTCCAGGCGGGCCCAGTCGATCGCGTCCCGGGCCGGGGACCCGGCGAGCGCCGCGAGCAGGCCGTTGCCGTTGCGTCCGCCGGTGAGGACCACGGAAGCGCTGCCCCGGGAGGCCTGCGCGTCCACGATCTTCGTGATCAGCCGGGCCGCCGCGGCCTCGGCCATCAGCTCCTTGTCGCGGTGCACGACCAGTTGGGGAGTGCTCACTTCGCCGCCTTCTTCACCGGTGTCTTCTCCCGCGCCGCGTCCTCCGCGGGAGCTTTCGCAGCCGTCTCGACGGGAGCGGCGACCGCGACGGCACCGTCGCCGGAGTCCCCTTTGCCGGGGGTGTCCGGCGAGTTCAGCCTGTTGACCCCGTACCGCAGCGCCGAGGCATAGGTGTCGTCCGGGTCCAGGCGGCGCAGTTCCTCCGCGATCAGCTCGGCCGTCTCGCGGCGCTTGAGCGCCACCGCGCGGGACGGCTGGCCCTGGATGGACAGGTTCGCCAGCGAGCCGTCGGCCCGGTCCAGCACGACCGGGCCGCAGTCGGTGTCCATCCGGACCGCCGTCAGACCCGGACCGTTCGACACCGAGCGCTGCACCGGTACGTCCAGCCGGTCCGCGAGCCACATCGCGAGCAGCTCACAGCTCGGGTTGTACTCCTCGCCCTCCACCTCGACCGCCTGCACCCGGCAGTCGACCTGGTCCAGGGCCGCCGCCAGCATCGAACGCCAGGGCGTGATGCGGGTCCAGGACAGGTCGGTGTCGCCGGGGGCGTAGGCGTCGGCGCGGGCGGCCAGCTCCCGTACCGGTTCCTCGCAGGCGTAGGTGTCGGTGACCCGGCGCTGGGCCAGCGCGCCCAGCGGGTCCTTGGCCGGGTCCAGCGGCGCGTTCACCGGCCACCACACCACGACCGGCGCGTCCGGCAGCAGCAGCGGCAGGACCACCGACTGCGCGTGGTCGACGACGTCGCCGTACAGCCGCAGCACGATCGTCTCGCCGGTGCCCGCGTCGGCGCCGAGCCGCACCTCGGCGTCCAGCCGGGACTTCGTGCGGTCCCGGGGCGAGCGCGAGACGCGCTTGATGACGACGAGCGTGCGTGAGGGGTGCTCGTGCGCGGCGTCGCTCGCGGCCTTCAGCGCGTCGTAGGCGTTCTCCTCGTCGGTGACGATGACCAGCGTGAGCACCATGCCGATGGCCGGCGTGCCAATCGCCCGCCGCCCCAGCACCAACGCTTTGTTGATCTTGCTGGCCGTGGTGTCCGTGAGGTCTGTCTTCATGGCCGGCGCCAGCTCCGTCCGTCTCGCTCGAGCATGTGGTCCGCCTCGACGGGTCCCCAGGTGCCGGCCGGGTACTGGGCCGGGGTGCCGTGCTCGTCCCAGTACTGCTCGATCGGGTCGAGGATCTTCCAGGACAGCTCGACCTCCTCGGTGCGCGGGAAGAGGTTGGCGTCGCCGAGCAGCACGTCCAGGATGAGGCGCTCGTACGCCTCCGGGCTGGACTCCGTGAAGGACTCGCCGTACGCGAAGTCCATGGACACGTCCCGGATCTCCATCGACGTGCCCGGCACCTTGGAGCCGAAGCGGACGGTGACGCCCTCGTCGGGCTGGACGCGGACGACGATCGCGTTCGAGCCGAGTTCCTCGGTGGCCGTGGAGTCGAAGGGGGAGTGCGGGGCGCGCTGGAAGACGACCGCGATCTCGGTGACCCGGCGGCCCAGGCGCTTGCCGGTGCGCAGGTAGAAGGGGACGCCCGCCCAGCGGCGGTTGTCGATGCCGACCTTGATCGCGGCGTAGGTGTCGGTCTTCGACTTCGGGTCGATGCCGTCCTCTTCGAGGTAGCCGACGGCCTTCGCGCCGCCCTGCCACCCGGCCGTGTACTGGGCGTGCACGGTGTCCCGGCCCAGGTCCTTGGGGAGGCGGACCGCGCCGAGCACCTTGGTCTTCTCCGCGGCCAGCGCGTCCGCGTCGAAGGAGGCGGGCTCCTCCATCGCGGTCAGCGCGAGCAGTTGGAGGAGGTGGTTCTGGATGACGTCACGGGCGGCGCCGATGCCGTCGTAGTAGCCGGCCCGGCCGCCGATGCCGATGTCCTCGGCCATCGTGATCTGGATGTGGTCCACGTAGGACCGGTTCCAGATCGGCTCGAACATCGTGTTGGCGAAACGGAGCGCCAGGATGTTCTGGACGGTCTCCTTGCCCAGGTAGTGGTCGATGCGGAAGACCTGGTCCGGGGCGAATACCTCGTGGACGATCGCGTTGAGCTCCTCGGCCGACTTCAGGTCGTGGCCGAAGGGCTTCTCGATCACCGCGCGGCGCCAGGAGCCGCTCGACTGGTCGGCGAGCCGGTGCTTCTTGAGCTGCTGGATGACCACGGGGAAGGACTTGGGCGGCACCGACAGGTAGAAGGCGAAGTTGCCGCCCGTGCCCTGCGCCTTGTCCAGCTCGTCGATGGTGCCGCGCAGCCGCTCGAACGCCTCGTCGTCGTCGAAGGTGCCCTGGACGAAGCGCATGCCCTGGCTGAGCTGCTGCCAGACCTCCTCGCGAAACGGCGTCCGCGAGTGCTCCTTGACGGCGTCGTGCACGACCTGGGCGAAGTCCTCGTGCTCCCAGTCGCGGCGGGCGAAACCGACGAGCGAGAAGCCCGGCGGCAGCAGACCCCGGTTGGCGAGGTCGTACACGGCGGGCATGAGCTTCTTGCGGGACAGATCGCCGGTGACGCCGAAAATGACCAGACCCGACGGCCCCGCGATACGCGGGAGCCGTCGGTCTGCGGGGTCACGCAGCGGATTGCTGCTCGACAATGTCTTAGCCCTCCGAGGGGGCGAGGCGCTTCAGCTCCGCCTCGGTCGACTTCAGCAGGTCGGTCCAGGAGTCCTCGAACTTGTCGACGCCCTCCTTCTCCAGCAACCGGACCACCTCGTCGTAGCCGATCCCGAGCTTCTCGACCGCGTCGAGGTCGGCGCGGGCCTGCTCGTAGGTGCCGGCGACGGTGTTGCCGGTGATCTCGCCGTGGTCCTCGGTGGCGAACAGCGTCGCCTCCGGCATGGTGTTCACCGTGTTGGGTGCGACCAGGTCGGTGACGTACATGGTGTCGCTGTACGCCTTGTCCTTCACACCGGTGGAGGCCCACAGCGGACGCTGCTTGTTGGCGCCGGCCTTCTCCAGGGCGTTCCAGCGGTCGGAGGAGAAGACCTCCTCGTACGCCTGGTAGGCGAGGCGGGCGTTGGCGACGGCGGCCTTGCCGCGCAGGGCCTTGGCCTCGTCGGTGCCGAGCGCGTCGATCCGCTTGTCGATCTCGGTGTCCACGCGGGACACGAAGAAGGACGCCACGGAGTGGATCTGCGAGAGGTCCAGACCGCGCTCCCTGGCCTTCTCCAGGCCGGTCAGGAAGGCGTCCATGACCAGTCGGTAGCGCTCCAGCGAGAAGATCAGCGTGACGTTGACGCTGATGCCCAGGCCGATGGTCTCGGCGATCGCCGGGATACCGGCCTCCGTCGCCGGGATCTTGATGAGCGTGTTGGGCCGGTCCACCAGCCAGGCGAGCTGCTTGGCCTCGGCGACCGTCGCCTTGGTGTTGTGCGCCAGGCGCGGGTCGACCTCGATGGAGACCCGGCCGTCCTTGCCGCCGGTGGCGTCGAAGACGGGGCGCAGGATGTCGGCGGCGTCGCGGACGTCCGCCGTGGTGATCATGCGGATGGCCTCTTCGACCGTGACCTTGCGGAAGGCGAGGTCGGAGAGCTGCTGGTCGTAGCCGTCGCCCTGGGAGATCGCCTTCTGGAAGATCGACGGGTTGGTGGTGACGCCCACGACGTGCTGCTGGTCGATCAGCTCGGCGAGATTGCCGGACGTGATCCGCTTGCGCGACAGGTCGTCCAGCCAGATCGCCACGCCTTCATCGGAGAGGCGCTTGAGTGCGTCTGTCATGGAAAATGCATCTCCTACGTGTCGTGTACGGGCGTCAGCGCTGGGCCGCGGCGATCGATTCCCGCGCGGCGGATGCGACGTTCTCGGCGGTGAAGCCGAACTCGCGGAAGAGCACCTTGCCGTCGGCCGAAGCACCGAAGTGCTCCAGGGAAACGATGCGGCCGGCGTCCCCGACGTACTTGTGCCAGGTGAGACCGATCCCGGCCTCGACCGCGACACGGGCCTTCACGGACGGGGGCAGGACGCTGTCCCGGTACCCCTGGTCCTGCTGCTCGAACCACTCCACGCACGGCATGGACACCACTCGGGTCGGCACACCGTCGGCCTGGAGCTGCTCGCGTGCCTCAACGGCGACGTGCACCTCGGAACCGGTGGCGATGAGGACGACCTCGGCCTCGGTGCTCTGCCCTTCGGGCCCTTCCGCCTCGAACAGGACGTAGCCGCCCTTGACCGCGTCCTCGTTGGCCTCGTACGTCGGCACGCCCTGGCGGGTGAGGGCGAGGCCGTGCGGCTGGCCCTTGCCGAACTCCTTCGTCCAGCGCCGCAGGATCTCGCGCCAGGCGATCGCGGTCTCGTTGGCGTCCGCCGGGCGGACCACGTTCAGACCCGGGATGGCACGCAGCGCGGCGAGGTGCTCGACGGGCTGGTGGGTCGGGCCGTCCTCGCCCAGACCGATGGAGTCGTGCGTCCACACGTACGTCACCGGCAGGTGCATCAGCGCCGACAGCCGCACGGCGTTGCGCATGTAGTCGGAGAAGACCAGGAACGTTCCGCCGTAGACGCGGGTGTTGCCGTGCAGCGCGATGCCGTTCATCTCGGCGGCCATCGCGTGCTCGCGGATGCCGAAGTGAATCGTGCGGCCGTACGGGTCCGCCTCGGGCAGCGGGTTGTCCGCCGGGAGGAAGGACGACGTCTTGTCGATCGTCGTGTTGTTCGAGCCGGCCAGGTCGGCCGAGCCGCCCCACAGCTCCGGGACGACCGCGCCGAGCGCCTGGAGCACCTTGCCGGACGCGGCGCGGGTGGCGACACCCTTGCCCGTCTCGAAGACCGGGATCTTCTCCTCCCAGCCCACCGGGAGCTCGCCCCTGGCGACGCGGTCGTACTCGGCGGCGCGCTCCGGGTTGTTGTCCCGCCACTGCTGGAAGGCCTTCTCCCACACGGCGCGGGCCGCCTGGCCCTTCTCCAGCGCCTTGCGGGTGTGGCCGATGACCTCGTCGGAGACCTCGAAGGTCTTCTCCGGGTCGAAGCCCAGGACCCGCTTGGTCGCCGCGACCTCGTCGTCGCCGAGGGCCGAGCCGTGCGCGGCCTCGGTGTTCTGGGCGTTCGGGGCGGGCCAGGCGATGATGGAGCGCATGGCGATGAAGGACGGCCGGTCGGTGACCTTCTTCGCCGCCTCGACCGCGTCGTAGAGCGCGTTCGGGTCCAGGTCGCCGTCCGGCTTCGGGGCGACGCGCTGCACGTGCCAGCCGTACGCCTCGTAGCGCTTGCAGGTGTCCTCGGAGACGGCGGTCTCGGTGTCGCCCTCGATCGAGATGTGGTTGTCGTCCCACAGCAGGACCAGGTTGCCGAGCTTCTGGTGGCCCGCGAGGGAGGAGGCCTCG
Organism: Streptomyces pactum; assembly: GCF_002005225.1. NCBI lineage: Bacteria > Bacillati > Actinomycetota > Actinomycetes > Kitasatosporales > Streptomycetaceae > Streptomyces > Streptomyces pactum. The sequence continues at coordinate 6,476,831 of NZ_CP019724.1, forward strand.
GCGGAGATGCCCTCCTGGAGGCAGCCGTCACCGGCGATGCAGTAGATGAAGTGGTCGAACGGGGACTCGCCCTCGGCGGCCTCGGGGTCGAACAGACCGCGCTCGTAGCGGGCGGCCATCGCCATGCCCACCGCGTTGGCGACACCCTGGCCCAGCGGGCCGGTCGTCGTCTCCACGCCCGTGGTGTGCCCGTACTCCGGGTGGCCGGGGGTCTTGGAACCCCACGTCCGGAAGGACTCCAGGTCCGCCAGCTCCAGGCCGAAGCCGGCCAGGTAGAGCTGGGTGTAGAGGGTCAGGGAAGAGTGGCCGGCGGACAGCACGAAGCGGTCGCGCCCGACCCAGTCCGCGTCGGCGGGGTCGTGCCGCATCACCTTCTGGAAGAGGGTGTAGGCGGCGGGCGCCAGGCTCATCGCCGTACCCGGATGGCCGTTGCCAACCTTCTGTACGGCATCGGCGGCCAGGACGCGGGCGGTGTCCACGGCCCGCTGGTCCAGTTCGGTCCACTCGAGGTCTGTGGTGGTCGGCTTGGTGCTCACCCTGAGTCAGGGCTCCTCTCCACATGTCGGATGCCGGTGCACGTGGGCGCCCACCGGCTGCCGGCGCGTCCGTGAGTCGGCCGGCCGTTGTTGAGCCTACCCCCGTGAGTACGTGCGTTTTTCCGCTGGAAACCAGAGTGCCGGGACTCTTCACGATCCGCCTGCCGACTGGGTGAAACCGCATTCGGCAAGTGAATACGGAGCCGCTCATCTGACCGCTCAATCGACTGCCCGAACGCACGTCGGAGCACCCCCTTCAACACGAGCCCACCCCCGCGAAGGCCGAGGTACGGGCAACGTCTAAAGTGGCGTGGTACGCGCGAGCCTTTACCGCCACTTCACAGGGAGGGCTCGCTGGGATGTCTCTGTCAGGGGTGTGCGTGACGGCCGTTGAATCCCGTCCTGCGGGTGGGGGTACCTCCCATGCCCTTAAGGCAATGGGGGATATCGGGACGAGCCAGAGCCCGAGTCACCGGCCGTTCGGGGCCCGTGTCAAGGCGTTCGTGGCGCTGACCAAGCCGCGGATCATCGAGCTTCTGCTGATCACCACCGTTCCGGTGATGTTCCTCGCCGAGCAGGGTGTGCCGGACCTGACGCTGGTGCTGCTGACCTGCGTCGGCGGTTACCTGTCGGCCGGCGGCGCCAACGCGCTGAACATGTACATCGACCGCGACATCGACGCGCTGATGGACCGGACCTCGCAGCGACCGCTGGTGACCGGCATGGTCAGTCCGGCCGAATGCCTCGTCTTCGGCATCGCCCTGGCCGTCGTCTCGACGCTGCTGTTCGGCTTCACCGTCAACTGGCTGTCGGCCTGGCTCTCGCTCGGCGCACTCCTCTTCTACGTCGTCGTCTACACGATGATCCTCAAGCGCCGCACCTCGCAGAACATCGTCTGGGGCGGCATCGCCGGCTGTCTGCCGGTGCTCATCGGCTGGTCGGCCGTGACCAACTCGATGTCCTGGGCGCCGGTCATCCTCTTCGGCGTCATGTTCTTCTGGACGCCGCCGCACTACTGGCCGCTGTCCATGAAGGTCAAGGAGGACTACGCGCGCGTCGGCGTGCCGATGCTCCCGGTCATCGCCTCCAACAAGGTCGTCGCCCGGCAGATCGTCATCTACAGCTGGGTGATGGTCGTGGTGTCGCTGCTGCTGCAGCCGCTGGGCTACACCGGCTGGTTCTACACGGCGGTCGCCCTGGCGGCCGGCGGCATGTGGCTGTGGGAGGCGCACGGGCTGCAGAACCGCGCCAAGGCCGAGGTGACGGGCGGCAAGCTCAAGGAGATGCGGCTCTTCCACTGGTCGATCACCTATGTGTCGGTGCTGTTCCTGGCGATCGCGGTGGATCCCTTCCTGCGCTGAGTGCCTCCGGGGCGGGCGGGGGGTGGTCAAGGCCACGTACCCCGCCCGTCGCCGTTTGATCTACCCGTCGGTAGCATCCTGGTCATGGCAGACACGCAGCAGGTTGACACGAAGGCCGGGTGGGCCGAGCGGTGGGCCGAGTACCGGCTGACCCGGCTGACCGGGCGGATCGACGCCTTCTCCAAGGCGCACGGCGGCGCCGAGGCCCAGGTGGCCTACCTCGGCGAGCGCGGCGCCCGGATCGTGCTGGTGGGCGAGGACGGCGCCTGGGGCGACCTGGTGGCGCGCTCCTACGCGACCGCTCAGCAGGCGGTGGAGAGGTCCGGGATCACCGTCCACGAGGAATTCGACGGCGAGTTCGCGGCCAAGGTGGAGACCGGCCCCTACGAGTGGTCGCGCATGGCGGGCATCCAGGTGGGCGGCCCGAGCAACACCTGAGGCGGAGTTCACCCGTTAGGACCGTAGGAAGCCGCGAGGCGCACGGTCCCAGCACGGGGAGTCCGGATGATCGAAACGCCGTCCCTGGTGGATCAGTACTGCCACGGCGTCCTGAGAAAGGAGCTGGGCCTCGGTACATTCGAGGCCCAGTTGGTCCGCACCGAGGGCCCGCCCGCACCGGGCACCACCCTCTTCGACACCCAGACCGGCTTCGCGGTACGCCGCTGGTGCCCGCCCCTGCTCGGCCTGGAACCGCACTGCCCGCCCGCCCGCTACCTGGCCCGTCGCCGCGAACTCGGCGTCCTCGAGTCCGACCGCCGGCTGCTGCGCGGCAGCGGCATCACGACCTACCTGGTCGACACCGGGCTGCCCGGCGATCTCACCGGACCCGAGGAGATGGCATCCGCCGCGGCCGCCGACGCCCACGAGATCGTGCGCCTGGAACTGCTGGCCGAGCAGGTCGCCGACACCTCCGGCACCGTCGAGTCCTTCCTCGCCAACCTCGCGGAGGCCGTACACGGCGCCGCCGCGAACGCCGTGGCCTTCACCTCCGTCGCCGGCGTACGGCACGGTTCGGCGCTCGCACCGGAGCCGCCCGGCCCGGGCGAGGTACGCGGAGCCGCCGCCCGCTGGCTGACGGGACGCGAGGTCGGGGGCGAGCTGAGCGACCCGGTCCTCCTGCGGCACCTGCTGTGGATCGCCCTCGCCTCGGGGCTGCCGCTCCAACTGCACGCGGGGCTCGGCGAGCCGGGCCTGCGCATCGACCACACCGACCCGGTCCTGCTGACCGACTTCGTGCGGGCCACCGCCGGGCTGGGTACCGACCTGGTCCTGCTGCACGGCTACCCGTACCACCGCCACGCCGCCCACCTCGCCGGCGTCTTCCCGCACGTCTACGCCGACTCGGGCGCCGCCCTGGTGCGAGCCGGCGCCCGGGCCGCGACGGTCCTCGCGGAGATCCTTGTGCTGGCCCCCTTCGGCAAGATCCTGTTCTCCAGCGGGGCCCAGGGCCTGCCCGAGCTGCACGTGGTCGCCGCCCGCCTGTTCCGCGAGGCCCTGGGCCGGGTGCTGGGCACCTGGGTGGCCGAGGGGGCGTGGTCCCAGGGGGACGCGCGGCGGGTGGCGGGGATGATCGCGGCGGGGAACGCGGGGCGGGTCTACGGACTGCGCTGAGCGACCCGGGCCGGGCCCGGTGCCGTGGTGCCTGCCCGGAGCTACCGGGGGCCGGCCGTCGCCACGCCAGTGGACTCGTACTCCTGGGCCGGCAGCGCGGGCGCCGTCTCCTCCGGCCGCTCGCGCAGCGCCAGGAACACCCTCAGCGTCGCGATCCACACCAGGCACGAGCCGAACATGTGCAGCCCGACCAGGACCTCGGGGAGGTCGGTGAAGTACTGGACGTAGCCGATGACGCCCTGGGCGAGCAGCACCAGGAACAGGTCGCGGGTGCGCGCCAGGGGACCACCCGGCGCGTCGACGGCCTTCAGTACGAACCACAGGGCGAAGGCCAGTGTCACGACGACCCACGCCAGGACGGCGTGCGCCTTGCTCACCGTCTCCCAGTCGATCGGCATCCGTTCGACCTCGCTGGAGTCGCCCGCGTGCGGGCCCGCGCCGGTGACCACCGTGCCCACCGCGATCAGCAGTGCGGAGACGGCGATCATCACCCACACGAGCTGCTGGACGGACCTGCCGACCAGGGGGCGCGGCGCCGTGTCGCCCTCCCGGGTGCGCTGCCACATCACGGTCGCGACCGCGATCAGCGCGGTCGACAGCAGGAAGTGCGCCGCGACGGTGTACGGGTTGAGGCCGACGAGGACCACGATGCCGCCGAGGATCGCGTTGCCCATCACGATCCAGAACTGCGCCCAGCCCAGCCGCGTCAGGCTGCGCCGGTACGGCTTCTGAGACCGCGCGGCGATGATCGCCCAGCCGACCGCGGCGCACAGCACGTAGGTCAGCAAGCGGTTGCCGAACTCGATGACGCCGTGGAAGCCCATCTCGCTGGTGGTGGTCAGCGAGTCGTCGGTGCACTTGGGCCAGGTCGGGCAGCCGAGGCCCGAGCCGGTCAGGCGCACCGCGCCACCGGTGATCACGATGACCACCGACATGGCGAGCGCGACGAGGGCCGCCCGCTGAACCGTCCGGGGGTCCGGGGTCCAGCGCGCGGCGATGAAGGCGAGCGGGTTGCGCACGGCGGCTGCGGCGTCGGCACGGGTCACGTTTGGCACGCCGTCCATCGTAGGCGCCCGCTTGTGCACGCTTTCACGAGGGTCCGGTCCGGGCCCGCGCGGCTACTCCCAGCGGAAGAACTTCCCGGCCGCCGCGAGCCCCGCGACCGCCCACACGGCGAGGATCCCCATCTCGCCCCAGGGCATCCCGGCCCCGTGCTGGAGCACGTCCCGCAGCCCGTCCGACAGCGCGGAGACCGGCAGCAGCCCCAGCACGCTCTGCGCCGCGTCCGGGAACTCGTCCAGCGGCACGATCACTCCGCCGCCCACGAGCAGCAGCAGGAAGACCAGGTTGGCGGCGGCGAGTGTGGCCTCCGCCCTCAACGTGCCCGCCATGAGCAGCCCGAGCCCCGAGAAGGCGGCCGTACCGAGGACCAGGAGCAGCAGCGCGGCGAACGGGTTGCCGTGCGGAGACCAGCCCAGCGCGAAGGCGATCACGGTCAGCAGGACGATCTGGAACACCTCGGTGACCAGCACGGACACCGTCTTGGCGGTCATCAGTCCCCAGCGCGGCAGCGGCGAGGCGGCCAGCCGCTTCAGCACCCCGTACCGGCGTTCGAAGCCGGTGGCGATGGCCTGTCCGGTGAACGCCGTCGACAGCACGGCGAGCGCGAGAACGCCGGGGGCGAGGAAGTCGACGGCCTCCCCGGCGCCGGTGTCGATGATGTCCACGGTGCTGAACAGGACGAGCAGCAGCGTCGGGATGATCACCGTCAGCAGGAGCTGCTCGCCGTTGCGCAGCAGCATCTTCGTCTCCAGCGCCGCCTGGGCCGCGATCATGCGGCCGAGCGGCGCGGCACCGGGCTTCGGCGTGTACGTGCCGGTGGTCGTCGTCATGAGCGCAGCTCCCTGCCGGTCAGCTCCAAAAAAACGTCCTCCAGGGTGTGCCGTTCCACCGAGATGCGGTCCGGCAGCACGCCGTGCTGGGCGCACCAGGAGGTCACCGTCGCGAGTAGCTGCGGGTCGACCTTGCCGTCGACGCGGTAGGAGCCCGGGGTCGGCTCGGCGGCCGCGGAGTCCGCGGGCAGCGCCTTGAGCAGGGAGGCGACGTCCAGTCCCGGCCGGCCGGAGAACCGCAGGGTGTTCTCGGCGCCACCGCGGCACAGCTCCTCGGGGGAGCCCTGCGCGATGACCCGTCCGGCGTCGATGATGGCGACGTCGTCGGCGAGCTGCTCGGCCTCGTCCATGTGGTGGGTGGTGAGGATGACGGACACGCCGTCGGTGCGCAGATCCCGGACCAGGTCCCAGGTGGCGCGGCGGGCCTGCGGGTCCAGGCCGGCGGTCGGCTCGTCCAGGAACACCAGCTCGGGACGGCCGACCACGGCCATCGCGAGGGCGAGGCGCTGCTGCTGGCCGCCGGAGAGCCTGCGGTACGTCGTCCGGCCGCACGAACCGAGTCCCAGCCGCTCGATCAGCGCGTCGACGTCCAGCGGGTGGGCGTGCAGTCTCGCCACGTGGCGCAGCATCTCGTCCGCGCGGGCGCCGGAGTAGACGCCGCCGGACTGGAGCATCACGCCGATCCGGGTCCGCAGCTCGGAGCCCTGCCCCACCGGGTCGAGGCCCAGCACGCGCACCGTGCCGGAGTCCGGGGTGCGGTACCCCTCGCAGGTCTCGACCGTGGTCGTCTTGCCCGCCCCGTTGGGGCCGAGCACGGCGGTGACACCCGCCCGGGCCGCCAGGTCGAGGCCGTCCACCGCGGTCTTCGTGCCGTACCGCTTCACCAGGGCCTGGACCTGGACCACGGGCTCGCTTCGCATGGGTCACGAGTCTAGGTACGCGGGCCGGGGCCCGGGCGCGGGGGTGCGGGAACTCCTCCGCGGGGGTGGCGGTACGGGGCGCACGGCAGGGGCGGGCGGTCGTCGCGTACGGGGCCGGCGTACGGCGCGCGGGACGGCTTCCGCGGGTGTGTGGCGTGCGGGACGGCTTCCGCGGGTGTGTGGCGTGCGGGACGGCTTCCGCGGGTGTGTGGCGTGCGGGACGGTTTCCGCGGGTGTGTGGCGTGCGGGACGGCTTCCGCGGGTGTGTGGCGTGCGGGACGGCTTCCGCGGGTGTGTGGCGTGCGGGACCGCTTCCGCGGGTGTGTGGCGCGCGGGACCGCTCCCGCCGGTGACCGCCCGAGCGGGACCGCCGGACCGCCCCCGCGCGGGCGGTCACGGGGACGGCGTACGGCGCTCCCGGGCCCGCCCGCGCGGGTTCGGCACCCGGGCGGTGCTTTGCGGAGGCCGTGCGGGTCCCGCGGGTCCGTGCGCGGTCGTTCACGGGACCGGTCACGCGAACGGCGTACGGCCCGGCCACGGTCCTCCGCTCGCGCCGCTACTCAGGGACCCTGGGCACCCGCACCGTCACTCGCGGGGCCGGTGCACCGGCAGCCACCGCTCCGCGTAGGCGACCGCGTCCGCCAGCGGGAACAGCCGCGTGACGGCGGCGCCGACCCGGCCCCGCACGACGGGCCGGTCCCGTTCGAAGTCCTGGCCCAGCTCGTCGAACCGGTCCGAGGTGATCGACACCTCGGTCACCCGCTCCCAGCCCACCGCACCCGGACGGCCCACCTCCACCAGCGGGGACGGGATCCGGTACTCGGCGAGGTGGAAGGCCGTGCAGGCCTCGAAGCCCGCGCCGAGCAGCAGCACCCGCGCCGCCAGCCGTTCCAGGACCGCCAGGGGACTGCGCTCGCCCAGCCGGCAGTCGGGCGCGTGGCCGGCGACCACCTCGGCGGCGCGTGCGCCGAGGGCCGCGAAGGACGTCTGCGGGTGGGCGCTGCGCAGGGCGCCCGGCCAGGTGCGCACGGTCTCGGGGACCACCCCGACCCCGCGTGAGGGCGTGATCAGCGGGTCGTAGGCGGGCATCGCGGCGCGGACGGTGTCCCACCACTCCTCGGGCACCGGCGGGCTCCGCCACAGGGCCGGGTCGGAGAGGTCGCCGGTCTGGGTGGGGACCACCAGGGTGCCGTCCGGGCCGAGCGCGTCGAGCAGCCCCTGGACGACCGCGACGGGGCCTCCGCAGACCCAGCCGAGGGAGCTGAGGGAGGAGTGCACGAGGAGGGTGTCGTCGGACCGCACACCCAGCTCGCGCAGCCCGGCGGCGATGGTCCCGCGGGTGACGAGTGGGCCGGTGGGAGGCGGTGTGGGCATGCCGGGGAGTGTCCCGCAGGCTTGCCCGGGACGCCACCGGATTGATCGATCAAAGATCGTTTTCGCAGGTCAGATTAGGTAAACCTAAGTGACGCAGGGCACCGTGCGAAGATCCGGACCCGGCTTGCCCGCCCCGGAGGAATTACGCAACAATGGCGTTGTGAAAAACGTTGGCGAGGCTCCGCAGGAGGAACTCGCGACCGGTGAGCGGTCCACCCGCAACCGTGTCGCGCGCTCCATCCTGGACCACGGGCCGTCGACCGTCGCCGAGCTCGCCGGGCGTCTGGGCCTCACCCAGGCCGCCGTCCGGCGCCACCTCGACGCGCTGGTCGCCGACGACGTGGTCGAAGCCCGTGAGCAGCGGGTCTACGGCACGCGCACGCGCGGGCGGCCCGCCAAGGTCTTCGCGCTCACCGACTGCGGCCGGGACGCCTTCGACCAGTCGTACGACCAACTGGCCGCGGACGCCCTGCGCTGGATCGGCCGGCAGGAGGGCGGGGAGCAGGCGATCGCCGCTTTCGCCCGCGCCCGGATCGCCGCCCAGGCGGGCGCGTACCGCAAGGCGGTCGAGTCCGCCGCCCCCGACAAGCGCACAGAAGCACTGGCCAAAGCCCTCAGCGCGGACGGGTACGCTGCTACCGCGCGGAGCGCACCCCACCCCCAGCAGGGCGAGCAGCTCTGCCAGCACCACTGCCCGGTCGCCCACGTCGCAGAGCAGTTTCCGCAACTGTGCGAGGCGGAGACGGAATTTTTCGCCGAGCTGCTCGGTACGCATGTACAGCGGCTCGCGACCATCGCGCACGGCGACGGGGTCTGCACCACGTTCATTCCGAAGACTTCGCACGCGCCGCCCACGGCGCAGGCGCCCACGAACACCGCTAACGCATCCGCAAGCACGGCCGGGAGGAACCCCGCATGACTCTCCCCACGGAGACTGCTCACCCTGAGCTCGAGGGCCTGGGCAAGTACGAATACGGCTGGGCCGACTCCGACACGGCCGGCGCCTCTGCCAAGCGCGGCATCAACGAGGACGTCGTCCGCGACATCTCCGCGAAGAAGAACGAGCCGGAGTGGATGACCAAGCTCCGCCTCAAGGGCCTGCGCCTCTTCGAGAAGAAGCCCATGCCGAACTGGGGCTCGGACCTGTCGGGCATCGACTTCGACAACATCAAGTACTTCGTGCGCTCCACGGAGAAGCAGGCGGAGTCCTGGGAGGACCTGCCCGAGGACATCAAGAACACGTACGACAAGCTCGGCATCCCCGAGGCGGAGAAGCAGCGCCTCGTCGCCGGTGTCGCGGCCCAGTACGAGTCGGAGGTCGTCTACCACCAGATCCGTGAGGACCTGGAGGAGCAGGGCGTCATCTTCCTGGACACCGACACGGCGCTGAAGGAGCACCCGGAGCTCTTCAAGGAGTACTTCGGGACCGTCATCCCCGTCGGTGACAACAAGTTCGCGTCGCTGAACAGCGCGGTGTGGTCCGGCGGCTCCTTCATCTACGTGCCGAAGGGCGTGCACGTCGAGATCCCGCTCCAGGCCTACTTCCGTATCAACACGGAGAACATGGGCCAGTTCGAGCGGACCCTGATCATCGTCGACGAGGGCGCCTACGTGCACTACGTCGAGGGCTGCACCGCCCCGATCTACAAGTCGGACTCGCTGCACTCCGCGGTCGTCGAGATCATCGTCAAGAAGAACGCCCGCTGCCGCTACACGACCATCCAGAACTGGTCGAACAACGTCTACAACCTGGTCACCAAGCGCGCCGTGGCCTACGAGGGCGCGACCATGGAGTGGATCGACGGCAACATCGGCTCCAAGGTGACGATGAAGTACCCGGCCGTCTACCTGATGGGCGAGCACGCCAAGGGCGAGACCCTGTCCATCGCCTTCGCGGGCGAGGGCCAGCACCAGGACGCCGGCTCCAAGATGGTCCACATGGCGCCGAACACCTCCTCCAACATCGTCTCGAAGTCCGTGGCGCGCGGCGGCGGCCGTACGTCCTACCGCGGTCTCGTCGAGATCGGCGAGGGCGCCCACGGCTCCAAGTCGAACGTGCTCTGCGACGCGCTGCTCGTCGACACGATCTCCCGCTCCGACACGTACCCGTACGTGGACGTCCGAGAGGACGACGTGTCCATGGGCCACGAGGCGACCGTCTCCAAGGTCTCCGAGGACCAGCTCTTCTACCTGATGAGCCGCGGTCTGAGCGAGTTCGAGGCGATGGCGATGATCGTGCGCGGCTTCGTCGAGCCGATCGCCAAGGAGCTGCCGATGGAGTACGCCCTCGAGCTCAACCGGCTGATCGAGCTGCAGATGGAAGGCGCGGTCGGTTAAGACCCGCCGCCCGAAGCAGTCGCCAGATTTCTGACGTAGGAAGAGAGCAGACCGACAGCCATGGCTGAGGCTCAGAACATCCCCGTGGGGTCCACCACCGCGGGCCAGATCGCGGTGGCCGCCGAGTCGACCGTCGCCACGCGCATGAGCGCACCCGCGTCCTTCGACGTGGCGGACTTCCCGGTCCCCCACGGCCGCGAGGAGGAGTGGCGGTTCACGCCGCTGGAGCGGCTGCGGGGGCTGCACGACGGCACCGCGGTCGCCACCGGCGACGGCGTGAAGGTCGACATCGACGCGCCCGAGGGCGTCGTCGTCGAGACCGTCGGCCGCGGTGACGCGCGCATCGGCAGGGCGGGCACCCCGGTGGACCGGGTCGCCGCCCAGGCCTACTCGGCGTTCGAGAAGGCGGGTGTGATCACCGTCCCCAAGGAGACGGTCCTCACCGAGCCGATCCGCATCGCCGTGCACGGCGAGGGCGGCACCGCCTACGCCCACCAGGTCGTCGAGCTGGGTGCCTTCGCCGAGGCCGTGGTCGTCATCGACCACACCGGTGACGCGGTGCTCGCCGCCAACGTCGACTACGTCCTGGGCGACGGCGCCAAGCTGACCGTCGTCTCCGTCCAGGACTGGGACGACAAGGCGGTGCACGTCGGCCAGCACAACGCGCTGATCGGCCGGGACGCCGGCTTCAAGTCGTTCGTGGTCACCTTCGGCGGCGACCTCGTCCGGCTGCACCCGCGCGTCGCCTACGCCGGACCCGGCGGCGAGGCCGAGCTGTTCGGTCTGTACTTCACCGACCAGGGCCAGCACCAGGAGCACCGCCTCCTGGTCGACCACAACGTCCCGCACTGCAAGTCCAACGTCGTCTACAAGGGCGCGCTGCAGGGCGACGACGCGCACGCGGTCTGGATCGGCGACGTGCTCATCGAGGCCAAGGCCGAGGGCACCGACACCTACGAGATGAACCGCAACCTCGTCCTCACGGACGGCGCGCGGGTCGACTCCGTGCCGAACCTGGAGATCGAGACCGGTGAGATCGTCGGCGCCGGTCACGCCTCCGCCACCGGCCGCTTCGACGACGAGCAGCTCTTCTACCTGATGGCGCGCGGCATCCCCGAGATCGACGCCCGCCGCCTGGTGGTCCGCGGCTTCTTCGCCGAGCTGGTCCAGCAGATCGGCGTCGCGGACATCGAGGAGCGTCTGCTCGCCAAGATCGACGAGGAGCTGGAGGCGTCGGTCGCATGACCTTCGTACGCGTCTGTGGAGCGGACGAGCTGGAGGAGGACACCCCGAAGCGGGTGGAACTCGACGGCACGCCGATCTCCGTCGTGCGGACCGAGGGCGAGCTGTTCGCGATCCACGACATCTGCTCGCACGCCAACGTCTCCCTCGCCGAGGGCGAGGTCGACGACTGCCACATCGAGTGCTGGCTGCACGGCTCGCGCTTCGACCTCCGTTCCGGCAAGCCCGACAGTCTTCCGGCGACGCGCCCCGTCCCCGTATACCCCGTAAAGATCGAAGGGGACGACGTGCTCGTCTCCCTCACCCAGGAGTCCTGAGGCACCCATGGCAACGCTTGAAATCCGAGACCTGCACGTCACCGTCGAGGCCGACAACGCCACGAAGGAGATCCTCAAGGGCGTCGATCTCACCGTGAAGCAGGGCGAGACGCACGCCATCATGGGCCCCAACGGCTCCGGCAAGTCGACCCTCGCCTACTCCCTTGCGGGTCACCCCAAGTACACGATCACCGGCGGCACCGTCACCCTGGACGGCGAGGACGTCCTGGAGATGTCCGTCGACGAGCGCGCCCGCGCCGGCCTCTTCCTGGCGATGCAGTACCCGGTCGAGGTCCCCGGCGTCTCGGTCTCCAACTTCCTGCGCACCTCCGCCACCGCCGTCCGCGGCGAGGCCCCCAAGCTGCGGCACTGGGTGAAGGAGGTCAAGGAGACCATGGAGCGCCTCAACATGGACCCCGCCTTCGCCGAGCGCAACGTCAACGAGGGCTTCTCCGGCGGTGAGAAGAAGCGCCACGAGATCCTCCAGCTCGAGCTGCTCAAGCCGAAGATCGCGATCCTCGACGAGACCGACTCGGGCCTCGACGTCGACGCCCTGCGCGTCGTCTCCGAGGGCGTCAACCGCGTCCACGAGTCGGGGCAGGTCGGCACGCTGCTGATCACCCACTACACGCGCATCCTGCGCTACATCAAGCCCGACCACGTCCACGTCTTCGCGAACGGCCGCATCGCCGAGTCGGGCGGCCCCGAGCTGGCCGACAAGCTGGAGGCCGAGGGCTACGAGGCATACACGAAGGGCGGCGCATCCGAGTGACACAGTTGCCGGGCCTCCTCGACACCGAGGCGATCCGCAAGGACTTCCCCATCCTGGACCGTCAGGTCCACGACGGCCGGAAGCTCGTCTACCTGGACAACGCGGCGACCTCGCAGAAGCCGCGCCAGGTGCTGGACGCGCTCAGCGAGTACTACGAGCGCTACAACGCCAACGTCCACCGTGGCGTGCACGTCCTCGCCGAGGAGGCCACGGCACTGTACGAGGGCGCGCGGGACAAGGTCGCGGAGTTCATCAACGCGCCCTCCCGCGACGAGGTGATCTTCACCAAGAACGCCTCGGAGTCCCTCAACCTCGTCGCGAACATGCTGGGCTGGGCCGACGACCCCTACCGTGTGGACGCCGACACCGAGATCGTCATCACGGAGATGGAGCACCACTCCAACATCGTGCCGTGGCAGTTGCTCGCGCAGCGCACCGGTGCGAAGCTCCGCTGGTTCGGCCTCACGGACGACGGCCGCCTGGACCTCTCGAACATCGAGGAGGTCATCACGGAGAAGACGAAGATCGTCTCCTTCGTGCTGGTCTCCAACATCCTGGGCACCCACAACCCGGTCGAGGCGATCGTGCGCCGTGCTCAGGAGGTCGGTGCGCTCGTCTGCATCGACGCCTCCCAGGCCGCGCCGCACATGCCGATGGACGTACAGGCCCTCCAGGCCGACTTCGTGGCCTTCACCGGCCACAAGATGTGCGGCCCGACGGGCATCGGCGTCCTGTGGGGCCGCCAGGAGCTGCTGGAGGACCTCCCGCCGTTCCTCGGCGGCGGCGAGATGATCGAGACGGTCTCGATGCACTCCTCGACCTACGCACCGGCGCCCCACAAGTTCGAGGCCGGCACGCCTCCGGTCGCGCAGGCGGTCGGTCTGGGCGCGGCGATCGACTACCTCAACTCGATCGGCATGGACAAGGTCCTGGCCCACGAGCACGCGCTCACCGAGTACGCGGTGAAGCGGCTGCTGGAGGTGCCCGACCTGCGCATCATCGGCCCGACGACGGCCGAGGAGCGCGGCGCGGCGATCAGCTTCGCGCTCGGCGACATCCACCCGCACGACGTGGGCCAGGTCCTCGACGAGCAGGGCATAGCGGTCCGGGTCGGCCACCACTGCGCCCGCCCCGTCTGCCTGCGCTACGGAATTCCTGCGACCACGCGAGCGTCGTTCTATCTGTACTCCACGCCGGCCGAGATCGACGCGCTGGTCGACGGCTTGGAGCACGTACGGAACTTCTTCGGCTGACGGGACGAGCGACGAGCATGAAGCTGGACTCCATGTACCAGGAAGTCATCCTGGACCACTACAAGAACCCGCACGGGCGTGGTCTGAGGGACGGCGACGCCGAGGTGCACCACGTCAATCCGACATGCGGCGACGAGATCACGCTGCGCGTGAAGTACGACGGCACGACGATCAGCGACGTCAGTTACGAGGGCCAGGGCTGCTCGATCAGCCAGGCGAGCGCCTCGGTGCTGAACGACCTGCTGGTCGGCAAGGACCTCGCCCAGGCGCAGCGGATCCAGGAGACCTTCCTGGAGCTGATGCAGTCCAAGGGCAGGATCGAGCCGGACGACGCGATGGAGGAGATCCTGGAGGACGCGGTCGCGTTCGCCGGGGTCTCGAAGTACCCGGCCCGGGTCAAGTGCGCCCTGCTGAGCTGGATGGCCTGGAAGGACGCGACGGCCCAGGCACTGGACGGCGCCGACGCCGAGAAGGAGACGACGGCATGAGCGAGACCGTGGAAATGAAGCCGGCCTCGGAAGAGGAGGTCCGCGAGGCGCTGCTGGACGTCGTGGACCCCGAGCTGGGCATCGACGTCGTCAACCTGGGCCTGATCTACGGCGTCCACATCGACGACGCGAACATCGCGACCATCGACATGACCCTGACGTCGGCGGCCTGTCCGCTGACGGACGTGATCGAGGACCAGGCCAAGTCCGCCACGGACGGCATCGTCAACGAGCTGCGCATCAACTGGGTCTGGATGCCGCCGTGGGGCCCGGACAAGATCACGGACGACGGCCGCGAGCAGTTGCGCGCGCTCGGGTTCAACGTCTGAGCACACCCCGCACCACTGCACGGAAACGGCGACGCCCATCGGGCGCCGCCGTTCTCCGTTTTCCGAGTCCGCACCCGGGCGCCGTTATGTACGCTAGTACACATGGGATATCTGCTCCTGGCCGGAGCCATCGCCGCCGAGGTCGCCGGCACCACCGCCATGAAGTACAGCGAGGGGTTCAGCAGGCTGGGGCCCTCACTGCTGACGGCACTCGCGTACGTGCTGTCCTTCGCGCTGCTCGCCCAGACCCTGAAGGTCCTCGCCGTGGGCACGGCGTACGCCATCTGGGCCGGCGTGGGCACGGCCGCCATCGCCGCGATCGGAGTGATGTTCATGGGTGAGGGGATGACCGTGACCAAGGCCGCCGGCATCGCACTGATCATCATCGGCGTGGTGGTCCTGAACCTGGGCGGCGCGCACTGATGTCCCGGCGCTACGATCCCGAGCGACGCCAGCGCATCATCGACGCGGCGATCCGGGTGGTCGGGCGCAAGGGCATCGCCGGCCTCAGCCACCGCACCGTCGCCGCCGAGGCGGACGTGCCCCTCGGCTCGACGACGTATCACTTCGCGACCCTGGACGAGCTCCTGGTCGCCGCCCTGCGCCAGGCCAACGAGGGCTTCGCGAAGGTGGTCGCCGCGCACCCCGCCCTGTCCGACCCCGACGCCGACGTGCCCGCCGAACTCGCCCGCGTCCTCGGCGAGTGGCTGGCCGGCGACCGCAACGGCGTGGAGCTGGAGTACGAGCTGTACCTGGCCGCCCTGCGCCGCCCCGCCCTGCGCCCGGTCGCCGCGGAGTGGGCCGAGGACGTCGCGGCCCTCCTCGCGTCCCGCACCGACCCGGCGACGGCCCGGGCGCTGGTCGCCCTGCTGGACGGCATCTGCCTCCAGGTGCTGCTGACGGGGGTGCCGTACGACGAGGGGTTCGCGAGGGAGGCGCTGGGGCGGGTACTGGGCCGGTGACCGGGGCGAACCTCGCGGGCGGTGCCGGAGCGGGCCCGCAGCGCCCGGCACGCGAGACGGCCGCGGGGTCGGCTCGCTTCCGCGGGCGACGGCCGGTTAGGTTGCCCTCATGACCGACACGACTGCTCCCCGCACCACCGGCGCCGTGGCCGCCGGCCTCGCCACGATCGCCGCCGACGGCACCGTTCTCGACACCTGGTTCCCCGCCCCCGAACTCGTCGCCGCGACTGCCGATGGCCCTGGCCCGTCCGGCACCGAGCGGCTCACGGCCGAACAGGCCGCCGAACTCCTCGGCGGCGGCGCGACCGCGGCGGTCGGTCCGGACGCCCGGCGCGGCGTCGAGGTGGTCGCGGTCCGCACGGTCATCGCCTCGCTGGACGAGAAGCCGGTCGACACCCACGACGTCTACCTGCGCCTGCACCTGCTCTCCCACCGCCTGGTCGAGCCGCACGGCCAGAACCTGGACGGCATCTTCGCCCACCTCGCCAACGTCGCCTGGACCTCGCTGGGTCCGGTCGCCGTCGACGACATCGAGAAGGTCCGCCTCAACGCCCGCGCCGAGGGCCTGCACCTCCAGGTGACCTCGGTCGACAAGTTCCCGCGCATGACGGACTACGTCGCCCCCAAGGGCGTCCGCATCGCCGACGCCGACCGCGTGCGGCTCGGCGCGCACCTCTCCGCGGGCACCACGGTCATGCACGAGGGCTTCGTCAACTTCAACGCGGGCACGCTCGGCACCTCGATGGTCGAGGGACGCATCTCCGCGGGCGTCGTCGTCGGCGACGGCTCCGACATCGGCGGCGGCGCCTCCACCATGGGCACCCTCTCCGGTGGCGGCAACGTGCGCATCACCATCGGCGAGCGCTGCCTGGTCGGCGCCGAGGCGGGCGTGGGCATCGCGCTCGGCGACGAGTGCGTGGTCGAGGCCGGCCTCTACGTCACCGCCGGCACCCGCGTGACGATGCCCGACGGCCAGATCGTCAAGGCCCGGGAGCTCTCCGGCGCCTCCAACATCCTCTTCCGCCGCAACTCGGTCACGGGAACGGTCGAGGCCCGCCCGAACAACGCGGTGTGGGGCGGCCTGAACGACGTCCTGCACAGCCACAACTGACGCCACGGCCGGTCGCCGAGCCGTCCTCCCGGCGTGCCCCTGCCGGGCCCGCCGGGAGGGCGTTCAGCGTTTCAGGGCCCGGTACCGCCTCAGCAGCGCGGTGACGCGTGTGTGGTCGGCGGGTCCGTTCAGCTCGGTCAGGAGGTCGTCGGGGCACAGCTCGTAGAGGTCGCCCCACCAGCGGCGGCCCCGGTTGTCCCAGATCCGGTAGCCGCCCGGCACGCCCCGGGCCACATAGCGTCTTCTGCTCATCGGGTGACCGTAGACGTAAGGGGGCGCGTCCCGCTGGCGGAACGAGGGTGCGTGCTCCGAGCGCCCCCGCACGTACGGATGACTCCGCGTGACCTTCCGGTGGTCTCGGCGGATGAAACCGGTGGACGCAGAGTCCGATCACACGCCGATCAGACGAAACGAGGGCCTGATATGACGAACGAGCGGGTGGGGACCGTGGCGCGTTGGCTGGCCGGGGCGGGCGCCGCGGTGCTGGTGTGCTGGGTCCCGGCAGGTGCCGCGCACGCGGACGAGACCACGTCGGGTTCGCACAACGGCCCCCGGGTCGGCCTCCTCAACGTCAACGTGGGGCAGATCGACGACCCGGCGGAGGACGTGCTGGAGCACACGCTGCTGTTCGGGGACGGCTACGCCTGGAGCTGACCCGCGTCGGCGGTCAGCTCCTCGTACGTCGCCACCAGCCTGTCGGTCGTCTCGCGGTCCGCGGGGCGCAGCGGTGCGCGGACCGGTCCCGCGGGCAGGTCCAGCGCGCCGAGGAGGGCCTTCGTGGTGACCGTGCCGGGCAGGCCCGCCGCCATCATCAGCTCGACGAGCGGGATCGCCCGCCGCTGGAGCAGGGCGGCCCGCCCGGTGTCGCCCGCGTCGAAGGCGTCGAGGACGGCCCGGAACAGGTCCGGCACCACGTTCGCGACCGTGCTGACGTACCCCGCCGCGCCGATCGAGTACAGGGCGAGGACCTGCTCGTCGCAGCCCGCGTAGTACGCCAGATCCGTGCGGGACAGCACCTTCTGGGTGCCGAGGAGGTCGTAGGAACAGTCCTTGACGGCGGCGATCCGCGGGTGCCCGGCGAGGCGCACGAGGGTGTCGGGCTCGATGCGGGTGCCGGTGCGGCCAGGGATGTCGTAGAGGGCGAGCGGCAGTCCGCAGGCGTCCGCGACCTCGAGGAAGTGCGCCTCCAGGGCGTCCTGCGGGGGCCTGCTGTAGTACGGCGCGACCACGAGCAGTCCGTCCGCGCCCGCCTTCTCCGCGGCCCGCGCCAGCTCCACCGTGTGCCGGGTGTCGGCCGTGCCCACCCCGGCGACGAGGGACACCCGGTCCCCGACCGCCTCCCGCACCGCCGTGACCAGCGCCGCCTTCTCGGCGTCCGTGGTGGTCGGCGACTCACCCGTGGTGCCGGACAGCACCAGGCCGTCACAGCCCCGCGACACCAGCCGGTCGGCGAGCCGCTGGGCACCGTCGACATCGAGCGCGCCGGTCCCGGTGAAGGGCGTGATCATGGCGCACAGGGCACGGCCGAAGGGCGTGGGGCGGGGGCGGTCGTCGATGGTGGTCATGGAAGTAGTGTCGGCGGCCCGATGGCGTAGCTCCACTTAATTCCGCTACGAGATATCTGTAAGAGATGCTTCTTTGTCGGCGAGGGCGAGGGCGAGGGCGAGGGCGAGGGTGAGGGTGAGGGCGAGGGTGAGGGCGAGGGCGAGGGCGAGGGCAGGGGTAGTGCCGGTCGGCCGGGGGTACCCGGGGTGCTCCGAACCGAGAGGAGGCGGAACCGTGACCGGGACCATGCACACCAGGCCTGTGCACGACGAACAGCACTCCGTGGGCGAACTGGTCGGTCAGGCCACCGAACAGCTCTCCCGGCTCGTGCGCCAGGAAGTGGCCCTCGCCAAGATGGAGCTGGCCGAGAAGGGCAAGCGGGCCGGGCGTGGCGGCGGGATGCTGGGCGCCGCGGGCGCCATCGCGTACGTCGGCCTGTTCGCCCTGGCCGGAACGGCCACCGCCGCGCTCTCGCTGGCGCTGCCCGTCTGGGCCGCGGCGCTCATCGTGACGGCGGTGCTCTTCGTGATCGCGGGCGTACTGGCCATGATGGGCCGCGCCCAGCTCCGCCGCGCCGTGCCGCCGAAACCCGAGGCGACCCTCGGCAGCGTCAAGACCGACGTGGACGTGATCAGGGAAAGGGCGCATCGATGACCGACGCGACAAGCGGTGACGGCACGAGGTCCGGCTCCACCGCGCAGCCGATCGGCGGGGCCAAGGGGCCCGACGAGCTGCGGCAGCAGATCGAACAGACCCGCGGCCAGCTCGGCGACACGGTGGAGGAGCTGGCCGGGAAGGCGGACGTGAAGGGCCGCGCCAAGGCCCGGGCCGCCGACCTCAGGGACAAGGCCGGTGCCATGACCGTGCAACTGCGCAGTTCCGCCGCGCAGGCCGGCCACACCGTGCAGGACAAGGCGAGCCGGGCCGGCCACACCGCGCAGGGCAAGGCGGGCAGGGCCGGACATGCCGTGCAGGACAAGGCGAGCCGGGCCGGCCACACCGCGCAGGACAAGGCGGGCAGGGCCGGACACGCCGCGGAGCGGCACGTGCCGGGACGGGTGCGCGGTGCGGTCCAGGCCGGACTCAGGCATCCCCGCGCGGTACTGATCGCCGGGGCTGCGGCGGGCGCGGTGGTCGCGGCGGGTGTGCTGCGCCGCCGCCACGGGCACGGGTCCTGCTGAGCACGCGACGCGACGAGGGGCCCGGATCCGGACCCCTCGTCGCGCCGTGCCGTACGGATACCGGCGGGTCGAGGCCGCGGAAACCGGGCGGCACTTGACCTCAACCTTGGTCGAGGCCGGAGGGTGGTGCGTGCACCGGGGTGCGGCCGGAGCGCACCCCGCCCGCACCCGACGACCACCGACCAGTGGAGGCCGGCATGACCCGCCGTACCGACGCCCACCCCGAACTCGTCCGCCCCGACGTCCAGGCGCCCTTCTTCAGCACCTGGCGGGTGGGCACCCCCGAGCGGCAGCGGCAGACCGTGGACGCGATCGCCCGGACCTGGGAGCGCCGCCCCTGGCCCGCCGACGACCTGCTGGGCTACCACGTCTACACCGGCCACGACGGCAGCACCCTGCTCCACCACTCGCAGTGGGCGAGCGAGCAGGCGTACGAGTCCTTCGCCAAGACCCGCCGGCAGGAGCGCGTCGACGAGATCGACACCGCCGTGCCGGGCATCGAACGGCTGGGGCTCGGCAGGTACCGGCGCTACCGCAGCAGCACCCGTGCGAACAACGGGACGGCGCCCGTCCCGGGGTGCATCGTGCTCGTCGACGTCGAGTTCGAGGGGCCCGACCCCGAGCGGCAGCGCGCCTGGGTGGACGCCGTCTTCGAGGCCCTGGAGAGCGAGCCGGAGCCGCACCCCGGCGGCATCTCCGCCCACTTCCACCTCAGTACCGACGGCACCCGCGTCCTCAACTACGCCGAGTGGGAGAGCGCCCAGGCCCACATCGACGCCCTGGCCGCACCGGGCGACGGTGTCGGCTCGGCGACGGCGCAGTGGGAGCGGGTGCAGAACTGGCCGGGTATGACCAGCGGCGGCGGGGTCAGCCGTTATGAGCACGCCCTCGGCCTCGTGCCCCGCTGAACCCGCCCCCAACGGCGTCCGGCTACGGACGGAACCGCAGCACCTGCGGGTCGTGGTCGCTGATCTGGTCGTGGAACTCGGCGTTGACGTGCACGCTGTCGTACGACAGGTGCCCGCCGCGCCGGACCGACGGGCTGACCAGGATCTGGTCCAGGACCTGGCTGTTGCCCTGGTAGACGTACGAGTAACGCTCGCCGCGCGGCAGCGACCTGACCGCCGACCACAGCGCGCCGTCGTCCTCCAGGATGCGGGTCGTCCGCGAGAACTCGAAGTCGTTGATGTCGCCGAGGACGACGACGTCCGCGTTCTTCTGGGTGGCGAGGACGTCCTTGACGAAGGTGTTCACGACCTTCGCCTGGAGGTGCCGCTGGGTCTCCGAGCCGCGCGACGGCGGCTGGTACTGGGCGGACAGGCTCTGGTCGCCGCCCTTGGAGTTGAAGTGGTTGGCGACGACCACGACCGTGCGGCCGCGGAAGACGAACTCGCCGGCCAGTGGCTTGCGGCTGTCCTCCCAGGCGGCGTTCGCCGGGTCGACGCGGCCGGGGGAGTGGGTGAGCGCCGCCTTGCCGCGGATCTTCGTCACCCCGGTCGCGGTGGTCGCGTCGCCGGCCCCGCGGTCGGTGAAGGAGACTCGGTCCGGGTTGAACAGGAACGCCTGGCGGATGTTGCCGCCGGGCTGGCCGCCGTCCTCGCCGTCGGCCGGGTCGACGCCGCGCCAGTCGTAGCGCGGGCCGCCGGCCGCGACGATGGCGTCGATCAGCTTGCCGACCGTCGCGTCGGCGGCCACCGTGCCGTCGTTCGCGGCGCCGCTGTTGTCCTGGATCTCCTCAAGGGACACGATGTCGGGCGCCTTGAGATGGTGCACGATCGTTTCGGCGTGCGCGGCGAAGGTGTCGTCGGACGGGTCGAGGTTCTCGACGTTGTACGTCGCCACCGCCAGCTCGCGGTTGCTCTGCGGGCGCGTGGACTCGCGCTCCAGGCCCCCGCTCCGAAGGGTGCCGATCTCGCTCGCGACCAGCGTGTAGCCGCCGTACTGGCTGTAGTCCAGCGGGCCCGCGGTGGTCCCGGCGAGGGTGTCGCCCACGTTGGCGTCGGGGAAGTCGGCCGGCTCGCCCAGGGACTGGATCTGGAGCCGGCCGGTGTTCTGGGAGTCGTAGGAGCCGTACACCGTGCCGCCGCGGCGGTTGGCGTTCTCCCAGGGTTTCACCGTGACCCACAGCTCGGTGTACGGGTCGGTGGCGCCGACCACGCGGGCGTCGGAGACCCGGACGTTCATGCCCTCCAGGGACTCGTAGAAGTCCAGGGCGTACTCGTCCGGCCGCAGCGGCAGGCCGTTGACCGATCCGTTCGCGGCCTCGTCGCCCTCGGGGGCGTACGCGCGCGGCACGGACCGGGCGGAGACGGTCGTGGCGGCCGGGAGCGCGTTGCCGCCGGAGACCACGGTGACCGTCGGGCGGGTGATCTCGGTCAGCGACTGGTTGCCGGAGGAGGTGCCGCCCGGCACGTACTCCGAGACCGTGCCGGAGACCTCGACCGCGTCACCGACGGCGACCTTCGGGGCGGAGCCGGTGAAGACGAAGACGCCCTCGCTGGTGGCCGGGTCGGCGTCCGGCCGCTGGTCCTGGATCCAGAAGCCCTTGGAGTTGCCGTAGCCGCGGACGCCGGTGACGATTCCGGCCACGTCCGTGACCTGCTTGCCCGCGTACGGCGACAGCCGGGTGCTGCCCTGGATGTCGTGGACGCGCACGGAGTCGGCGTGCGCGGGTGAGGTGAGGACGACGGTGGACGCCGCCGAGCAGACTGCGGCGACGGTGAGCGCGGCGAGGCGCGCGGAGGACTTGCTGGCCAACGGAATCCCTCCGGGGACGAGACAGAGCGCCGGGACGATGGTGGGCGGACGACGGTGGGGCGGACGGGGGTGAGGGTGAGGCAGGCGGAGCGAGGGGCGGCGCTACGGGATGAGAGTGGGACACGAGGGGCCACAGGGCACAGGTGACCTGAGTGAACACTTGTCCCCCCGCCTTCTACGCGCGTCAATCTCCTGCTTGGCCACGTCAGTTGTCAAGGTTTCGGCCATGTACTCCACCCGACGGGGAGATGAACCGGGCGGCATGGGTGGAAACCCGTCTAGGCTGAGCTGTTGAGCGGTACGGCGTCCGGATGGCCGTACGGCGGTCCAGGCGCCCGAGGAGAAACAGCCGATGTCAGACAGCTCCACCCTGCCGCCCGCCCGGCTGCGTCCCGAAGCGGAACTGGCCCGCGACGCGCTGTCCGCGCCGGTGCTCGCCCGGGCCGCCCGGCTGGCCCGCTGGGCCGGACCGGACACCCGCGTCGACGCCGGGGGCGGACTCGTCGAGGAGCAGTTGCCGGCGGCGGCCGAGGAGCTCGGGCTGAGCGGGGACGACGCCGCGGCGTACGCGAGCGAGGCTTGGCGGATCGCCGTGGACACCGGGCTCGTCGAGGTCACCGACGAGGAGGCGGGCACCGTCGCGGCGGGCGGGGACCTCGCCCTGCTCACCGGTGGATCCCCGCAGGACGTGCTCGGACTGTGGCTCACCGCCCTGGAGGCGCTGCTCGCCGACGCGAGCGTGCCCGACCTCGACGACCTGGTCGACGCGATGGCCGAGGGCGGCGAGGTCGACCTGTCGTCCCTCGACTGGAACCCGGAGGCCGAGGCGGAGTTCCTCGACGGCGTGCTCGGCAACCTCTACCTGCTCACGGTCGGCGAGGACCGCCCCGGCGACGCCTCGGTGCCGCTGCCCGCGCTGGCGGCGTCCGTGATCGTCCCCAGCGACATGGGCGAGCCCACCAACGACGTGCTGGAGCAGGTGTCCGACGCGATGATGCGGCTGGACGACCAGTTCCGGCTGCTCGAACCCATCGGCCTCGTCGAGTACCAGCCGGTCGACGAGGACCTGATGACCGACGCGGACGAGGAGCCCGCGGCGCCCGTCGACGAGACCGACGTCGCCCGCTACGGCATGGTGCGGCTCACCCCGCTCGGCCTGTACGGCCTGCGCGCCCGGCTCCTGGAGGCCGGTTTCGACGCCCCCGCCGTCGGCGACCTCTCCGACAAGGGCGCCGACGCGCTGCTCGACGGCACGGCGCCCTTCCCGCCGGCCGCGGCCCACGCGGAGACCGAGCTGTGGCTGGCCGGGCGGAGCCCCCTCACCGCGGCCCGCGAACTGCTGGCGGCGGCACGTGGCTCGGACACCGGCGCGCCCCTGCGCCGGCTGCGCTGCCAGCAGGCGCTGTCCCTGGTCGGCGCCGAGGCGGAGCCCGCGCTGCGGGAGGTCCTCGACGACGCCGAACTGGGCGGGCTGGCCAGGGTCTGGCTGACCGAGCACGGCGCCCGGGACGTTCCCGCCCCGCCGCAGGAGATGGTCTTCTGGCTGACCATCGACACCGTGGCGGCACAGCTCGCCGCCGAGGGGAACTCCGAGGAGCTGCGTGCCCTGGTGGAGGGGCTGGCCCGGCAGCACAGCGGGTTCTTCGACACGGTGTGGCGGGTCGCCCATCCGGCCACGCCGGACGTGCTGGAGGCGATGGGGCGGCTGCATCCCGACAAGAAGGTCGCCAAGGAAGCCCGCAAGGCGGCGTTCAAGGCCCGGTCGCAGCAAGGCGGCTGACGGCGGGCGGCGCCGGGGAAACGGCGCTCCGCCGCCGGACGCGGGCGGTGGCGCGGCCCGGCGCCGGCGGGGTGCCGCCGGGCCCTTCCGTCCGGTTGGGCCCTCCGGTGCAGCGGTCTTCGGTGGCTCGTGTGTGCCGTCGGGGTTGGTGTGCGGCTCGGTGTGGCTGGAGGGGTTGGTGTGCGGCTCGGCGCGGGCGGGGTGGGGTCGGGTCCTTCCGTCCGGTTGGGCCCTCCGGTGCAGCGGTCTTCGGTGGCGCGTGTGTGGGCCGTCGGGGTTGGTGTGCGGCTCGGTGTGGCTGGAGGGGTTGGTGTGCGGCTCGGCGCGGGCGGGGTGGGGTCGGGTCCTTCCGTCCGGCTGGGCCCTCCGGTGCAGCGGTCCTGGGTGGCGCGTGTGTGGGCCCTCGCGGCCGGAAGTTCGGCCAGGCATATCCGGAGCGGCCAGGCATATCCGGAGCGGCCAGGCATGATCGGAGTGGCCCGGCATGACAGGAGCGGCCCGGCGACCGGCGGGCGGACCGGCGTCGCGGTGTGCCGGGTGTGGGAGGTGGCGGCCCGGCGCCGGCGGGGTGCCGCCGCCTCCTTCCGTGCCGCCGCGCCCCCACCCTGGAACGTCCGCGGTTGCGCGGGCTGCCCCGTAGGCGCCGCGCTCAGTTCAACCGGCGTTCAGCCGCGGGCGCAACCGTGGCGCCGGACAGAGGTCCGCCACCCTCCACGGCACGCCCACCGTCACAGGAGACTCCATGTCGCTCACCCGCAGGGACTTCGCCAGCCGATCCGCGCTCACCGGCGCCGGAGTCGTGCTGGCGGGCAGCGTCGGCGCCCTCGCCACCGCCCCGAACGCCCTCGCGTCCACGGACACCGAGAGCGCGGGGGAGGAGCACGACCGGGGCCGCGGACGCGGGCACGACCACGGTGGGGTCGGTTACGGACCACTGGTCCCCGACCCGGACGGCATCCTCGCCCTGCCCGCCGGCTTCCGGTACGAGATCATCACCTACTGCGGCCGGACCAGGCTGGAGTCGGGCGAGTACACCCCCTCCAACCACGACGGCACCGCGGCCTTCGACGGCCCGCGCGGCACCACCCTCCTGGTTAACAACCACGAACTGGGCGGCCACCGCGACGACTGGGCCCACCCCGTCCCGCTCGCCGAGGGCCTCGTCTACGACCCGGCCGCGGCCGGCGGCTGCACGGTCGTCGAGGTCCGCCGCGGCGGCCACGTCGCCGAGTGGGTCGGCATCGCCGGTACCGCCCAGAACTGCGCGGGCGGCAGCACCCCGTGGGGCACCTGGCTGACCTGCGAGGAGACCGAGGACAAGGCCGGCGAGGAGGGGATGACCAAGGACCACGGCTACGTCTTCGAGGTCGACCCCGAGGACCGGCGCGCCAACCGCGACCCCGAGCCGATCAAGGCGCTCGGCCGCTACGCCCACGAGGCCGTCGTCGTCGACCCCAAGCGGGGCCACCTCTACCTCACCGAGGACGCCTCCGGCCCCAACGGCCTCTTCTACCGCTGGGCCCCGCCGGAGGGCTTCCGGCACGGCCGCGGCCGACTGCGCACCCTCGCCGACGACGCCGGGGTCCTCCAGGCCTTCAAGTGCTTCGACTCCGGCGGCAAGTTCGTCGACGACCTCTCCCGCGCGACGAGGACCGGCACGGTCTACGGCGTCGACTGGGTCGACGTCCCCGACCGCGACGCGGAGAACACCTCCGTGCGCAGGCAGTTCACCGACGGACAGGTCACCCGCGCCCGCAAGCTGGAGGGCATGTGGTGGGCCGACGGCGGCGCGTACATCGTCTCCTCCTTCGCCCGTGACGAGAGCCCCGGCCGGCCGCACGACGGCCAGGTCTGGTTCTACGACCCGGGGCGCCGCACCCTCACGCTCAAAGTCCTCCTCGGCGTCAACCCCGACCCGTCGGCGGACGGCGCCTTCGACGGTCCCGACAACATCACCGTCTCGCCGTACGGCGGCCTCGTCATCGCCGAGGACGGCGACGGCGTCCAGCACCTGTTCGGCGCCACGGACAGCGGCCGCACCTACCCCATCGCCCGCAACGACCTGAACGTCGGCAGCGAAGACGATCCCGAGTACAGCGAGTTCGCCGGCGTCACCTTCTCGCCCGACGGGAAGACCCTCTACGCCAATATCCAGGACCCCGGCATCATGGTGGCCATCACCGGGCCCTGGAAGCGGCAGAAGCGCCGGTGATTAATTCGCTCGCCCGAGCGACGGCCGCCCTTTTAGAGTGATGAACGTCCAGGTGCGAAGGCAGGACCTACTTCCACTCATAATGGGGCGGTCACGGGTTCGAGTCCCGTCACCGGCACAACACGCCGGTGTAGCTCAGGGGGCAGAGCACCTTGTCGGTTCCGCCGACCTGAACTCTGGACGCTCAGAACTTCATGCACCTCCCGGTGCGCGGGCCGCGGCTACTTCGTTGTCATCGAATCCGACGCCGCGGCCGTCTTGATCTCGGGAGGCGCGGCAGATGGTGGGTGCCCGGTGCGCAGGCGGCGGATACTTCCTTGACCGGACGTTGCGGGGTTCGAATCCTCGTCACCGACTTCGGGTCGGTGCAGCTCAATGGCAGAGCATCCGGATGTTCCCGTCGCCGATTCGGACCTCGGGCACCCTCCTTCCGCCGTGCCTCCCTCCGAAACGAATTCGGGGGAATTCACCATGGCGCGATTCAACACCAAGGCCGCGAAGGCGCAGCCCACCTCGCGCGTGACGTCGACGGGCCGCGTGCTGCGCACCTACGAGGGCGGCCGGGGCCGCGAGCGCGACCCGCGTTCCGAACTCTTCCTCCTCGCGGTCGCCAACCTCGTGTCGCAGCAGACCTTCTACGAGTCCGGCGCGGCCCGCGACGACCGGTTCGCCGCGCTCGTGCGCGAGCTCGCCGTCTCCGACCCGTCGTGGACGGCCGGCCTGCTGGGCTGGCTGCGCGGCGAGGGCAACCTGCGCACCGCCTCCGTCGTCGGCGCCGCCGAGTACGTCAAGGCCCGTCTCGACGCCGGTGCCACCGACGGCCCGGCCAACCGGCAGGTCGTCGCCTCAGTCCTCCAGCGGCCCGACGAGCCCGGCGAGCTGCTCGCGTACTGGACCGCGACGTACGGGCGCGCCGTGCCGAAGCCGGTCAAGCGGGGGATCGCCGACGCCGTACGCCGGCTCTACCACGGCAAGTCGCTGCTGAAGTACGACACCGCGTCCAAGGGGTACCGCTTCGGCGACATCCTCAACCTGGTGCACGCGGCGCCGGACCCGGACAAGCCGTGGCAGGGCGAGCTGTTCCAGTACGCCCTCGACCGCCGGCACAACCCGGACACGGCGGTGCCGCCCGCCTCGAACCGCGTCCTCACCGCGCACCGCGAGCTGATGGCGCTGCCCGTCGGCCGGCGGCGGGCGGTCGTCACCGCGCCCGACGGTGCCGAGCGGCTCGCGGCGGCGGGCATCACGTGGGAGATGCTGGCCGGCTGGCTCCAGGGGCCGATGGACAAGGCGGCCTGGGAGGCCGTGATCCCGTCCATGGGGGCCATGGCGCTCGTCCGCAACCTGCGCAACTTCGACGAGGCCGGCGTGTCCGACGAGGTCGCGGCGCGGGTGGCGGCGCGGATCAGCGACCCGGACCAGGTGGCGCGCTCGCGGCAGTTCCCCTTCCGCTACCTCGCCGCGTACCGGCACGCGCCGTCGCTGCGCTGGTCGTACCCGCTGGAGCGGGCGCTCGGCCACTCGCTGGCCAACGTGCCCGCGCTGCCCGGCCGGACGCTGGTCCTCGTGGACCGCTCGGGCTCGATGTTCTACTCGCGGATGTCGGACCGTTCGGAGCTCAGCCGGGCCGACGCGGCGGCGGTCTTCGGCACGGCGCTCGCGCTGCGGGCGGCCGACGCGGACCTCGTCGAGTTCGGTACGTCGAGCAACCGCGTGAAGTACCGCGAGGGCGAGTCGGTGCTGAAGATCCTGGAGCGCTTCGGCGACCTGGGCGGCACCGACACGACCGACGCGGTCCGCCGGCACTACAGGAAGCACGACCGGGTGCTGATCGTCACCGACGAGCAGTACGCGTACAACCGGCACGGCGACCCGACCGAGCAGGTCCCGGAGCACGTGCCGGTCTACACCTGGAACCTGGCCGGGTACCGGGCGGGCCACGGCCCGTCGGGCAAGGCGGACCGGCACACCTTCGGCGGGCTCTCGGACGCGGCCTTCCGGATGGTTCCCCTGCTCGAAGCCGCCCGGGACGCCGACTGGCCCTGGGCGGCCTGAGCCCGGACCCGGTCCGGGGCCGGAGCGGACCCGGACCCGGACCCGGACCTGGACCGGGTTCGGATCCCGGAGCGGACCGGGCCCGGCCCCGGACGCCGGGCCCGGCCCGCCGTCCGTCGTGGCCCGCCGTCCGTCGTGGCCCGCACCTGTGCGCAGGTGCGGGCCGCACTCTTGTGGCCCCGGGGATCTGACATCTAACATTTCAATGTGGAGACCATCCGACCCGTACCCCGCACCCTGCTCCGCGACCGCGCCTACGAAGCCATCCGGGACGCCATCGTGGCCGGGGAGATCGAACCAGGCGCCGTCGTGCGGGACGCCGACCTGGCCGAGCGACTGGGGCTGTCCCGGGCCCCGGTGCGCGAGGCGTTCTCCCGGCTCGTGGACGAGGGTCTGCTGGAGAGCAAGCCGCAGAGCTACACCCGGGTCACCCCGGTCGTGGCCGCCGACGTGCGAGACGCCGCCGCCGTCGTCGGCGCCGTGCACGAACTGGTCACGCGGGTCGCCGTGCCCCGGCTGAGGCAGGCGGACCTCGACGCGATGCGCGCGGCCAACGAACGGTTCGCGGCGGCCGTCCACGCGGGCGACGTCGACGGTGCCCTGCGCGCCGACGACGAGCTGCACCACGTCCTCGTCCGCGCCGCCGCCAACCGGGCCGCCGCCGCCACCGTCGCCCGCTACACCCCGCTCATCCGCCGGCTGGAGCGCCGCCGCTTCGGCGAGGGCGGCACCTGTCGTTCGGCCGGGCTGCACGAGCAGCTCATCGCGGCCTGCGCGGCAGGTGACACGGAGACGGCGCTCCGTGTGACGGCGGACATCTGGCGGGGCCTCGAAGAGCTCGCCGACCCCGACTGATCCGGCCCGACCCGGGAGGAACCGTGTCCCTTTCCTCGTACGAGCGCTACCCGCTGCTCCTCGGACCTTCGCCGGTGCACCGGCTGGAACGCCTCACCGAGCACCTCGGTGGAGCCTCGCTCTGGGCCAAGCGGGAGGACCTGAACTCCGGCATCGCCTACGGCGGCAACAAGACCCGAAAGCTGGAGTACCTCGTCGCCGACGCGCTCGCCCGTGGCTGCGACACCCTCGTCTCGATCGGCGGCGTGCAGTCCAACCACACCCGCCAGGTCGCGGCCGTCGCCGCCCGGGCGGGCCTCGGCTGCGTGCTCGTGCAGGAGAGCTGGGTGGACTGGCCCGACGCCGTGTACGACAAGGTGGGCAACATCCTGATCTCCCGGCTCGCCGGGGCCGATGTGCGGCTGGTGCGGGCCGGGTTCGGCATCGGCTTCAAGGAGAGCTGGGAGCAGGCGCTCAAGGAGGTCGAGGACGCGGGCGGCAAGCCGTACGCCATTCCGGCGGGCGCCTCCGACCATCCGCTCGGCGGGCTGGGCTTCGCCGGCTGGGCCCACGAGGTCGCCGAGCAGGAACGGGAACTGGGCGTCTTCTTCGACACCGTCGTCGTCTGCTCGGTGACCGGGTCGACCCAGGCCGGCATGGTCGCCGGCTTCCGCGCCCTGGAGGAGGCGGGTGGCCGGCCCCGGCGGGTGATCGGCGTCGACGCGTCCGCGGAGCCCGCCCGCACCCGGGCGCAGATCGCCCGGATCGCGCACCGCACGGGGCAGCTCATCGGCGTGACGCAGGAACTGACGGAGGCGGACGTCGAACTGGACGAGCGGTACCACGCGGGTACGTACGGCGTCCCCGACGCCACCACGCTCGCCGCGATGCGGCTCGCCGCCCGGACCGAGGGAATGGTCACCGACCCGGTCTACGAGGGGAAGTCGATGGCGGGGCTGATCGACCTGGTCGCGCGCTCGGAGATCGGCGGCGACGCCACCGTGCTCTACGCCCACCTCGGCGGGCAGCCGGCGCTGAACGCGTACAGCGCCCTGTTCTGAGCCGGCGTCGGCCCGCCGGGCGCGGACCGGCGCGCGTCGCACCGAGCGGCCTCGCCGGCCGCCTACCGCGCGAACACCGGCGACACCGAGGTCATCGTCGACGGGCAGGAGATCCGGCCCGCACGGAAGGGGCTCCCCTCCCGTCCGGGCGGGCCGTTCGCGCGGGCAGGGCAGGGCAGGGCACGGCAGTGGCGCGCGGGCGCGCGGTAGGGTGCGGCGAGAATCCTCTGTGGGCAGGGAGTAGTGGGATGGCGCAGGTCAGGCCCATGCGCGCGGATGCCCGCCGAAACCACGAGCGGTTGCTGGAAGCCGCGGCGGTGGCGTTCGGGGAGCACGGGGAGGGTGCCTCCCTGGACGACATCGCCAAGCGGGCGGGAGTCGGGACCGGCACGCTGTACCGGCATTTCCCGACGCGGCAGGCGTTGCTGGAGGCCGCCTACCTGGACCGGATCGAGGCGATCGCGGCGCGGGCCGACCTGATCGCGGCTGAACGGGCGCCGGGCGACGCGTTGCTGGAGTGGCTGAACGAACTCGCGGCCGGGATGATCCAGGTGCGCGGGATGAAAGCCCTGCTGGGCACCGCCGTGACGGCCGGTGGCTCGGCGGTGGACACGGCCTGCGGCGACTGTGTGCGGGGCGCGGCCGGCCGGCTGGTGCGGGCGGCGCGGGACGCGGGGGCGCTGCGGCGGGACGTCGAGCCGATCGAGGTGCTGCGGCTGGTGCACGGGGTGGTGACGGCGTCCGAGTCGGCCGAGGGGGCGGCCGGGGGCGACGGGGAGTCCGTACGCCGGCTTCTGTCGCTGGTGTGGGGCGGGTTGCGGGCGTAGACGGCCGCGGTGGGGCGCCCGCAGTGCCGGGGGCGCCCCACCGAACCGGCCGCTTACAGCGCCTTTGCCGACGGCTTCACCATGCCCCGGACCGTGCGGGACTTGACGAAGTCGCCCATGGCGGTCATCTCCCACTCGCCGGAGTACTGGCGGATCAGCTTCGCCATCATCACGCCGGTCTGCGGCTCGGCGCTGGTGAGGTCGAAGCGGACCAGTTCCTCGCCGGTCGCGGCGTCCATGAGGCGGCAGTAGGCCTTGGCGACCTCGGTGAACTTCTGACCGGAGAAGGAGTTGACCGTGAAGACCAGGCCGCTGACCTCCTGCGGAAGCCGGCCGAGGTCGACGGTGATCACCTCGTCGTCACCGCCGCCCTCGCCGGTGAGGTTGTCGCCGGAGTGCTTGACGGCGCCGCCGACGATGGACAGCTTGCCGAAGTAGCAACTGTCGATGTGGTTGCGCTGCGGGCCGTAGGCGATGACCGAGGCGTCCAGGTCGATGTCCTTGCCGCGGTACGCCGGCTCCCAGCCGAGGCCCATCTTGACCTGGGAGAGCATCGGGCGGCCGCCCTTGACGAGGGAGACGGTCTGGTTCTTCTGGAGGCTGACCCGGCCCTTGTCGAGGTTGATCTTCCCGGCGCCCGGGGCGGGGGCCGGCGGGGCGGCCGGCGCCGTCGGGGGAGCGGAGGGCATCGTGGGCGCGGCGGCGGGCGGGGGCGGCGGGGTGACCGCCTGGGGCTGCGGCGGGGCAGGCTGGGCGGCCGGGGCGGCGGGCTCCTCCACCGTGACGCCGAAGTCCGTCGCGATGCCGGCCAGTCCGTTGGAGTAGCCCTGGCCGACCGCGCGGGCCTTCCAGACGCCGTTGCGCAGGTAGACCTCCACGATCACCAGCGCGGTCTCGCTGCCGAGCTGCGGGGGCGTGAAGGTGGCGAGGACGGAGTTGTCGTCCGCGTTGCGGACGGTGGCGGTCGGTTCGACGCCCTGGAAGGTCTGCCCGGCGGCGTCCGGGCTGGCGGTGACGACGATCTTCTCGATGCCCGGCGGCACGGCGGAGGTGTCGACCACGATCGCGTCCGGGGCGGTGCCGCCGCCGGAGCGGTAGGTCACGCCCTGGCCGGTGGGCTGGTTGTAGAAGATGAAGTCGTCGTCGGAGCGCACCTTGCCGTCGGCGGTGAGCAGCAGGCCCGATACGTCGAGCCGCACGGGCGCGGCGACGTCCACCGTCACGCGGGCGGCGGAGAGGGGGATGTTCGAGCCGGGGGTCATAGCTGTCATGCCGGGTGAACGAGCGAGGGCGTTTTACCGTTCCCTTACCCGGCCGCCAATCGGGTCAGGGCCCGGGCGGTGCGGTCAGCGGCGGTTGCGGGGGTGGTTTCGCGCGGTGCGTTCGTTGCCGTGTTTGTAGTTGCCCGTCCAGCGGGCCATCACCAGTTGGGGGTCGCCGGTGGCGACCTCTTCGAGGAAGCGGGCGGCGCGGGGGCCGTTCAGTGTGGTGGCGGAGTGCTGGTGGTGGGTGATGTGGACGGTGCCGTTCGCGGTGGCGGTGTAGGCGAAGCCATGGGGTCGGGGCATGCGGGGATCGTAGGAGGGGCGGGGGCGGCGGGCCCAGGGGTTTTCGCCCGCGCCGCCTCCTTCCCGTCCCCGTCTCCGGGGGCCGACCGGGCGGGTGGCGGCCGGGAGGCCCGGCGGGCCCGGGCGAGGAACCACGCGCCGGGAGCGGTGCACCGCACCCGTCTCCGGTGCCGGCGGTTGCGTCCCTGGCGCGGTGTGCGCCGGGCGGCGCCCCCACACCCCGCGTGCACGGTCCGGTCGGCGCCCTGACCGGTGCGCCGACCGAAGTGCGCAGGTCGGAAGGTGTCCGCCGGCTTTTCGCCTCCCCACGCCACCCCCCTTCGATTCCGACGAAGGCGGCCGGCAGCGCGCATGCCGCCCCGTTCAGGCCCTTTGAGGTCTGTTGATATGACTTGTGCCGGACGTCTTGTCCGCGTCACGCGCCGCCCCGCTAGCTGGTGACACCGCCGCCGGCCGAAAGGAAGACCGACGGCACCACTCACATCGAGGTGATGGCATGAAGAAGGCGTACGAGGCCCCGACGCTCGTCCGGCTGGGGTCGTTCCGGCAGAAGACCGGGCTGCTGCAGCGCAACGGCAACGACCGTCTGATCCTCAGCAAGAACTGACGGCGGCCGGCACGTAGCGATTTCATGTCCGAAGTGCACGAGAGTGCGGAACCGGGCCGCGGCGACGCCCACTTCGCGGTCCTTCCCGACTGCGAGGAGGCGGCCGCCGCGGCCCGCTTCTTCCGCCGACCCGGTACCCGCGTCCTGGCCCACGCCTCGGGCCGGCCCTGGCTGATCGGCCGTTGGTCCGGCACGGAGATCACCACGGCCCGGGCCGGCCGAACGGCCCTCGCCACCGTCGGGTGGTGCCCGGCCGACCGACAGCGGCTCGAACGCCAGGCCGCCCGAATGCGCGACCTCACCGAACTCGACGCCCTGGCCCGGTCCCTGCCGGGCAGTTTCCACCTGGTGGCCACCCACGACGGGCAGCTCAGGATGCAGGGCACCGCCTCCGGGCTGCGGCTGGTCTTCCACGCGCGGATCGGCGGTGTCCACGTGGCCGCGACCAGCGCGGACCTGCTCGCCACGGCCCTGGGCAGCCGGCCGGACACCGGTCGACTGGCAGTCCGGCTCCTGTGGCCGGTGCCGCATCCGCTGTACGAGACCTCGGTCTGGGAGGGAGTCGACGCGGTCTCCCCGGAGGAGGCCCTGATCGTCTCCGCGGACGGACACCGGGTCCGCAGGTCACGCTGGTGGCGGCCCCCGGAGCCGACCCGCACCCTGGCGCAGGGCGCGCCGGCCGTCCGCGAGGCGCTGGCCGAGGCCGTGGACGTCCGGACCCGGCCGGGCGGCGTGGTGAGCTGCGACCTGTCCGGCGGACTGGACTCCACCTCCGTCTGCTTCCTGGCCGCCCGCTCCGACGCCTCCGTGGTGGCCGCGACCTGGCCCGGACGGGACCCCGCGGACACCGACCTGGCCTGGGCCCGGCAGGCGGCGGAGCACCTGCCGAAGGTCGACCACGTGGTCTGGGACGCGGAGGGGTCCGCCCTGGTCTACTCGGACCTGCTCGGCATCGACGACCTGCTCGACGAGCCGACCATCGGGGTGATGGACCGCTCACGCGTCCTGCAGCACCTGCCGTGGCTGGCCGCACGCGGCAGCCGGGTGCACCTCACCGGCATCGGCGGCGACCACGTCGCCTGGTGCTCGGAGGCGTACTACCACGGACTGCTGCGTACCCGCCCGCTGTTCGCGATGCGCCAGTTGCGGGGCTTTCGCGCCCTGTGGAACTGGCCGCTCGGCGCGACGGCGCGTGCCCTCGCCGACTCCCGCGCCTACCCGGACTGGCTGGCGCACTCCGCCGGCCGGCTGCGCGCCCCCATGCCGGAGACCTCGGTGACCGCGGGTCTCGGCTGGGGGATGTCCCCCCGCCTGTTCCCCTGGATGACCTCCGAGGCGGAGCGGCTGGCCCGCCGAGCCCTGCTGGACGCGGCCGCGCGGGCCGAGCCGCTGCACGCGGACCGGGGCCTGCACACCGACCTGGAGCTGATCCGCACCTGCACGCGCATCATCCGCCAGTGGGAGCGGATGGCGGCCCGGGCGGGACTCCCGATGGCGTCGCCGTACCTGGACGACCGCGTGATCGAGGCCTGCCTCGCGGTGCGGCCGGACGAGCGCGTCACGCCGTGGCGGTACAAACCGCTGCTCACCGAGGCGATGCGCGGTGTCGTCCCGGAGGAGTGCCTGCGGCGTGCCAACAAGGCCGAGGCGTCGATGGACGCGTCGGACGGACTGCGTCGCCACCGGGGCGACCTGATGACTCTGTGGACCGGTTCCCACCTGGAAGGCCTCGGCCTGGTGGACGGCGGGGAACTGCGCCGGCTCGCGCAGCGGCCCTCCGCGCCGGGCCTGCGGGACGCGATCCTCTACTCGACCATCGCCTGCGAGGTGTGGCTGCGCTCCCGGGACCGCGCGGCGCATCCCGGAGCCGCCGTCGGATGACGGACGACAGCAGAAAGGCGCCGACGCCATGACACTCCGATTCGACACCGACGTCGCCACCGCGGAGACCGAGTACGGAACCGTGCTCCTCGACCAGCGCAGCGGTGAGTACTGGGAACTCAACCCCACGGGCGCGCTGGTGGTGAGAACCCTCCTGGACGGCGGCGACGAGGCCGCCGCCGTCACGGCGCTCGTCGCGCGGTTCGAGATCGACCGCGACCGCGCGGAGCAGGACGTGACGGCACTGGTGGGCGACCTCCGGGCCGCGGGGCTGGTCTCATGACCACGCCCAGCGCCCTGGACCGGCCCACCGGAGTCCCCCTCGCCCGGCGGCTTGCCGCCCGCCTCGTCCTCGTCCCCGCGCTGGCCCTGTCGTTCCTGCCGCCGCGGCACATCCGCGCCGTACTGGAACGGGTGCGCCGTGGCGCGCGGCCCGCCACCCCGGCACAGGCGGCGGCGGCCCGGGAGGCGCTGTGCGCGGTGAGCCTGCGCTGCGCCGGGCCGCGGGGCTGTCTGCCGCGGTCGCTGGGGGCAGCCCTGCTGTGCCGGCTGCACGGCGTCTGGCCCACCTGGTGCACCGGGGTGCGCAAAGTGCCGCCGTTCTCCGCCCACGCCTGGATCGAGGCCGGCGGCCGACCCGTCGGGGAGGGCGTCCCGGACGACTACTTCGCGCGGTTGGTGACGGTGGCCGCGGTGCGGCGGGCGGGGCCGTGAGCGACACGGTCGTCGCGGACGACGCCCCGGCCGGCACCGGCCCGGCAGGCCGCGGGGCGCAGCCTTCCGCGCCGTCCGCGAGTCGGACGACGAGGGGCTCGGTCGCCTCCTTGTTCCGTCTGACGTCCGGTCACCGGCCCGGCATCGCCGTGGCGACCGGGCTGACCCTGGCCGCGTCGGCGCTGGGACTCGCCCAGCCGCTCGTCGCCAAGCACGTCGTGGACTCCAGCGTCCGCGGCGAGGTGCTGTGGCCGTTCCTGCTGCTCCTGTCCGGGCTCTTCGTCGCCGAGGCCGCCGCGGGAGCGACCGGCCGGTTCCTGCTGGACCGCATGGGCGAGGACGTGATCCGCATGGTGCGTCACGGACTCGTCTCGCGGCTGCTGCGGCTGGAGATGCGGGAGGCGGACCGGCGCCGCCGCGGCGACCTGGTCTCCCGGGTCACCGCCGACACCACCCTGCTGCGGGACGTCGTGTCACAGGCACTGGTCGACCTCCTCACCGGCTGTCTGGTGTCGGCCGGGGCGCTGCTGCTGATGCTGTGGCTGGACCCCCTGCTGCTGCTCCTCGTCGTGGTGACGGTCGCCCTCGCCGCGGTCGTCGTCAGCACGCTCCTGAAAGGCATGCGGGCGGCGTCGGAGCAGATGCAGTCCTCCGTGGGCACCATCGCCGCGGAACTGGAGCGCGCCCTCGGCGCCCTGCCGGTGGTGCGGGTGTACCGGGCCGAGGAGCGCGAGGCGCGCCGCATCGGCGAGCGGGTGGACTCGGCCCACCGGTCGGGCGTCCGGGCGGCGAAACTGGCCGCGGTCATGAGCAGCGCCGTCGAACTCGCGGTCCAGGGCTCCTTCCTGCTCGTCCTGGTCGTGGGCGGCATGCGGGTCGGGAGCGGGGGAGCGGACTCCCTCGGAGACCTGGTCGCCTTCCTGCTGTACGCGTCGTACCTGGTCATGCCCTTGTCGTCGGTGTTCCGCGCCATCGGCCTGATCCAGCGCGGCGCGGGTGCCTACCTGCGGATCGACGAAGCCCTCGCCCTTCCCCAGGAACCCGCGCAGGAGCCCGGCCCGGCGCTCCCCGGCACACCGCCGGCCACCCCGCGGTCCCCGGCCCACGCGCTGGAACTGACCGACATCCGCTTCGCCTACGTCCCGGACCGGCCGGTCCTGCGCGGGGCGACCTTCACCGTGCCGCACCACGGACTCGTGGCCCTCGTCGGCCGCTCGGGAGCCGGCAAGAGCACTCTCTTCTCACTGATCGCGCGCCTCTACGACCCCGACGCCGGGAGCATCCGGTTCGACGGCCGCCCGGCGACGGCCCTGACCCGCCGGCAGTGCCGCGCGGGCATCGCCCTCGTGGACCAGAACACCCACGTACTGGAGGGCACGCTCCGGGAGAACATCACCTACGCGGTCCCCGACGCCACCGACGACGACATCCTCCGCGTCGTACGGCTGACCCGCCTCGAGCACGTGGTGCGGCGGCTGCCCGGGGGGCTGGACGGCAGGCTGGGCGATCAAGGCGGCACGCTCTCCGCGGGAGAACGCCAGCGCGTCGCCCTGGCCCGTGCCCTGCTCGCCCGTCCGCGGCTGCTCCTGCTCGACGAACACACCTCGCACCTGGACGCCGTCAACGAGACGGCACTCACCCGGACGCTGAGCGACGTCACCCGGGACTGCGCGGTCCTCGTCATCGCGCACCGCCTCTCCACGGTGCGGCACGCCGACCGGATCGTCGTCCTCGAAGACGGCCGCACGGTGGCCTCCGGCCGGCACGACCGGCTTCTCGCCACCAGCGCGGCCTACCGCGAACTGGCCGCCACACACGTCCTGCACGGCCGCGTCCCCGAGAACGGCGAGCGGTGATCCACCGAGCCGGCCGGCGGCCGCCGCGTCCCCGGGCCGCGACGGCGCGTGCCGCGGCCAGGGGACGCGGCGGCCCTACCGGGCACTCCTCACGGGAGTACGACGATCTTCCTGCCGACGCCGGAGGCGAACTGCTCCAGTGCCTGCGGATACCGGTCGAGGGGCAGCCGGTCGCTGATGAAGACGTCCGGGTCGAGGACGCCGTTCGCGAAGAGCTCGGCCGCGCGCTCGTAGCTGTGCAGGACGGCCATGGAGCCCGTGATGGTGATCTCCTGGTTGTAGATGCGGTACGGGTCGATCTGCACGCGCGTCGCGTAGTCGGCCACGCCGAACTGGAGGAACGTGCCCGCCTTGGCGACCCGCCCCAGGCCGTCCTGGATGGCCGCCGCGTTGCCCGTCGCGTCGATGACGAGGTCCCAGCCCTGGGGGCGGTCCAGTTCGTCCGGGTTCGCGGCCGACGCGGAGACGCCGAGGGCGCGGGCCGTCTCCAGGCGGGCCGGGTTGACGTCGACCATGTCGACGCCGGCCGCGCCGGTCCGCTTGGCCAGCTCCAGCATCATCAGGCCCATCGTGCCGGAGCCGTAGATCAGGACGTGCGCGCCGAGGCGGGACTGGAGGACGTCGTAGCCGCGGACCGCGCAGGACAGGGGCTCGATCAGGGCGGCGTCCTGGGTGCGGACGTGCTCGGGGAGCTTCACGCAGTTCGCCACCGGCGCCACCGCGTACTTCGCGGCGCCGCCCGCCGTCGTCACACCGATGGCCGCCCAGCGTTCGCAGAGGTTGTTGTGGCCGGTGCGGCATTGGCGGCACTCGTAGCAGTAGAGGGAGGGGTCCACCGCGACCTGGTCGCCGAGCGACACCTCCGTGACCTGGGCGCCGACGCCGACCACCTCGCCGGCGAACTCGTGGCCCGGCACGATCGGGAGCTTGGGCGCGAACTCGCCCTGGAGGATGTGCAGGTCCGTGCCGCACAGGCCGCAGGCGGCGACCTCCACGACGACCTCGCGCGGCCCTGGCGTCGGGTCCGGGACCTCGGTGACGACGGCGCGGCCCACGGACTCGATGACGGCGGCCTTCATTTCACGGCTCCCAACGACAGGCCCTGGACCAGTTTGTCCTGGGCGGCGAACCCCGCGGCGAGCACCGGCAGGGAGATGACGAGCGACGCGGCGCACACCTTGGCCAGGAAGAGGCCCTGGCTGGTGATGAAGCCGGTCAGGAAGACGGGGGCGGTCTCGGCGACCACGCCCGTCAGCACCCGGGCGAAGAGCAGTTCGTTCCAACTGAAGATGAAGCAGATGAGCGAGGTCGCGGCGATGCCGGGGAGGGCGATCGGGGCGACCACCCGCGCCAGGATCGTCGGCAGCCTCGCGCCGTCCACCCGGGCCGCCTCGATGATCGCGACCGGGACCTCGGCCAGGAAGGACTGCATCATCCAGACCGCGATCGGCAGGTTCATCGAGGTGTAGAGGAGGACCAGCAGCCAGATGTTGTCCAGCATGTCCGTGTTCTTGGCGAACAGGTAGATCGGCAGCAGGCCCGCCACCACCGGCAGCATCTTGGTGGAGAGGAAGAAGAACAGGACGTCCGTCCACTTCTTCACCGGGCGGATGGACAGGGCGTACGCGGCGGGCAGGGCCAGGACCAGGACGAAGAGGGTCGAGGCGATGGACGCCACCGCCGAGTTGATCAGCGCCGGCCAGGGGCTCGCGCCACCGCCCGCGCCGAAGAACTCGCGGTAGCCGTCCAGGGTGAGGGAGGCCGCGAAGGACGGCGGGTTGGTGGCCGCGTCCTCCTCCGAGTGGAAGGAGGTCAGCGCCATCCACGCGATCGGCAGGAAGAAGACGATGCCGGCCAGCCAGGCCACCAGGCCCAGTCCGGCCCCCGCCTTGCGGCGGGCTCGTGCGGGCTTGGCGCCGGTGGTGCCGGTGGTGGCGGTGGTGGCGGGTCGTACGGCGGTGGCACTCATGCGCGGCCAACCTCCTCGCGGAACAGGGACGACACCACGCGCAGCGCGAAGGTGGCGATGATGATCGAGCCGATGACCACCAGGACGCCCGCGGCCGAGGCGAGGCCGTTCTCGTGGGCCTGGTAGAAGCTCTGGTAGACGGTGTAGGGCAGGTTGGCCGTGCCCAGGCCGCCGGACGTGATCGTGAAGACCGCGTCGAAGTTCTGGACGATGTAGATCGAGCCGAGCAGGGCGCCGAGTTCCAGGTAGCGGCGCAGGTGGGGGAGGGTGAGGTGGACGAAGATCTGCCAGTCGCTCGCGCCGTCCACCCGGGCGGCCTCGATCTGCTGCTGGTCCCGGCTCTGCAGCCCGGCCAGCAGGATGAGCATCATGAAGGGCGTCCACTGCCACACCAGTGAGGCCTCGACCGCGAGCAGCGGGGTGTTGGATATCCAGTCCGGCTGCGGGCCGCCGACGTAGTGCAACAGGCCGTTGAGCAGGCCGTACTCGGGGTTGTAGAGGACGTGCTTCCACAGGAGCGCCGCCGCCACC
This sequence comes from Streptomyces pactum, assembly GCF_002005225.1. NCBI lineage: Bacteria > Bacillati > Actinomycetota > Actinomycetes > Kitasatosporales > Streptomycetaceae > Streptomyces > Streptomyces pactum. The sequence continues at coordinate 6,516,714 of NZ_CP019724.1, forward strand.
GGGACCACCAGGAACGGGGCGATCAGCAGGGTGCGCACCACGCCCCGGCCCTTGAACCTGCGGTCCAGCAGCAGGGCGAGTGCCAGGCCGAGGACCAGGCTGGCCAGGACCACCCCCACCGTCAGCAGGATCGTCGTCCACACCGACTTGCGCAGGGCCGGGTCGGACAGGACGTCGCCGTAGTTGCCGAATCCGGTGAAGTGCCGGGCGTCCGGGTAGAGGGCGTTCCAGTCGAAGAAGGAGATCACCAGGGTCGCCACGAAGGGGAGCTGGGTGACCACGATCATGAAGATCAGGGCGGGGAGGAGGGGGGCCCGGGTGGCCCAGCCCTTCAGCCGGGAGGACGGCGGGCGGACGGTGGGGCGGGTGTGATCGGGTGCGGCCGAGGGGGCCGTTGTGGTGGCGGTCATCGTCCCTCGTACTCCTCGGAGATCTTCTCGGCGAGCTGCTGGGACTTCTTCAGGGCCTCCTCGACGGACTGACGTCCGGCGATGGCCGCGCTGATCTCCTGGGAGACCTTGGTGCCGAGGTCGGTGAACTCGGGGATGCCGACGAACTGGATGCCGGGCGCGGGGCGCGGCTGCACGCCCGGATCACCGGGCCTGGCGCCCTCGATGGCCTCCCGGGTCATCTCCTGGAAGGCGGCGGCCTCTTCGCGGTAGGCCGGGTTCTCGTACGTCGACGCGCGCTTGCCGGCCGGCACGTTGGACCAGCCGATCTCGTCGCCGACGAGCTGCTCGTACTCCTTGCTGGACGCCCAGGAGACGAACTCCCACGCCTTGTCGGCGTTGCGGGAGGCCTTCTGGATGCCCCAGGCCCAGGTGTAGAGCCAGCCGGAGGACTCGGTCTTCTCCACGGGGGCGGGCGCGTAGCCCATCTTGCCCTTGACGGGGGAGTTGGCCGACTCCAGGGATCCGGCGGCGGAGGTGGCGTCGTACCACATGGCGACGTTGCCCTGCGTCATGTTGTTCAGGCACTCGGCGAAACCTGACTGGGCGGCGCCGGACTGGCCGTGCTCGCGGACGAGGTCGACGTAGAACTTCGTCGCCTTCTGCCACTCGGGGGAGTCCAGTCGCGCCTGCCAGTCCGTGTCGAACCAGGTGCCGCCGAAGGTGTTCACGACCGTCGTCAGGGGCGCCATCAGCTCGCCCCAGCCGGGCAGGCCGCGCAGGCAGATGCCCTTCATGTCCGGCTGGGCCCCGTCGAGCTTCTCGGCGAGGTCGGCCACCTGGGTCCAGGTGGGGTGCTCGGGCATCGTCAGGCCCTCTTGGGCGAACACGTCCTTGCGGTACATCAGGAAGGAGGACTCGCCGTAGAAGGGCTGGCCGTAGAGCTTGCCGTCGTCCCCGGTGAGGGACTCGCGCATCGGCCCCAGGATGTCCTTCTCGTCGTACGCCGGGTCCTCGGCGACGTAGGAGTCCATCGGCTGCAGCCACTCGTTGCGGGCGTAGATCGGTATCTCGTAGTTGGAGAGGGTGGCGACGTCGTACTGGCCCGCCTGGTTGGCGAAGTCCTGGCTGATCTTGTCGCGGACGTCGTTCTCCGGCAGGACGGTGAAGTTCACCTTGATGCCGGTCTCTTCGGTGAAGTGGTCCGCGGTGAGCTTTTGCAGCTCGACCATCTGCGGGTTGTTGACCATCAGGACGTTGATGGCGTTGCCGCCGGACCCGGCGCCGCCCGCCCCGACCCAGCAGCCGGAGAGCAGCGGGGCGAGCAGCGTCCCTGCGGCGGCCATGGCGAGCGTGGCTCGCGGCCTCCATCGGCTCTGGGTTCGCATGGATCGCTCCTGAACATGTGGGGAAGTAATGGGGAGTGAAGGGGAGTTATCGGGAGTTATGGGGCAGGGGTGGGCGCGTGGGTGCCCTCCAGTGACGTGGTTCGGCCCGTCAGACGCGGATGACCTGCGGGCCGAGCAGGGAGTAGCGGTGGGCCTCGGCCGTGGGCAGCAGCGTGCTGGTCACGATCGCCTCCAGGGCGCCGACCTCGGCGAACCGGCAGAAGCTGACCGCCCCGAACTTGGTGTGCGTGCCCGCGAACACGGTGCGGCGGGCGGCGCGGATCGCCTGGGTCTTGACCTCGCTGACCGCCGGGTCGGGTGTGGTGAGGCCGTGTTCCCGGGAGATGCCGTTGGCACCGATGTACGCCAGGTCGATGACGAAACCGGCCAGCATCTTGGTCGTCCAGTGGTCGACGGTGGCGAGCGTGCCCGAGCGGACCCGGCCGCCGAGCAGCAGGACGGAGGTGTCGCCGGCCTCGGCGAGCGCGCCGGCGACCGGCAGGGAGGCGGTGACCACGGTCAGCGGCCGGTCCCTGGGCAGTGCCTCGGCGATGAGCTGGGGGGTGAAGCCCTCGTCGACGAAGACCGTCTCCGCGTCACCGAGCAGTTCGGCCGCCGCGGCGGCGATCCGGCGCTTCTCGGGCACCTGGCTGGTGGCGCGGAAGGCGAGCGTGGTCTCGAACCCGGCGCTCTCCACGGGGTAGGCGCCTCCGTGGGTGCGGCGGACCAGGCCGTGGTCCTCCAGGGCGCGCAGGTCGCGTCGTACGGTCTCCTTGGCGACGCCCAGGTCGGCCGCGAGCGCGGTGACGTCGACCGAGCCGGTGGCGCGGGCGACCCGCACGATCTCGCGCTGGCGTTCCTCCGCCGTCCTCGTGCCCATGCCGAACACCTGCCTCACCGCCTCGTCGCCGCGTTCTTGCCCGTTCGGGCCCGTGGGGCCCATGGGGGAAGTTCTACAGCGGCCGTGCGGCACTGACCAGGCCTGTTGCGGACCCGATACTGCCCGATTGTGCCCGTTGTGGCCGGCGGGCGCCCGTCGCGGACCTGGCAGTCAGCGGTGCGGCGCGTGAGAACGGGCAGTGCGGATGCCCGTATACCGAAGCGGGCGGGCCCGTTCGGTGCCCGCCCCGCCTCGTGATCGACCGGATCCGGTCAGTACGGCCAGATCGGGGGGTCGGTCACGAAGTGGCCGCCGAGGCGGGCGTGCGCCGGGTTGTCCGGGTCGAGGTCGCCCTGCTCGGCGATGAGCTTCTCGGCGTACGGCTCCGAGTCGTCCCGGGGTTCGTAACCGAGCGCCCGCGCGGAGGTGAGGTCCCACCACAGCCGGGTGTTGGCGGAGGAACCGTGGACGACGGTGTGCCCGACGTTCTCGGCGGTCAGGGCGGCGTGGAAGAGACGGGCGCCGTCGGCCGGGCTCATCCACACCGAGAGCATGCGCACGCTGGTCGGCTCGGGGAAGCAGGAGCCGATGCGGACCGAGACGGTCTCCATGCCGTGCTTGTCCCAGTAGAACTGGGCGAGGTCCTCGCCGAAGGACTTGGACAGGCCGTAGAAGGTGTCCGGGCGGCGCGGGGTGTCGACCGGGATGAGGGGGTCGTCGCCCCCAGGGCGCGGGGTGTAGCCGACGGCGTGGTTGGAGGAGGCGAAGACGATACGTCCGACGCCTTCCTCGCGGGCGGCCTCGTAGAGGTTGTACGTCCCCTCGATGTTGGCCTTCAGGATCTTCTCGAAGGGGGCTTCCAGGGAGATGCCCGCCAGGTGGATGATCGCGTCGACGCCCCGGACCGCCTCGCGCACGGCGGCCCGGTCGGCGAGGTCGGCGACGACGGCGTCCGGCTCGCCCTCGATCGGGCGCAGGTCGAGCAGGCGCAGCGTGTACCCGTGGTCGGGCAGCAGGTCCCGCATCAGGGTGCCGAGGCCGCCGGCGGCGCCGGTGAGCAGGACGGTGCGGGGAGCGGGCATCCTCGGGACTCCTAGGTCTCCTGTGGGTCCGGCTGAACGTCTGGAGGTCCGCCGAATCGGCGGCCGTGTGTCAGCCGTATGTGTGAGCGGCTGGCGTTCATATGCGTGGACACGCTAAAGAACCGGTGGTCACCCGTCAAGAGGCGGCCTGCTTGACGGTGTTCGCGGGGCGGCTTAGCGTGGTCGCGTTCAGAAATATGGACACAGATCATGAATATGACACAGACCATGGATATGGAATGGGGAGCGCCCGTGACCTCAGCCCCTCTCGCCGCCCGGCTCACCAGACCCGGCGGACCGCTGTTCTTCCCCGTCACGGCCTACGGCCCCGGCGGTGAGACCGACCTCGACGCCTACCGCGCGCACGTGCGCCGAGGGGTCGAGGCCGGGGCCGCCGCCGTGTTCGCCTGCTGCGGCACGGGCGAGTTCCACGCGCTCACCCCCGAGGAGTTCCAGGCCTGCGTCCGGGCGGCCGTCGAGGAGACCGCGGGGCGGGTGCCCGTCCTGGCGGGCGCGGGCTACGGCACCGCCCTCGCCGTGCGCTACGCCCGCCTCGCCGAGGAGGCCGGGGCCGACGGACTGCTCGCCATGCCGCCGTACCTGGTGCTGGCCGGCCAGGAGGGGCTGCTGCGGCACTACCGGGAGGTGGCCGCGGCGACCTCCCTGCCCGTGGTCGTCTACCAGCGCGACAACGCCGTGTTCACACCGGAGAGCGTGGTCGAACTGGCCCGCACCGACCGGATCGTCGGCCTCAAGGACGGGCTCGGCGACCTCGACCTCATGCAGCGGATCATCAGCGCCGTGCGCACCGAGGCCCCCGGCGGCGACTTCCTCTACTTCAACGGGCTGCCGACCGCCGAGCAGACCCAGCTCTCCTACCGCGCGCTCGGCGTCACCCTCTACTCGTCCGCCGCGTTCTGCTTCGCCCCCGAGATCGCCCTCGCCTTCCACCGGGCGCTGCGCTCGGGCGACGAGGCCACCGTGCACCGCCTGCTGGACGGCTTCTACCGGCCGTTCGTCGAACTCCGCGCGCGGGGCCGCGGGTACGCCGTCGCCCTGGTCAAGGCGGGCGTACGGCTGCGCGGCCTGGACGTGGGGGAGGTGCGGCCGCCGTTGCAGGAGCCGACCGAGGAGCATGTCAAGCAGCTCGCCCAGGTGATCGAGCGGGGTTACGCGCTGCTCGACGGCGTGGCCGAGGAGGGCGCCGAGTGAAGACGTCGGCATTCGTCTACCCCTGGGACGTCAACGGCGACCCGGACGCGCCCGCGTCCGTCGCGGGGCTCGGCGTCGAGCAGGTGACGCTCGCCGCCGCCTACCACTCCACCCGGGCCCTCACCCCCCGCCACCCGCGCCACCGCGTCGTCACCGCCGAGTACGCCGCCGTCCTCTACCCGCCGGACGCCCGCTGGCGGGGACGGGAGCCGCGCCCGTACGAGGCCGGTGACTGGGCGCCCGGCGACGCGTGGGGCGAGGCCGCCGCCGCCCTCGCGGACGCCGGGCTGGAAGTGCACACCTGGGTCGTCCTCGCCCACAACTCCCGCCTCGGCGCCGAGCATCCGCACACCTCGGTCGTCAACGCCTACGGCGACCGCTACCCCTGGGCGCCCTGTATCGCGCAGCCCGCCACGCGCGCGTACCTCACCGACCTGGCCGCCGAGGCGGCGGTGCGGCCCGGGGCGCGCGGCACCGAGCTGGAGTCCCTCGGCTGGTACGGGCTCGCCCACCTGCACGCCCACGACAAGACCGGCGGGGTCGGCCTCGGGGACGCCGGGCAGTACCTGATGTCGCTGTGCTTCTGCCCCGACTGCCGGGCCGGCTACGGCGGACAGGGCCTCGACGCCGGCGAACTGGCCGCCGCCGTACGCGCCGCGCTCGAGCCGGTCTGGCGGGGCACGGCGCCGTCGGACGGGGGCTGGGCGGGCGTGTCGAAGCTGCTCGGCGAGACGCCGGCGAACGCCACGCGCGCGTGGCGCGACCAGACCGCCCGCACCCTCCAGGAGGCGGCGGTCGCGGCCGTACGCGCCGCCGCGCCCGACGGCTTCCAGGTCCTGCTGCACGCCGACCCCGTCTCGTACCACTGCGGCGCCAACGCCGGCGTCGACCCGGCGCACATCCTGTCCGTCGCGGACGGTGTGGTCGTGCCCTGCACGGGCGGCGCGGGCCTGCTCACGCCCTTCGCCGAGCAGCGCCGCCCCGGGGCGGTCCTGGCCGCCAACCTCACCGTGGTCGCGGGCATGGGCGGCCGTCCGGACACCCTCGCCGGGGACGCGGCCCGCGCCCGCGCACTGGGCGCGACGGAACTGCGCCTGTATCACGCCGGGTTGGCGTCGGACGGTGACCTCGAGGCGGTGCGGTCGGGGCTTGCGGGGCGGTGAGAGCGGGGTGGTGTGGAAGCGGTGCGGTGCGTCGGGTGCCGCGCGGTGGGTAAGGCGGGCCTCGGGAGTCTCATGCCGGGCCCGTGGCGGGTCGGTGGGCTGACGGGGCGCGCGCCTCGTGCCGGGTGGGTGGGGCCGGCGCGGTGCGGGGGGTTCATGCCGGGCGGGTGGTCGACGGGGCGCGGGCGTCCGCACGATGTCGCAGGCCTGCACGGCGCCGGTGCCGACGGGGCGCGGGAACCTCATGCCGGGTGGGTGGCTGACGGGGGAGCGGGCGCCTCATGCCGGGTCGGTGGGCCGACGGGCCCCGGGATCCTCATGCCGGGTCGGTGGCCGACGGTGCCCGCCGGGCGAGGCCGTCGGTGGTGGCCGGTCGTCGGGCGAGCGGTATCACCGGCGCCAGCGAGCCCGCACAGGGCCGCGAGTCCGTCCGAGCCGGTGAGGTCCTTGACCCGGACGCCGGACGCCGGCCACAGCGCCGAGGCGCCGAAGCCGGACACCACCACGCCCGCGAGATACAGGCCCGCGTTGCGGTCGCGCAGGACACGGGTCGCGGGCCAGGCCCCGCCCGTCGTCTTCCTCGTCCGCGTGTTCCTTGGCGTCATGCCTGGTCATCGTGGGTCTAAGGCACGAGGGCCGGCATCGGGCGGATGCCGTGGAAGCGGGCCCGGCGGCCGATGAGTTCCGCGGCCGTGATCGGTCTACCTCCCGACAGAGCCTGCCACGCCCTCCCGAGGAGCAACCGATGACCCACGACACCACCACCCTCGACCTCGGACCGCAGGCGCGAGTCCTCGCGCGCCTGGCCGAGTCAGTGAGCGACGCGCGGCTCGAGGACCCGACACCGTGCCCGGACATGGCGGTCCGCAATCTGCTCGGCCATCTGACCGGCCTCGCCGCGGCCTTCCGCGACGCCGCGCGCAAGGACCTGGGCCCCACCACCGACACCAGCCCCGAAGCGACCGTGCCGGACATCGGCCCCGGTTGGCGCGAGGAGCTCCCGAAGGTGCTCGGCGAACTCGCCGAGGCATGGCGCGAGCCGCGGGCCTGGACCGGCATGACCCGGGCGGGCGGCGTCGACCTGCCCGGCGAGGTGGCCGGCGCCGTCGCCGCCGACGAACTGGTGATCCACGGCTGGGACCTGGCCCGCGCGACCGGCCAGGAGTACGAACCCGACCCGGCCGCCCTCCAGGTGTCGTACGGCCTGCTCGCGGCTTCCGCCGAGGAGTCCGAACGGGACGCGGGCATGTTCGGCCCCGTCGTCCCCGTCCCCGCCGGCGCCCCGCTGCTGGACCGGGCGGTCGGACTGAGCGGGCGCGACCCCGCCTGGACGCGGCCCGCGTAGGGCGGTCGGCGAGCGGCTGAAGCACGCGCTTACGGCCCGCGCCGCGGCAAGCGCTTACAGCAAGCGCTTACAACAAGCGGCGAACAACCTCGACTTCCTCTGTCAGAAGCATTGACGTGGCCGTGCGCCCCTCTTACCTTCAACGCGTCGTACTCCGTACGTCATATATGAGACGCGATACGCGAGATCGGATATCAGAGATCGGATATCCGAGGTCCGCGCATCCGACGCGAGATTCCGAGAGGCGCGCATGACCTCTGTGCCCACGCCGATCCCCTCCCGCACGCAGTACGTGCTGGAGGAGATCAAACGCCGCATCCTCACCGGCCGGCTCACCCCCGGCCAGGCCCTGGTCGAGACCGACCTCGCCGCACAGTTCGGGGTGTCCAAGACACCGGTGCGCGAGGCGCTCAAGACGCTGGCCGGTACCGGACTGGTCGTGATGAGCCAGTACAAGGGCGTCACGGTGCGCATGGTGGACGCGGACATGGCGCGCGAGGTCTACGACGTCCGGCTGCTCCTGGAGCCCGAGGCGCTCAAGCGCGCCGTGCGCCGCGGCGCCTCCCTGGACGCCGCCCGTGACGCGCTGACCCGCGCCGACCAGGCCACGGACACCGCCGAACGGTCCCTCGCCAACCGGGAGTTCCACCGCGCCCTGTACGTGCCGTGCGGCAACCCGCTGCTCGGCCGGATGCTCGACGAGGTCCGGGACCAGGCGGCCCTCGTCTCCGCCGTCGCCTGGGCCGCCGACCCCTCCTGGGAGCGGGAGGCCGGCGAGCACCAGGAGATCCTGCGCCTCGCCCTCGCCGGTGACGCGGACGGTGCCGCCCGCGCGCTGCACGCGCACATCGCGTCGTTCGTCGAGCGGGCCTTTCCCGAAACGGGAGCCCGGGCCCAGGAAGAGGACGGTCAGGCATGACAGCGACGTTCGAGACCCAGCGGGCGGCCCTGGCCGACGTGGTGGCGATCCCGGTGACGCCGTTCGCCGCGGACGGCACCGTCGACCCCGCCACCTACCGGGCCCTGCTGCGTCGTCTCCTCGACGGTGGCGTCACGACCCTCACCCCGAACGGCAACACCGGCGAGTTCTACGCCCTCACACCGGCCGAGCGCCGCCTCGTCACCGAGCTGACCGTCGAGGAGGCCGGCGACCGCGCGGCCGTCCTGGTCGGCGTCGGCCACGACGTGCCGACCGCGGTCGCCTCCGCGCGGCACGCCCGCGACCTGGGCGCCTCGATGGTGATGGTCCACCAGCCCGTCCACCCCTACGTCTCCCAGGGCGGCTGGGTCGACTACCACCGCGCCATCGCCGAGGCCGTGCCCGCGCTGGGCGTCGTGCCCTACCTCCGCAACCCCCAGCTCACCGGCGCCCGCCTCGCCGAACTCGCCGACGCCTGCCCCAACGTCATCGGCGTGAAGTACGCCGTCCCGGACGCCGCCAGGTTCGCCGCCTTCGCCCGCGACGCCGGCCTCGACCGCTTCGTCTGGGTCGCGGGGCTGGCCGAGCCGTACGCGCCCTCGTACTTCTCCGCGGGCGCCACCGGCTTCACCTCGGGGCTGGTCAACGTCGCCCCGGCCGTTTCGCTGAACATGATCGAAGCACTTCGTGCCGGCGACTACGCGGGGGCCATGAAGGTCTGGGAGCAGATCCGCCGCTTCGAGGAACTGCGTGCCGCCAACGGCTCCGCCAACAACGTCACCGTGGTCAAGGAGGCCCTCGCCTCACTCGGCCTGTGCCGCAGGGAGGTCCGCCCGCCGAGCAAGCCGCTGCCCGAGGACGAGCGAGCCGAGGTCGCCGCCATCGCCGCGGGGTGGTCGATATGACGGGCACACCGGGCAAGGCCGCCCGCAAGCGCCCCGAGGACCTCCGCAGCCACCAGTGGTACGGCACGGACGGCCTGCGCTCCTTCAGCCACCGCGCCCGCACCCGCCAGCTCGGCTACCTGCCCGAGGAGCACCTCGGCAAGCCCGTCATCGCGATCCTCAACACCTGGTCCGACATCAACCCCTGCCACGTCCACCTGCGCGACCGCGCCCAGGCGGTCAAGCGGGGGGTGTGGCAGGCGGGCGGCTTCCCGCTGGAGTTCCCGGTCTCCACGCTCAGCGAGACCTTCCAGAAGCCGACCCCGATGCTCTACCGCAACCTGCTCGCCATGGAGACCGAGGAGCTGCTGCGCTCGTACCCGGTCGACGGTGCCGTCCTGATGGGCGGCTGCGACAAGTCCACGCCCGCCCTGCTCATGGGCGCCGCCAGCGTCGACCTGCCCGCCGTCTTCGTACCCGCCGGACCCATGCTCCCCGGTCACTGGCGCGGCGCGACCCTCGGCTCCGGCACCGACATGTGGAAGTACTGGGACGACAAGCGGGCCGGACTCATCGGCGACTGCGAGATGCAGGAGCTGGAGAGCGGCCTGGCGCGCTCGCCCGGCCACTGCATGACGATGGGTACGGCGTCCACGCTGACCGCCGCCGCCGAGGCCCTCGGCGTCACGGTCCCGGGCGCGTCCAGCATCCCGGCCGTCGACTCCGGTCACGACCGGATGGCGGCGGCGGCCGGTCTGCGCATCGTCGAGCTGGTCCACGAGGACCGGAAGCTGAGCGACATCCTCACGGCCGACGCCTTCGAGGACGCCGTCACCACGGTCCTCGGCCTCGGCGGCTCCACCAACGCCGTGATCCACCTGATCGCCATGGCGGGCCGCGCGGGCGTCGCCCTCACCCTGGACGACTTCGACCGCGTCGCGCGCACGGTCCCGGTGCTGGCCAACGTCCGGCCCGGCGGACAGACGTACCTGATGGAGGACTTCCACTTCGCCGGCGGACTGCCCGGCTTCCTCTCCCGCATCCCCGACCTGCTCCACCTGGACCGGCCCACCGTCTCGCACGACACCATGCGCGAGCAGCTCGAAGGCGCCCTCGTCCACCACGACGACGTCATCCGCACCCGGGACAACCCCGTCGCGGACGAGGGCGGGGTCGCCGTCCTGCGCGGCAACCTCTGCCCCGACGGCGCCGTCATCAAGCACATCGCCGCCGAGCCGCACCTGCTCAAGCACACCGGGCCCGCGGTCGTCTTCGACGACTACCGGACCATGCAGCGCACCATCAACGACCCGGCACTGGGCATCACCGCGGACAGCGTGCTGGTGCTGCGCAACGCCGGGCCCAAGGGCGGTCCCGGCATGCCCGAGTACGGGATGCTGCCCATCCCCGACCACCTGCTCAAGCAAGGGGTGCGGGACATGGTCCGGATCTCCGACGCCCGGATGAGCGGCACGAGTTACGGCGCGTGCGTGCTGCACGTGGCCCCCGAGTCGTACGTCGGCGGACCGCTCGCCCTGGTGCGCACCGGCGACTCGATCACCCTCGACGTCGAGGCGCGCTCCCTCCGGCTCAACGTGGACGACGAAGAGCTGGAACGCCGCAGGGCCGACTGGACACCGCCGCCCGCCCGCTACGAACGCGGCTACGGCGCGCTCTACAACGAACAGATCACCCAGGCCGACACCGGCTGCGACTTCGAGTTCCTGGCCCGGCCGGGCAAGGTGCGCGACCCGTACGCCGGCTGAACCACACGGCAGACCGGGGGTACGCCCCTGCCCGTCGAGAAAGCGCTTCCCGCAAGACCCACGCACGACGTACCAGAACGGAGAACTGTCATGGCCCAAGCCGCAGCCGTGGCGAAACCGCCCGCGCCACCCCGGCGGCGCCGTGCCTCCGCCACGCCGCGCAGGCTCCCGTACCTGCTGATCGGGCCGGCCGCCCTGCTGATGCTGGGCTTCATCGCCTACCCGGTCATCAGCGTCTTCTACTACAGCCTGCAGGAGTACAACCCCACCAAGCCGTGGCGGAACGGCTTCGCGGGCTTCGACAACTTCGTCAAGATCTTCACCGACGACCCGGTCTTCTGGGACACCCTCGTCTTCAGCGCCAAGTGGGTCTTCGTCGAGGTCGGACTGCAACTGCTCTTCGGTCTGGCCCTGGCGCTCATCGTCAACCAGACCTTCGTGGGCCGGGGTATCGGGCGCGCCCTGGTCTTCTCCCCGTGGGCCGTCTCCGGCGTGCTGACCTCCGCTATCTGGGTGCTGCTCTACAACTCCCAGACGGGCATCACCCGCTACCTCGCCGACATGGGCATCGGCGACTACGGCACGAGCTGGCTGTCGGACACCTCGACCGTGTTCTCGGCGGCGGTCGTCGCCGACCTGTGGCGAGGCGTCCCCTTCTTCGCGATCCTCATCCTCGCCGACCTCCAGTCCGTCTCGAAGGACCTGTACGAGGCCGCCGAGGTCGACGGGGCGAGCCGGTTCAAGCAGTTCTGGCACATCACGCTGCCGCACCTGAAGGACGCCATCATCCTGTCCACGCTGCTGCGCGCGGTGTGGGAGTTCAACAACGTCGACCTGCTCTACACCCTCACCGGCGGCGGACCCGCGGGAGTGACCACGACACTGCCGCTGTACATCGCCAACACCAGCGTCGACGCCCACGACTTCGGCTACGCGTCGGCCCTCACCACGGTCGCGTTCGTGATCCTGCTCTTCTGCTCGATCGTCTATCTGCGGCTGAGCAAGTTCGGAGGCGAGAACAAGTGATCACCAAGGAGGCCCCCGCGCCCGCCCCCGCGCCCGCGCCGGCCGGCCACGAACCGCCGCGGCAGGCGAAGAAGCACCGCCCCGCCTGGGACGAGGTCCCCCGCTGGCAGATCTACCTGCCGCTCGGCGTCTACCTGGTCTTCACCCTGATCCCGTTCTACTGGATCCTGCTCTTCGCGCTGCGCCCGGCCGGCTCGACCTCGCTCGTGCCCTGGCCGATGACCTTCGACCACTTCGAGAAGGTGTGGACCGACCGCGCCTTCGGCACCTTCTTCGAGAACAGCGTGTACGTCGGCCTCGCGACCCTGGTGATGACCACCCTCGTCGCCCTGGCCGGCGGATACGCCCTCGCCCGGTTCGACTTCAAGATCAAGCGGGCCTTCATGCTCGCCCTGCTGTGCTCCCAGTTCGTGCCCGGCGCGCTGCTGCTGGTCCCGCTCTTCGAGATCTTCGCCGAACTCCAGATGATCAACTCGCTGGGCAGCGTCATCATCGCCGAGACGGTCTTCCAGCTCCCCCTGTCGATGATCCTGATCAGCAACTTCATCAAGAACGTGCCGTACTCCCTGGAGGAGGCCGCCTGGGTCGACGGCTGCGGCCGGATGCGGGCCTTCCTGGTCGTCGTCCTCCCGCTGCTGCGGCCGGGCCTGATCGCCGTCGGCTCCTTCGCCTTCGTGCACTCCTGGAACCACTTCCTGTTCGCCCTGATGTTCCTCAACAACCAGGACAAGCAGACCATCCCGGTCGGCCTCAACACCCTGATGAGCGCGGACAGCGTCGACCTCGGCGCGCTCGCCGCCGGCGGCATCATCGCGGCCGTACCCGTGGTACTGGTCTTCGCCTTCATCCAGAAGTGGCTGATCACCGGCTTCAGCGCGGGGGCGGTGAAGGGATGAGCCGGGTTCCCGTCGTCCTCGCCGGCGCCCGCGGCCACGGCCGCTGGCACGTCGCCAACATCCGCCGCCTGGAGCGGGCGGGACTCGTCCGGCTGGCCGGCGTCTGCGAACTCACACCGCTGACCGAGGAGGAGGCCGGCGGAGAACTCCCCGAGCAGTCGGCCGACTTCGGCGCCCTGCTCGACTCCACCGGCGCCCGGATCGCCGTGATCTGCACGCCGATCCCGACCCACACCGACCTCGCCCTGACCGCCGCCCGCAAAGGCGTGCACCTGCTGCTGGAGAAGCCCCCGGCCCCCTCGTACGCGGAGTTCCGCCGCATGGCCGACGGGGTCGCCGAGGCCGGTGTCGCCTGCCAGGTCGGCTTCCAGTCGCTGGGCTCGCACGCCGTGCCGGCCGTCCGCGAGCTGATCGCCGAGGGCGCGGTCGGCGAGGTGACGGGCATCGGCGGGGCCGGGGCGTGGGTGCGCGACGAGGCCTACTTCCGCCGGGCACCCTGGTCGGGCCGACGGCGCCTGGACGGTGCCGACGTGATCGACGGGGCGCTGACCAACCCCCTCGCGCACGCCGTCGCCACCGCCCTCGCGCTCGGCGGCTCCACCCGCGCCGAGGACGTCACCGGCATCGAGACCGAGCTCAGCCACGCCAACGACATCGAGGCCGACGACACCTCCTGCGTCCGGATCACCACCGCGCGCGGCCACCGCGTCACCGTGGCCGCCACCCTGTGCGCCGAGCGGCCCGAGGAGCCGTACGTCCTGGTGCACGGCAGCAGCGGCCGCATCACCTTCTGGTACAAGCAGGACCGCGTCCTGCTCCAGCGCGGCGGCCACGGTCCCGAGGAGTACCACCACGACCGCACCGACCTGCTGGAGAACCTGGTCGGACACCTCACCACCGGCGCCGCCCTGCTGGTCCCGCCGGACGAGACGGGCGCCTTCATGCGGGTCGTGGAGGCGATCCGCCGGGCACCCGACCCCGAGCCGCTGCCCGACGCCGCCTGGCACCGCGTCCCCGGCGAGCGCCGCCGCGTGGTCCCCGGCATCGACGGCCTGGTGGCCGCCGCGGCCGACACCCTGTCCCTCTACTCCGAGCTGGGCGCGCCCTGGGCGCCGCGCACGGAGCGCCCGCTGAACGAGGTGAGCACCCGATGACCGGCAACGACACCCCGGTGCTGCGCGTGGCGGGCCGTCCCGTGGGCCGGTACGTCACCCGACCCGAACTGCCCACCCGCCTGTCCCCGCGCCCCTACCTGCACCCCGTCACCACCCTGGCCGGCACGGCCGTGACCGAGTTCGGTCCCGCCGACCACCTCCATCACCTCGGCGTCGGTGTCGCCGTTCCCGACGTCGAGGGGCACAACTTCTGGGGCGGGCGCACCTACGTGCGAGGCCGGGGGCCGACCGAGCTGGACAACCACGGCGCGCAGCGGCACAGCGCCTTCCAGCTCCGCGACCCCGACGGCTTCGTCGAGGAGCTGCGCTGGGTCGCCGCCGGCGGCGAACTGCTGCGCGAGCGCCGCACCGTCGCCGCCACCGGACTCACCGCCACCGCCTGGGCGCTGGACTTCACCTTCTCCCTCACCAACGTCACCCCGGACCCGCTCACCATCGGCAGCCCCGCCACCAACGGGCGCCCCGGTGCGGCCTACGGCGGCTTCTTCTGGCGCGCCCGCAAGGAGAGCGCGGCCCCCGGGGTCTTCACCGCCGACCGAGCGGGCGAGGGGGCGGTCCACGGGACCCGCGCCGACTGGCTCGCCCTGACCGGGGAGACCTGGACGCTGGTGTTCGCCGGGGCCACGGACCGCACGCGGCGCGACCCGTGGTTCGTGCGCACCGAGGAGTACCCGGGCGTGGGTTCCTCCCTGGCCCACGACGAACGGCTGGCGGTCGCCCCCGGCGACACCGTCGTGCGCCGGATCGTCACCGTCGTCGCCGACGGCCGGCTCGACGCCGACGGCGCCGCGACCCTCGTACGAAAGGCGGTGAGCCCGTGACCCCCGAGATCGCGGAGACGTACACCAACCCCGTCCTGAACGCCGACTGGTCCGACCCGGACGTCGTCCGCGTCGGCGACGACTTCTACCTCACCGCTTCCAGCTTCGGCCGCGTCCCCGGCCTGCCGCTCCTGCACTCCCGCGACCTGGTCAACTGGTCCCTGGTCGGGCACGCCCTGCCCCGCCTGGAACCGGCGGCGGCGTTCGCGGCGCCCCGCCACGACTGCGGCGTCTGGGCCCCGTCCCTGCGCCATCACGCGGGCCGCTTCTGGATCTTCTGGGGCGACCCCGACCACGGGATCTTCCAGGTCAACGCCCCCGAGATCCGCGGCCCGTGGACCTCGCCGCACCTGGTGAAACCGGGCAAGGGCCTGATCGACCCCTGCCCCCTGTGGGACGACGAGCAAGGCGAGGCCTACCTCGTGCACGCCTGGGCCAGGTCCCGCTCCGGTATCAAGAACCGCCTCACCGGCCACCGCATGCACCCCGACGGCACCGGACTCCTCGACGAGGGCAAGGTGATCGTCGACGCCGACCGCCTGCCCGGCTGGTTCACCCTGGAGGGCCCCAAGCTCTACCGGCACGACGGCTGGTTCTGGATCCTGGCACCCGCCGGGGGCGTGGAGACCGGCTGGCAGGGCGCCTTCCGCTCCCGCGGCTTCTTCGGCCCGTACGAGGAGAAGGTCGTCCTGGAGCAGAAGGACACCGACGTCAACGGCCCCCACCAGGGCGGCTGGGTGCGCACGGCGGCCGGCGAGGACTGGTTCCTGCACTTCCAGCAGCGTGGCGCGTACGGGCGGGTGGTCCACCTCCAGCCGATGAGGTGGGGGACGGACGGCTGGCCGGTGCTCGGCCGGGACGGCGCCCCGGTCACCGAGCACGCGCGCCCCGCGCTGCCGCCGCAGCCGCCCGCCGCACCCGCGACCGACGACGACTTCCCCGGCGGACGGTTCGGCCGCCAGTGGTCGTGGACGGCCAACCCCCGCGACGGCTGGGCCACCCAGCACTCCGGGGACGGACTGCGGCTCGCCTGCGTCCGCTCGGCCGACGCGCACGACCTGCGCGGACTGCCGAGCGTGCTCACGCAGCGGCTGCCCGGCGGCCCCGCGGTGATCGAGGTGGAGCTGCGCCTGGACAGCGAGGAGCCGGGCGCGCGGGCCGGGCTCGCGGTGCTCGGCGACGCCTACCGCTGGATCGGGCTCCAGCGGGGTGCGGACGGGACCGTGCACCTGGTGCACCGGTTCGCCGAGCCGGTGGCCCGGGCCGAACGGGACGCCGACCACCCCCGCCCCGCACCGGGGGGACGGGTACGGCTGCGGATCGAGGCCGCCCCCGGGGCACGCTGCCGCTTCTCCTACGACCTCGGCGACGGGCCGCGCCCCACCGGCCAGGAGTTCGCCGCCACCCCGTGGCGCTGGGTCGGCGCCCTGATCGGCCTGTTCGCACTCGCGCCCGCCGGCCAGGGACACGCCGGCGCGGCCACCTTCACGCGGTTCCGGATCGGACCCCGCTGACCCACCTCACCCGTACGCCTGTTGGGAGCCGCAATGACGCACCTCCGTAGCAAGCGCTTGCCAGGAACCGGCAGGACCCTGGCCGCCGTCCTCGGCCTGGTCGCCGCCCTGGCCCTCGGGACGGTCGGCGAGACCCAGGCCGCCCCGGCCCATGAGACGGGGGCGCCTCGTCACTCCGACCGTGCGCACGGCTTCGCCTCCCTCGCCGGCGGCACCACCGGCGGCGCGGGCGGCGAGGTCGTCACCGTCACCGACCAGGCCGCGCTGGCGAAGTACGCGGCGGCGAAGGAGCCGTACGTCATCCGGGTGGCGGGCTCGATCGCGGTCGCGCCCTTCGGCTCGGACATCGTGGTCGGCTCCGACAAGACGATCATCGGCGTCGGCGACACCGGCGAGATCGTCCACGGCGAGCTGCACCTGAACCCCGGCACGCACAACGTGATCATCCGCAACCTCACGATCCGCGACAGCTACGTCGAGGGCGACTGGGACGGCAAGACCACCGACTTCGACGCGATCCAGATGGACTCCGTCCACCACGTCTGGATCGACCACAACCGCCTCACGCACATGGGCGACGGCCTGCTCGACATCCGCAAGGACAGCGAGTACGTCACCGTCTCCTACAACCGCTTCGAGAACCACAACAAGGCGCTCGGCATCGGCTGGACGGACAACGTCCGCACCCAGATCACCATCGACCACAACTGGTTCACCGGCACCAAGCAGCGCAACCCGTCCGCCGACAACTGCGCCTACGCGCACCTGTACAACAACTACCTCTCCGCCCAGGTCGCCGACGGCGACCCGCTGTGGACGTACGGGAACTGGGCGCGCGGCGCGACGCGGATGGTCATCGAGAACAGCTACTACGACGGGGTCCAGCACCCCTACCAGGCGGACGCCACCGCGGAACTGGTGCAGCGCGGATCGATCCTGAAGGACACGGCCGGCCGGCACGACGCCTGGGGCGACGCCTTCGAACCCCGCGACTTCTACGACTACCGGCTCGACCCGGCAGCCGCCGTTCCGGCGCTGGTCAAGCGCTTCTCCGGGCCGCAGCAGCAGCTCGGTGCCCACTGACTCCCCCACACTCCGTTCACCGCTCCGTTGGATCCAGAAGAAGAGAGCCGACCAATGAAGATCAGCAATCGCAGCAGCAGCAGAAGGACAGGCGGGCGCCGGACATCCGCCGTCGTCGCCCTGGGGGCCGTGCTCGCGCTGACCGCCACCGCCTGCGGTGACGACGGCAGCGGGGCGGGCGGCGACAAGGGTGCCGAGGGCAGCGGCAAGGGAAAGATCGTCTTCTGGGACAACAACGGCGGTATCCGTACGGCCGTCTGGAAGGAGATCATCGCCGACTTCGAGAAGGCGAACCCGGACATCGACGTGCAGTACGTCGGGATCGCCGCCACCGAGTACCAGTCCAAGGTCGACACCGCCATCCAGGGCGGCGGCCTGCCGGACGTCGGCGGTGTCGGCGCGGCGATGCTCGCAGGGTTCTCGGCCCAGAAGGCGCTGGAGCCGCTGGACGACCGGCTCGCCAAGTCGTCCCTGAGCGGCAAGCTCAACAAGGACATGGTCGAGTCCCTGAAGGCGGCCGGCGGCGGTGACGGCACGCTGTACTCGGTGCCGACCTCCGCGAACAACGGTGTCCTGTACTACCGCACCGACCTGTTCGAGAAGGCCGGGCTGGACGCGCCGACGACGTGGGACAAGTTCTACGAGGCCGCCGAGAAGCTGACCGACGAGGACGAGAACGAGTTCGGCTACACCATCCGCGGCGGCTCCGGCTCCATCGCCCAGGCGCTCGACGCGATGTACGGGCAGTCCGGCATCACCTCGTTCTGGGACGCCGGCAAGAAGAAGACGACCGTCAACGACCCGAAGAACGTCGAGGCGCTGGAGAAGTACGCGGCCCTCTACAAGAAGGCCACGCCGGCCGCCGACGTCAACAACGACTTCGCCAAGATGGTCGCCCAGTGGGACTCCGGCACGATCGGCATGCTCAACCACAACCTGGGCTCCTACCAGGACCACGTGAAGGCGCTCGGCGTCGAGAAGTTCCGCGGTATCCCGCAGCCGGTCGGTGCCTCCGGCAAGCGGGTGCAGGTGTCCAACCCGGTCGACGGGCTCGGCGTCTTCAAGAGCTCCGAGAACAAGGAGGCCGCCTGGAAGTTCATCGAGTTCGCCACCTCGCCCGAGCAGAACTCGAGGTTCAACGAGTCGGCGGGGCAGGTGCCGTCGAACACCGAGGCCGCGAAGGACGAGTGGATCCAGAAGGCGGAGCCGACGAAGCTGGCGGCCGAGGCGCTGAACGACGGGTCCACGACCATCGTCCAGCTCCCGTACTACCTGCCGGACTGGAACACGCTGTCCAAGTCGGAGAGCGAGCCGGGGTTCCAGAAGGTGCTGCTCGGTGAGATGAGCGCGAAGGACTTCCTGGACGGGCTGGCCGAGAAGCTGAACGAGGCGCAGGCCGAGTGGACCGAGCAGATGGGTTAGCCGGTTCCGGGTTTCGCCGTGGGACGGTCCGTGGTGCGCGGGCTGCGGGCCGTCCCCGACCGGCCGCGCCCACGCGGCGCGGCCGCATGCCGATCCAGCCCCGCGCCCCTGGTCGATCCCCTCACCGCTCCCGAAAGGTGTGCCGGCGTGTCCGTTACCCGAAGACAGATCACTACCGCAGCGCTTGCCTCCGTCCCCCTGGCGTTCGCCGCCACCGGCACCGCGCAAGCCGGCGGACGCCGCCCCCGGACCCTCTACATCGCCGGTGATTCCACCGCCGCGCAGAAGTACGCCGACGCCGCGCCCGAGACCGGGTGGGGCATGGCACTGCCCTTCTTCCTCCGCAAGGACCTCCGCGTCGCCAACCACGCCGTGAACGGACGGAGCTCCAAGAGCTTCGTCGACGAAGGGCGGCTGGACATCGTCCTCGACGCGCTCCGGCCCGGCGACCTCCTGCTCGTCCAGTTCGCGCACAACGACGAGAAGGACGAGGACCCCACCCGCTACACCGAGCCCTGGACGACGTACCGGGACCACCTGCGGCTGTACGTCGACGGCGCCCGGGCCCGCGGGGCGCGGCCGGTGCTGGCCACGCCCGTCGAGCGGCGGCGGTTCGACGCCGCGGGCGACGCGAGGCCGAGCCACGGGGAGTACCCGGCGGCGATGCGGGCGCTCGCGCGGGAGGAGGGCGTGGCACTGCTCGACGTACAGGCGCTGTCGCTCGCGCTGTGGCAGCGGCTCGGTGCCGAGGGGACCAAGGCGTACTTCAACTGGACCGCCACCGAGCAGGACAACACCCACTTCAACCCGCCCGGCGCGATCGCCGTCGCCCGGCTCGTCGCGCGGGAGTCGCTGCGCACGCGGGTGCTGGCGCACCGGGACGTGCGCCGGCTGGACGAGGAGATCCCCGAGTCCTGGATCGACTGGCCCGCGCCGGGCACCGCGTAACGTCCCCAGACTTCCAGACTTCCGCACTTCCGGAAAAGGAGAGCCGCACCATGAGCACATCGAGATGGCATGGGCATGCCATAAAGAGAACCGCCGCGCTCGTCGGCTGCACCGCCCTCGTACTGAGCCTGACCGCGGCCACCGCGCAGGCCCGTCCCGGTCACCACCACCCCCGCGACACCGCCCGGCAGACCCTGCCGGCCAACGACGGCTGGGCCTCCCACGGCACCGGCACCACCGGCGGGGCCGCGGCCGCCGAGGAGCGGGTGTTCACCGTCTCCACCTGGGCCGAGTTCAAGGCCGCCCTCGCGGCGGAGGGCACCGCGCCGCGGATCATCAAGGTGAAGGGCACGATCGACGCCGTCTCCGAGGGCTGCGGAACCTTCGCCGTCCCCGGCTACGACTTCGACGCGTACCTGGAGAGGTACTCGCCCGAGAACTGGGGCAGGGAGACCGACCTGAGCGACGAGCCCGACGACAGCCCGGAGGGGCTGCGCCGCGCCTCCGCCGCCCGGCAGGACGGGGCGATCAAGGCGAACGTCCCCGCCGACACCACCATCATCGGCGTCGGGCGCAACGCCGGGCTCAAGGGCGCCAGCCTCCAGATCAAGGGCGTGGACAACGTCATCGTCCGCAACCTGACCTTCGAGAGCCCCGTGGACTGCTTCCCGCAGTGGGACCCCACCGACGGCGACAAGGGCAACTGGAACTCCGAGTACGACAGCGCCGTCGTGTACGGGTCGACGCACGTGTGGCTGGACCACAACACCTTCACCGACGGCGAGCACCCCGACAGCGCGGCACCCACCCACTTCGGCATGCTGTACCAGCAGCACGACGGCCAGCTCGACATCGTCAAGGGTGCCGACTACGTCACCGCCTCCTGGAACGTCTTCACCGAGCACGACAAGACGATCCTGATCGGCAACAGCGACAGCGAGTCGACCGCCGCGGTCGACCGCGGCCACCTGAAGACGACCTTCCACCACAACCGCTTCGAGGACCTGGTCGAGCGGGCGCCCCGGGTGCGGTTCGGCCAGGTCGACGTCTACAACAACCACTTCGTGGCCGGCGAGGACTACTCCTACAGCTTCGGCATCGGCAAGGAGTCCCAGCTCGTCGCCGAGCACAACGCGTTCACCCTGCCGGACGGCGTCAGCCCCGCGAAGGTGCTGAAGCGGTGGAACGACTCGCCGCTCACCGCCGCCCACAACCGCGTCAACGGCCGCGCCGCCGACCTGATCGCCGCGCACAACGCGGAGAACCCGGACACGCCCCTGCGGTCCGGCGCGGGCTGGACGCCCACCCTGCGCACCAAGGTCCTCCCGGCCTGGGCGGTTCCCTTCATCGTCGACCACGGCGCGGGCGCCGGCCGCCTGCGCTGACGCCCACCCCGAACCGGGGGGCCGGGGCGCCCGCACCGCCCCGGCCCCCCGTCCCTCCCCCCGGTCCCTCCACACTCCGAAGGAGCACCCGCATGCACCGACCCGCCCTGTCCCGCAGAGGCTTCCTCCTGACGACCGCGGGCGCGGGCGCCGCCCTCGCTCTCACGGCCGGCCCCGCCGTCGCCGGCACCCGACCGCGCCCGCGCCCGTTCGGCCGGTACGGCTCACCGGCCGCCCGCCGCACCCCCAGGACCCTGTACGTCGACCCGCACGGCCGCGGTGACTTCACCTCCGTCCAGGCCGCCGTCACCGCCGCCGAGGGCCCCGGCTGGACGCTCGTCCTGGCCCCCGGCACCTACCGCGAGACGGTCTTCGTCGACGCCGACCGCACCGAGGCGACCTGGATCGGCGCCTGCGAGGACCCGCGCGACGTCGTCATCGTCTACGACAACGCGGCCGGCACCCCCAAGCCGGACGGCTCCGGCAACCACGGCACCAGCGGCTCGGCCACCACCACCGTGCGGGCCGACGGCTTCACCGCCCACCGGATCACCTTCGC
The DNA here is from genome assembly GCF_002005225.1 of Streptomyces pactum. Taxonomy (NCBI): domain Bacteria; kingdom Bacillati; phylum Actinomycetota; class Actinomycetes; order Kitasatosporales; family Streptomycetaceae; genus Streptomyces; species Streptomyces pactum. The sequence goes on from NZ_CP019724.1 coordinate 6,538,571, forward strand.
CAACGACTGGCTGCGCGCCGACCACCCCGACTTCAGCGGCACCCAGGCCGTCGCGATCAAGGTCCAGGGCGACCGGTCGGCGTTCCACCACTGCCGCTTCCTCGGCCACCAGGACACCCTCTACGCCGACTCCCGCGACCGCGGTCTCTTCGCCCGCCAGTACTACGCCCACTGCTACGTCGAGGGCGACGTCGACTTCGTCTTCGGGCGGGCGACGGCCGTCTACGAGCGCTGCCACTTCCGTACCCTGGTCCGCACCGACCTGTCCGGCGCCCCCCACGGCTTCGTGTTCGCGCCGTCCACGGTCGGCGAGAACCCGCGCGGCTACCTCGTCACGCACGGCCGCGTCAGCAGCGAGGCCCCCGACGGCTACTACAAGCTGGCCCGCCCCTGGGTGCCCAGCTCCGACACCACCGCCCGCCCGATGCTCACCGTGCGCGAGACCCACCTCGGCGCGGGCATCGACGCGGCCGCGCCCTACGCCAACATGCGGGACGCCCACCCCTGGCAGGAGCAGCGGTTCCGGGAGTACCGCAACACCGGCCCCGGCGCCGCGATCACCGTCCCCGAGAACCGGCCCCAGCTCACCCGCGCCGAGGCCGCGTCGCACACCCGCAAGGCGTACCTGGGCGACTGGCGGCCGTATGACCGCCGGTGCTGACCTGCCGGACGACCCGGCCGGGCGCCCGTACGGCGCGCTGCCCGGCTTCCACCCGGCGCTCAAGGACGAACTGGTCTTCCCGCTCGCCTGGGGCAGTTCACCGGTCCGGGACTTCGGGGCGTGGCGGCGGACGGCCCGCGCGACGGTCGAGGAGCACCTCCTCGTCGACCGTCAGGACGGCACGCCGTACGCCCCGGAGTTCGCCGCCCGCTCGGACGGCGACGGGTACACGCGGGAGCTGGTCACCCTCTCCCTCACCCGCTACGGACGGGTCCGCGGCGCCCTGCTCACCCCGCACGGCGCCGGGCCCTTCCCGGCCGTCCTGCTCCTGCACGACCACGGTTCCCGCTTCGACATCGGCAAGGAGAAGGCGGTCCGGCCCTGGTACGACGACACCCGGCTCGCCGCCGCCGGGCAGTGGGCGGACCGGCACTTCGACGGGCGCTTCCTCGGTGACGAGCTGGCCCGGCGCGGGTACGTGGTCTTCTGTGCGGACGCCCTGGGCTGGGGCGACCGCGAACCGCTCACCTACGAGCGGCAGCAGGCCCTCGCCAGTGGCCTCTTCCACCTCGGCAGCTCGCTCGCCGGGCTCCTGGCCCGCGAGGACCAGCGCGCCGCCGGCTTCCTGGCCGGGCTGGACCGGGTGGACGCCCGGCGGATCGCGGCCGCCGGCTTCTCCATGGGCGGCTACCGCGCCTGGCAGACCGCAGCCCTCAGCGACGACGTCGCCGCCGCGGTGAGCGTGTGCTGGATGACCGGTCTGAAGCAGATGCTGGTGGCCGGCGACAACAGCCTGCGCGGGCAGTCGGCGTTCCACATGCTCCACCCCGGCCTCGCCCGGCACCTCGACATCCCCGACGTGGCGAGCATCGCCGCACCGAAGCCGATGCTGTTCCTCGGCGGTGCGCGGGACCACCTGTTCACCGCCGAGGGCGTCCGCACCGCCTACGAGAGGCTGCGCGCCGTCTGGCACTCCCGCGGCGCCGCCGACCGGCTGCGCACCGAGACCTGGCCGGACGTCGGGCACGCCTTCCCGTGGCGCATGCAGGAGGAGGCCTTCGCCTGGCTGGAGTCGGTCACCGCCGCACCCGGCTGAGCGGCTCCGCGGCCGGCACCACCGCCTCGACCGTCCAGGTGCGCCTGGTGCCGTCCGCGGCCGTCACCGTGTAGGTCCGCGGCTCGCGGAAGTCGCGGCGCGTGCCGGACCTCGGGCTGACCGTCGCGCCCTCGCCGGCCCACAGCTTCGGGGCGAGGCCGCGCAGGTTCGTCCGGGGCCCCATCGGCAGGACGACCCTGCTCGTCTCCTCGCTGACGATCGCGTACCCCTGCTGCCCGCGTGCCGTGGCGTCCACGAGCGAGGCGGGGCTCGCCGGGTAGGCACCCAGCAGCCGGTCGTACTCCGCCCGCGTCACCGGGATCACCGTGCCGTGCCGCGGGCTGGCGGGCAACTGGTAGCCGGTGGACGGCGTCCACTCGCCCGAGTCGAGGTCGGTGGTCTCGAAGGGGAGGTATCCCCGGCCGCCGTACTCGTCGACGAACAGGTACCACTTCTTCTCGGTGTTGGACCTGAACACCGTCGGTCCCTCGCCGCGGTCCATCGCGCCGCGGCCGATGCAGTCCGCGACGAAGTCGTACGACGTGTCGGTCAGGGACGTCGACTTCTCGCCGGTGATGAACTTCGAGCAGGGCGATCCGGAGGACGGGTCGCGCTCGTCCTTGGTGTAGCGGTAGTACGTGCCGTCGTGCTCGACGACCGTGGAGTCGATGACCGAGTAGCCCGGGTCGTTCCAGATCCTCGGCTCGCTGAAGGTGCGGAAGTCCTTCGTGGTCGCGTACAGCATCCTGTTGTACGTCGAACCGGTGTGGTCCGGGTCGTCCTCGGCGTACAGCTTGGACGCCCAGAAGACGACGTACGCGTCGAGCTCGTCGTCCCAGTAGGCCTCCGGCGCCCAGGTGTTGCCGGCGTTGTCCGGGGACACCTCCGCCAGGCGCTGGTCGGTCCAGTGGACCAGGTCGGTGGACTCCCACACCATGATCGACTTGCTGCCGTGCCGCTGGACCTCGTCCCAACTGCCGCTGCTGTTGCGGTACATCCGCAGGTCGGTGGCGATCATGTAGAACCTGTCGCCCTCGGGCGAGCGGATCACGAACGGGTCGCGCAGTCCCTTCTCGCCGATCGTGGACGTCAGCACCGGCTCGCCCGCGTTCAGTTCGCGCCAGTGCAGGGCGTCGTTGCCGCGGCTGAGGGCGTAGCGGATCTGTTCACCGTCGGCGGTGCCCTCGCCGGTGAAGTAGGCGAAGAGATACCCCGCGTACTTCGGGGACTCGGCGGGGCTCGCGGGCGGTGCGCCCGGATGCGCGGCGCCCGGCGGGGCGGCGAGCAGGGCGAGGAGGAGAGCGAGGAAGGGGACCAGAAGCGTGCGGCGAGCGGTGTGGCGGCGCATGACACTTCCTGGGGGAGTATGAGGGATTCTGTTGGACGGTGTGCCCTCGGAGTGTCACCACTGGGAGTCGGGGCGTCAACGGGACGGCGAGGGCCGAAACTTTCGGGCCTTCGCGGTTCGCTGACGGCGGACCCCGGCAGGAGAACGCCCCCGCCGGTCGTCACCGGCGGGGGCGTTCGACGGGCCGGCCGAGTGGGGGCTCGGACGGCACACACCGGTCCGGGGGGCGGACCGGTGGATCAGGGTGCGCCCGGGGCGGTCACTCGTAGGTGATGTCCGAGCCGGTGAAGTCGCACGTCTTGCCGTACGGGCCGACCGGGGACAGCTCCTCGGGCTCGTCGCCGGAGTCGTTGCCCTCGAACCGGACACAGGTCTCGATCTTCTTCTTGCCGTCGCCGTGGATGCGGATGTTGCGCAGGGCCGCCGTGTCGCCGTAGTTCTGGTTGACGCCGACGATCGACTTGCCGGGCGCGGTGATGTCCACGTCGTTGATGATGATCGTGCGCTTGTACTGCTTGCCGCAGTTGCCGCAGGAGCGGACCAGCTTGCCGAAGTTCTCGACCTGGAACTTCGAGACGACGAGCTTGCCCGCGCCGTTGAACTGGAGCACCTTGTCGTCGGCGTTCCTCGCGCCGCCGCCGTACACCTTGTACACCGCCGAGGGCGAGGTGCCCTTGAAGCTGGCGGCGTCCTCGCCGACGTCCAGCCACCACACGTTCTGCAGGGTGCAGGAGCCCTTGCAGTGGACGCCGTCGGCGGCCGGGGTGCCGATGACGACGTTCTTCAGGACGGCGCCGTCCGCCAGCTCGAAGACCGGGTCCTGGCCCTCGTCCTGGCCGTCGCCGCCCAGGGCGCCGGTGCCGTAGAACTTCTTCATCCCGCCGTCGTACGTCCCCTTGACCGGGATCGTCGACGAGACGGGCTTGCTGCCGGTGTCCGTGGGCCAGGACGACGCGGCACCCGCGGTGGACAGCATCGTCGTGGTGACGATCGCCGCTCCGGTGAGGCCGAAGGCGGTGGCTCCGGCGATCACGGCCCGCCGCTTGGTGACCCGGCGGCGGTGGCGGACGCGCTGTTCGGCTCGTGCAGTCATGCCCATGTTCCTTGCGTGGGGAGAGGATCTGTGCGCTTCCTGGTCGCCACCGGGGGAGAAAGGGTTGCCGCGTCTTCAGAGGTTTTTCACGGACCGCCGTCACCGGCCGCCGTCACGAGCCGCCGTCGCGGGGCGCGAAGTCGCCCCGCACCGAGAGCCGTTCGGAGGTGGCGGTGGCCGTGGCCGTCGCGGTGTAGCGGTCGCCGCCCGCGTCCCGGCCGCCGCGTTCGTGGTTGTACTGGCCGGCGAACATCCACTCGCCCGCCGGGACCGTACGGCCCTGCTTGAGCGTCCACCGGTGGACGAGGAAACCGTCCCGCTCCTCCACCGTGAACGTGAAGTCCTCCTCCGGCAGCGACCGCCAGGCGCCGGTGGACGTGACCCCGCCCGTCTGCGCCACCCTGAGCTCGACGGTGAGCGCGGTCAGCGGCTCACCGGTCTTGAGGGTGACGTTGCTCTGCGCCCAGAAGTCGTTGCTGTGCGGGTCCACCGAACCGTCCGACCACAGCGGGCCGTCCTCGACGGCGGAGGCGGGCGGCCGGGCGGTCCCGGTCGCGGTCGCGGTCGGCGGCCGGGAGGACGCGGGGGCGTCGGGCGTCCCGGACCCGGAAGCGGTGCCGGACGGCGGGGCGGGCGGCCGGGCCGGGGTGCCGTCCGGTGACGGTGTGGGGGTCGGGGAGGTGGCGACCGAGCGCTGCGGGGGAGCGTCGTCCTTCACCGCGGACGCGACCGCGTAGCCGCCGACCGCGAGGACTCCCGCCACCGCGGCCGTGGCACCGGCCACCCGCGCCCAGCCCAGCAGCGGCGGACGCGTCGCCCGGTGCTGCGCGAGGCGGTCCTGGTCCTGGCCCGCCATGCCGCGCTCGACCCGGGCCAGGATGCGCGCCCGGTCGGGCTCGTGCGCCCCGGCCGCCTCGTGCAGCTTGGCGCGCAGCTCCTCGTCCCGGTCCCGCTGCCCGGTCATCGGTTCCTTCCCGCGGCCTCGCCGCTGCGCGCGATCGCCGCGTGCACCTGCTTCGGAGCCGCCTGTGTCCCGAGCAACCGCTGCAGTTCGGCCATTCCCTTCGACGTCTGGCTCTTCACCGTACCCACCGAGACGCCCAGGGCGAGCGCCGTGTCCTTCTCGGAGAGGTCGAACGCGTGCCGCAGCACCACGCACGCCCGCTTGCGGAACGGCAGCCCGCGCAGCGCCTCCCGGACGTCCACCACACCCGCGACGTCCGGATTCTCCGTCCTCTCCTCGCGCTGCGACCAGAACAGGGCGATCCGCCTGCGCTCCCTCACGGCGGTGCGGACGCGGGTGCGGGCGAGGTTGGCGACGACACCGCGCGCGTACGCCGCCGGATGGTCGGCCGCGCGGACCCGGTCCCAGCGGTGCCACAGGGCCAGCAACGCGTCCGCCGCGAGGTCGTCGGCGGCGTCCGGTTCGCCGGTCAGCAGATGGGCCAGCCGGGAGAGTTCGGCGTAGTGGCGCTCGAAGAAGGCGTGGAACTCCACGGAGGCGGCGTCGTCGACGACTGTCCCCACGGGCGGACTCTCCTCGCAGCGGCTTCCCCGGCGTCGAACAGCCGTGCGCCGGGCCGGAATCCGGAACTGTAGCAGCGTTCGACGCACCGACTGTGCGGTGCGTCGAACGCCGTATGGCAGACCGAACCCGCCGAGGGTCTCAGCCGGCGCCGTCGTCGCACTAGCCCTTGAGGGCCGCCTCCATCATCGCCTTGGCCACGGGGGCCGCCAGGCCGTTGCCGCTGACCTCGGAACGGGCCGCGTCGGACTGCTCGATGATGACCGCCACGGCGACCTCCTTGTCCGACGCGTCGGACTTGGCGTACGAGGTGAACCAGGCGTACGGGGTCTTGCTGTTGTTCTCGCCGTGCTGGGCGGTGCCCGTCTTGCCGCCCACGGTCGCGCCGGGGATCTGCGCGTTCGTCCCCGTGCCCTTGTCGACGACGGTCTCCATGGCCGACTGCAACTGCTCGGCGGTGGAGGAGCTGACGATCCGCTTCGAGTCCGGGTCGGTGTGGTCCTCCAGGACGTCGCCGCCGCTGTCGGTGATCTGCGACACCATGTGCGGGGAGACCAGCTCGCCACCGTTGGCGAGCGCCGCCGACACCATCGCCATCTGCAGCGGGGTCGCCGTCACGTCGAACTGGCCGATGCCCGTCAGGGCCGTCGAGGACTTGTTCATGTCCTTCGGGTACACGCTCGTGTAGGCCCGCACCGGCACGTCCTGCGACGCGTCGTTGAAGCCGAACTTCTCCGCCATCGCCCGCAGTTCGTCCTGGCCGAGATCGACGGCCATCTTCGCGAAGACGTTGTTGCACGAGTACTGCAGCGCGGTACGGATCGTGGCGTCCTCGCAGGGCGCGTTCGGGTTCTCGTTCGTCAGGTCCGTCACGGTGCCCGGCAGGGTGTACGGGTCCGGGCTGTCGGTCTTCTCGTCCACCGACCCGTACAGCCCGTCCTCCAGCGCGGCGGCGGCCACGACCAGCTTGAACGTGGAGCCCGGCGGCAGCGGCTGGCGCAGCGCGCGGTTGGTCAGCGGCTTGTCCGGGTCGCTGGTCAATCTCTCCCAGGCCGCACCGGCGGTGTTGGCGTCGGTCAGCGACGTCGGGTCGTAGGAGGGGGTCGACACGACCGACAGGATCCTGCCCGTCTTCGGGTCGATCGCGACGGCGGCGCCCTTGGTCTCGCCCAGCGCCTCGAAGCCGGCCTTCTGCACGTCCGGATCGATCGTCGTCACCACGTTGCCGGGCTCGGCCCGCGTACCGGTGATCGTGTCCATCACGGTCTTCAGCCGCGGGTCGGTGCCGTTGAGCACGTCCTGGTAGATGCCCTCCAACTGCGTCGGCGCGTACGCCTGCGAGGCGTAACCCGTCACCGCCGCGTACAGCCTGCCGTTCTCGTACGTTCGCTTGTAGGCGAGGTCACCGCCCTCCGTCGGCGCCGAGCCGGTGATCGACCGGCCGGCCACGATGATGTTCCCGAGCGGCTCCGCGTAGGTCTCGATCGCGTTCCGCCGGTTTTCCTTGTCGTCCGCGAGTGCCCGGCCCTCGTAGAACTGCACCCAGGTCGCCCTGATCAGCAGAGCGAACACCAGGAGCAGCGTGAAGACCGATGCGCGCCTGATCGTCTTGTTCATCCCGCTGGGAGGACGAACGGGACGGAGCGAATCGTTCCGTGCGCCCCGATTTCTCATCTTCCGTTCATGAAGCCGGCGTCACGAGACCGGCTTGGTGAAACCCGCCTCGTAGGCCCGGATGACGGCCTGGGTGCGGTCCCGGGCGCCGGTCTTCGCCAGCACCGACGCCACATGGGTCTTCACCGTGGCCGGCCCCACCCGCATGCGCCCGGCGATCTCCGCGTTGGTCAGCCCGGTCGCCATCAGGCGCAGCACCTCGCCCTCGCGTTCCGTGAGCCGCGCCACCCAGGCGGGTGCGGCGGGGTGGGCGCGCGCGTGCTCGGCCGCCAGCGTCCGCACCGCCGACGGGAACAGCAGGGTGTCGCTGTGCGCCACCAGCCGTACGGCCCGGACGAGCGTGTCGGCGTCGGCGCGCTTGAGCAGGAAACCGGCGGCCCCGGCGCGCAGGGCGTCGTAGACGTAGGAGTCGTTCTCGAAGGTGGTCACGACCACGATGCGGGGTGGTGCGTCGAGTGTGGCGAGGATCTGCTCGGTGGCCCGGATGCCGTCGACCTCCGGCATCCGGACGTCCATGAGGACCACGTCCGGCCGGGTCTCCCGCACGAGGGACACGGCCTCGGCCCCGGTGGCCGCCTCACCGGCGACCTCCAGATCCGGTTCGGCGGAGAGGATGGCGCGCAGGGCGGTGCGGACCATGCGTTCGTCGTCGGCCAGGACGACGCGGATCGCGGGACGGGTCACGGGGTCCTCAGCGGGCGGGTCACACGGTCTCCTTCGGTCGGGCGGGGTGCGGGGTTTCCGGTCTTCTTGGGTCGGGCGGGGTGCGGGGCTTCCGGTCTTCTTGGGTCGGGCGGGGCGCGGGGCTTCCGGTCTTCTTGGGTCGGGCGGGGTGCAGGGCTTCCGGTCTTCTTGGGTCGGGCGGGGTGCGGGGTTCCCGGTCTTCTTGGGTCCGGTGGGGCACAGGGCTTCCGGTTTCTTGCGGCCGGCGGGGCGCGGGGCTCGGTCTTCTTCGGGCGGGTGGCGTACCGGGCCTCGGCTTTCCCCGGGCGGGGGTCACGCGTTGCCCTTCAGCGGCAGCCGGACGTGGAGCCGCCAGATCCCCTCGACGGTGCCCGCCTCGGCCGCGCCGCCCAGCAGGCGGGCCCGGTCGGCGATGCCGCGCAGGCCGTGGCCGCCGCCCGGGCGCCGGGTGTCACCGCTCTCACCGTCCCGGCCGTGCGGGCCGTCCGCGCGGAGGGGGTTCTCGACGGTGATCCGCAGGTGATCGTCCAGCATGTCGACGCGCAGCGCCACGGTGACCTGTCCGCCCGCGTGCCTGAGCGCGTTGCTCAACCCCTCCTGCACGATGCGGTACGCCTCGCGGGAGACCAGCGGCGGCAGCCCCTCCGGGTCGGTGGCGACGGTGGACGTCACCCGCAGTCCGCCCGCGCGGGTGCGGCGCAGCAGGCCGTCGAGGTCGGCGGCGAGCGTCGGCGCCGGCGCGGTGCCGGGCGCGTCGCCGTCGCGCAGGACGCCCAGTACGGCGTCGAGTTCACCGACCGTGCGGCGGGTGGTGTCCTCGATCGCGGCCAGCGCCTCGCGGGCGAACTCCGGGTCGGTGTCCAGGACCCGGCGGGCGGCACTGGCCTGGAGGGTCACCGCGCTCAGGGCGTGGCCGACGGAGTCGTGCAGCTCGCGGGCGAGCCGGTTGCGGACGGCGAGGTCGGCCGCGCGGGCCTCGGCCGCCGCGACCCGGTCCCCGGGGGACGGGCCCAGCAGCGCGGGCGCCCAGCGGGCCAGCAGCGCGCCGCACCCGGCGGCGCAACCGGCGAGCGCGACCAGCATGGCGGCGCCGGCGACCGGCGCGAGCGCGAGCGCCCAGGCGTGGTGGAGGACACCGGGCAGCCCTCTCCCGTCGTCGCGCAGTGCCGGCACGAAGGGCAGGACGATCAGCGCGACCGCGAACGGCGGCACCGCCAGCGACATCCCCGCGATGATCCCGCCGGTCCCCAGATGCAGGGTGAACCAGGCCGCCGTCCGCCCCTTCTCGCCCTTGGTCCGGGCGGGCCCGTAGGCGAGCCCGTCGGCCGCCACACCGCACAGCCACCGCACGACGCCGGACTCCAGGGGACGGGTCAGCGGGAACAGCGAGGTGACGGCGGCGAGCGGCAACCCGAGGGCGAACGAGGCCAGTTGCAGGGACAGGGAGCGGAAGACGTCCGCGTCCCCGGCGACCGGGCCGACGACGACCGAGCCGACGAGGACGTACGGCATGGCGAGCGCGCCGCCGAGGATCAGGTGGATCCACCGCAGGCGCGCCCGCCGGCCGAACAGGAACCGGGCGAGTGCGGTCACGGCCGGGTACCGACGGCGGCCGACCGCGCGATGAGGAACCGCGCGCCGACGGCGGCGGGAAGGAAGCCGACGATCATCTGGGCAGCGTAGGTGAGGATCATGAGCTGTGTCGGGCGGTCGGCGGGTTCGTCCGGCCCGATCACCGAGGCGAGGAGCATCCAGCCGCCCCAGCAGGCCACCGCACCGGAGCAGACCCACGTCACGGCGAGCGGCACCGTCACCGGCAGGACGCGTGCGCGGCGCAGGGCGAGCAGCAGGCCGCCGGTGACGGCCAGGACGAGGAAGACGACGTACAGGCCCTCCAGCACGTAGAAGTCACTGGTGCGGTCCGCCGCCCGGCCCTCGCTGAGCCCGGCGGTGCCGCCGCACGCCCAGAACAGCCGGACGGCGAGCGGGAACAGCGCGAGCACCGCGGCCGCCGCGGCGGTGGCCTTCGAGGCCCTCCCGGTGACCGCGACCGGCAGATCCCACATCCGCCCGCGCCACAGACGCCCCCAGCGGTCGCGGGCGTAGAGCACGAACAGGGCGCCGAGGGCGAGCCCCTGCACGATGAAGCCGGTGTAGACGACCGCGAAGACCCACTCGTGGAGGAAGGCCGCACGGCCCGACACGGACGCGGCCCCGCCGTCGTCGGTCAGCGCCCTGCCCAGGAGCTGCAGCGGGAACCCGGCCATGATCGGCGCGAGCAGCCCGGTGGCGACCCACACCGGGAACGCCAGCAGCCACGCGGGCAGCCGCAGGCCCCACGGCCGGGTCAGCACCAGCGCGAGGACGATGACGAAGCTGTCCAGCAGGACCGAGACCCCGTTGGCGATGATCATCGTCACCCGGTGGTCCAGCAGCACGCTGTCGGCCGGGATACCCGCCTCGCTCCCCGCGATCCAGGCGGCCTTGAGCCCGAGGTACGGCAGGCAGGCGAGGACGGCGACCGCGCGGAGCAGCCGGCGGGTCCGGGCGGGCGAGGCGGCGCGGGCGGGGGTGGGTGCGAGCGTCTGCGTCATGCCTCCACGCTCCCGCGCGGACACCCCCGGGCGCCTCCTGCGCACCGACGATCCGCCTCCGCCGCGCGGCGGAACGGGTCAGCCCGCGAGGTGGAGCACGACCTCGTCGATCTCCTCGCCCCGCGCCGGGGCGAACCCCCGGGCGTGGGCGCTCTGCTCGAATCCGCACTTCTCCAGGACGCGCAGCGACCCGGTGTTGTCCGCCGCCGCCCGCGCGTACAGCGGGCGGTCCGGTACCTCGGCCAGCAGGACCCGCAGCGCCGCGGTGGCCACGCCCCGGCCCCAGTAGGCCCGGTCCACCCAGTACGTCACCTCGCGCTCGCCCGGCTCCCCGTACACCGCCGCGCTGCCGATGACGTCACCGTCGCCGAGGATCGTCCGTACGACGTCGACCGAGGCCCGGATCTTTCTCCAGTGGGTCTCGAAAGCGTCCCAGTCCGCCGGGTCCTCGGGCGTGAAGGCCGCCATGCGCAGGGCCTGGGGATCGTTCATCTGCCGGAAGAAGACGGGCAGGTCGCTGTCGTGTACCTCGCGCAGAGCGATGTGCATGGTCAGAGCCTACGCGTGGCCAGTGTCAGCCGGTCGCGCGCGTCGAACAGCGCGTCCTTCACCATCTGTTCGTGCGCGGGAGTCAGCCGCGCCACCGGCACCGAGCAACTGATCGCGTCCCGCGCCGGGGTGCGGTAGGGGACCGCCACGCCGAAGCAGCGCAGGCCCAGGGTGTTCTCCTCGCGGTCGACGGCGAAGCCCTGCTCCCGCACCTGGTGCAGCTCCTCGATGAGCTTCTCCCGGTCGGTGATGGTGTGCTCGGTCAGCGCGGGCAGCGTCTCCGGGAGCAGCTTGCGGACCTGCTCGTCGGTGTACGTGCTCAGCAGCGCCTTGCCCAGCGACGTCGAGTGCGCGGGCAGCCGGCGGCCGACCCGGGTGAACGGCCGCAGGTAGTGCTGCGACTGGCGGGTGGCGAGGTAGACGACGTTCGTGCCGTCCAGGCGCGCGAGGTGGATGGTCTCCGTGGTGTCGTCGGAGAGCCGGTCCAGCGTCGGCCGCGCCGCGGCGACCACCTCGTCGCCGTCGATGTACGACGTGCCGACCAGCAGCGCCCGCACACCGATGCCGTACCGCGTGCCCGTCGCGTCCGTCTCCACCCAGCCCAGCTCCACCAGCGTGCGCAGCAGCATGTAGAGACTGGACTTGGGGTAACCGACGGCCTCCTGGACCGACGCGAGGGAGTGCATACCGGGGCGTCCGGCGAAGTACTCGAGCAGCTCAACCGTCCGCACCGCGGACTTGACCTGCGCTCCGCCCCCCGTCTCGACAGCCGACATCGCCCTTGACCCCTTCGTTCGACGGGAAATAGTCTCCAACAGCATATTCATCATCAGAGACAGCGTTCAGTATATCGAACGACTCCGATGCGGAGCACGCTCCGGAGCACGTTCCGATGCAGAGCACGTGGAGGGACCCGCGGTGGCAGCAGCACCAGTCTGGAGTGTCGACCCCCGTACCGGGAAGCAGCGTGAACAGGTCGCGGTGGAAGCCACGGCCCAGGAGGTGGACGCCGCCGTCCGCGCCGCGCACGCCGCCCGGGACGCGCTCGCCGACCGTACCGTGCGCGCGGCGTTCCTGCGCACCGCCGCCGACGAGCTGAAGGCGGCCGAGAGCACCCTCGTCGAGGTGGCCGACGCGGAGACCGCGCTCGGCCCGGTCCGGCTCACCGGTGAACTCGCCCGCACCTGCTACCAACTGCGGGCCTTCGCCGACATCGTCGACGAGGGCGAGTTCCTCGGCGTGGTCGTCAACCACCCCGACGACACCGCGACCCCGCCGATCCCGGACCTGCGCCGCTACAAGGTGCCGCTCGGCGTCGTCGCCGTCTACTCGGCCTCCAACTTCCCCTTCGCCTTCTCCGTCCCGGGCGGCGACACCGCGAGCGCGCTCGCGGCCGGCTGCCCGGTCGTCGTCAAGTCCCACCCCGACCACCCGGGCCTGTCCGAGCTGGTCGCCAAGGTGCTGCGCCGGGCAGCGGCCCGGCACGACATCCCGGACGGCGTCCTCGGCCTGGTGCACGGCTTCGAGGCCGGCGTCGAACTGATCAAGCACCCGCTGGTCGCGGCGGCCGGCTTCACCGGGTCCGTACGCGGTGGCCGCGCGCTGTTCGACGCGGCGGCCGCCCGCCCCGTCCCGATCCCCTTCCACGGCGAGCTGGGCTCGCTGAACCCGGTCGTCGTCACGGAGGCGGCGGCCGCGGAGCGGGCGGAGGCGATCGGCGCGGGCCTGGCCGGTTCGATGACGCTGGGCGTCGGCCAGTTCTGCGTGAAGCCCGGCCTGGTCCTGGTGCCGGCGGGCGCCGCCGGTGACGGTCTGGTCAAGTCCCTCACCGACGCGGTCAGCGACACCGACGCCGGGGTGCTGCTCGACCACCGCATGCGGGACAACTTCGTCGCCGGGGTCGCCGAGCGCGCGGCGCTGCCCGACGTGGACTCCCCGGTGACGCCGGGCTCGGGCGGCGAGCACACCGTCGCCGCCGGGTTCCTGACCGTGCCGGCCGGGCGGCTGACGGCGGAGGGCGAGCACGACCTGCTCCTCGAGGAGTGCTTCGGGCCGGTCACCGTGGTGGCCCGCTACGAGGACGAGGCCGAGGTGCGGGGCGTGCTGTCCCGGCTCCCCGGCAACCTCACGGCGACCGTGCAGCTCTCCGCCGACGAGGCGGCGGGCCGGGGGCGCGGGGCGGAGATCCTCGCCGAGTTGACGCCGTTGGCCGGACGGGTGCTGGTGAACGGCTGGCCGACCGGGGTCGCCGTGGCCGCGGCGCAGCAGCACGGGGGGCCCTACCCGGCCACCACGTCGACGTCCACGTCGGTCGGCGGTACGGCGATCGAGCGGTGGCTGCGGCCGGTCGCGTACCAGGGGACGCCTGAAGCGCTGCTGCCGCTCGAGCTGCGGGACGGCAATCCGCTGGGGCTTCCTCGCCGGTTCAACGGGGTTCTGGAGCGGTAACCCAGTGGGGGCGCGGGTCGGTCGCGGCTGCGGGCTGCGGGCTGCGGGCTGCGGGCTGCGGGCTGCGGGCTGCGCGCTGCGCGCTGCGGGCTGCGCGCGGCCGGTCGCGCGGTTCCCCGCGCCCCTGGGACGTCCACCGGTCCTGAGAGGATCACCTGATGGATCTCGCACTGCCCGAACTGCCCTTTCCCCTCCGCGTCCACGGCCCCGAGGGGAACTGGTCCTACGAGGACGGCGTCCTCACCGGAACCGCCGGTCCCCGGCAGGACCGGTTCGTGCCGCCCACCGGCGAGGCGCTGGAGTCCGCGTCCGACGCGCCCCGGCTGCTGGGCGCTCCGGACGGGGACTTCCAGTTGATCGCCCGTGTCACGGTCGGCTTCAACGGCGCCTTCGACGCCGGGGTCCTCTACGTCCACGTCGGCGAGCGGGCCTGGGCCAAGCTCTGCCTGGAGTACTCCCCGGACGTGCCCACCGTCTGCACGGTGGTCACCCGGGGACACTCCGACGACTGCAACTCCTTCACGGTGGAGGGGAGTTCCGTCTGGCTGCGGGTCAGCCGGGCCGGACGGGCCTTCGCCTTCCACGCCTCCCTCGACGGCGAGCGCTGGACCTTCGTCCGGCTGTTCACCCTGGGGGACGAGAAGGAAACCGGCGCGGCACTGGTCGGCTTCATGGCCCAGGCGCCGACGGGGCAGGGGTGCGAGGTGACGTACGACCACCTGGAGTTCCGGCCGGCCTGGCCGGCGGACCTGCGCGACGGCGGCTGACGCAACCGGGCGGTCCGGATCCCGCGTCCTGTGTTGCGTGATCGACGAACGTGTGACCGGAATCCGCGTGATCCGTACCGTCCTGCCCGCCGAGGCGGAGACCGTCGCCGCCCTGCACCGGCGGGCCAGGGCGACGTACTACCCGGACGGGCTCCCCGACGACGGCTTCGACTGGGTGGCCGTCTGGCGCCGCGCCGCCGAGCGGGCCGACGCGCACGTGCTGTGCGCCGTGGAGCGGGGCGGCCTCGTCGGCATCGCCTCCTTCCGGGTGCCGGACGACGGCCCCTCGGAGACGGTCAAGCTGTTCCAGTTCCACGTCGACCCCGACCACTGGCGCACCGGCGTCGGCACCGCCCTGCACTCGGCCTGCGTCGATCAGTGGCGGGCCGACGGCAGGCGGGCGGCCGTCCTGGACGTGCACGTCGACAACCTGCGCGCCCAGGCCTTCTACGCCCGCCGGGGCTGGGTCCCCGACCCGGAGTACCCGCCCGCCGAGGGCGACCACCACCTGTTCCTGCGCTTCCGCGTGCCGGCGCGATGACACGGGAATGAGGCCCGCCGCCCGGACGTTCCCGTACGAGGCGAAGAGGGCCTTCGCACCCGTACGACCTGGAGAAGAGCCGAGACATGCGCGTCGAGATCTGGAGCGACATCGCCTGCCCGTGGTGCTACGTGGGCAAGGCCCGCTTCGAGAAGGCGCTGGCGGCCTTCCCGCACCGTGACGGCGTCGAGGTGGTCCACCGCTCGTTCGAGCTGGACCCCGGGCGGGCCAAGGACGACGTCCAGCCCGTGCTGACGATGCTCACCGCCAAGTACGGCATGAGCGAGGCGCAGGCGCGGGCCGGTGAGGACAACCTCGGTGCGCAGGCCGCCGCCGAGGGACTCGACTACCGCACCCGGGACCGCGACCACGGCAGCACCTTCGACATGCACCGGCTGCTGCACCTCGCCAAGGAGCGGGGCCGGCAGGAGGCGCTGCTGGACGCGTTCTACCGGGCCAACTTCGCCGACGAGCGCTCCGTCTTCAACGACGACGAGCGGCTCGTGGAGCTGGCCGTCACCGCCGGTCTGGACGCGGTCGCGGCGCGCGAGGTGGTCGCCGACGCCACCGCCTACGCCGACGAGGTGCGCGCCGACGAGCGCGAGGCCGCGCAGCTCGGCGCCACGGGGGTGCCGTTCTTCGTGCTCGACCGGGCGTACGGCGTCTCGGGCGCCCAGCCCGCCGAGGTCTTCGACCAGGCGCTGACGCAGGCGTGGGGCGAGCGCACACCGCTGAAGCTGATCGACGACGGGGACGCCGAGGCGTGCGGCCCGGACGGGTGCGCGGTGCCCCGGAACTGAGAATGCGCAGGTGGGAGCCCGTCCATAAGCGTTGCTTGGAGGAATCGCGTAGAAATACGCAATGGACGGGGAGGTCGCGGGGACGCACAGTGGTGCCCATGGAGAGCTTCGAGAACCTCGTCCGTGCCGAGTTCGCCCCGAAGACCACGTACCTGAACACCGCCGGCACCGGCCTGCTGCCCGCCCGGACCCTCGCCGCGATGCGTGACGCGGCGGCGTCCGCGGCCGCGGGGCAGCCGTTCGACATGTTCGCCGACGTCGAGGCGTGCCGCTCCGCCTTCGCCCGGCTCGTGGGGGTGCCCGCCACCAGGGTCGCGGCCGGCGCCTCGGTCGCCACGTTCAGCGGGCTCGTCGCCGCCTCGCTGCCCGCGGGCGCCGAAGTCCTCACCGCGGAGGCCGACTTCAGCTCCCTGGTGAACCCCCTGCACACGCGTTGGGACCTGAAGGTGCGCAGCGTGCCGCTGGAGCGGATCGCCGAGTCGGTGGGACCGGACACCGCGCTCGTCGCGGTCAGTTCCGTCCAGTCCGCCGACGGGCGGATCGCGGACCTCGCCGCGCTGCGGGACGCCGCCCGGGCGCACGGCGCGCGGACGCTGGTCGACGCCTCCCAGTCGAACGGGTGGCTGCCGCTGGCCGCGGACGACTTCGACTACGTGGCCGCCGTCGCCTACAAGTGGGTGCTCTGTCCCCGCGGCGTCGCCTTCCTCGTCGTACCCGAGGACTTGGGAGCGGCTGCCGGACTGACCCCGCTGTTCGCGGGGTGGGCGTCGGGTGAGCGTCCCTGGGAGAGCTGCTACGGCCCCGTCGAGGAACTCGCGCACTCCGCACGGCGTTTCGACGAGAGCCCGGCTCTCCTGTCCTACGCGGGTGCCCGGCACTCGCTGGCCCTGATCGAGGAGCTCGGCGTGGCCGCGGTGCACGCCCACGACACCGCGCTCGCCGACGGGTTCCGGGAGGGAGTGCGCTCACTGGGCCACGAGCCGGTGCCCGCGCCGGGCTCCGCGATCGTGTCCGTGCCCGGACTCGGCCACCGGCAGGGCGAGCTGAGCGGGGCCGGCGTGCAGGTCTCCGACCGGGCGGGCAATCTGCGGGCCGCGTTCCACGTCTACAACTCCGCGGCGGACGTCGACCGGCTGCTGGACGTGCTGGCGGGCTGAGACGGTTCCGGCGCCCTTCCGGCGCCCTTCGGTCCGGCTTCCTTCCGCGCGCTTCCGGTGCCCGGAAAGCGCCGCAGGGGCGTCGGGGAAGCGCCGGAAGGGCGCCGTGAATGGGCCGGGACAGTATCGGGCAGGGGCCTCCCGTCCCACACGAAAAGGCCCCTGCCCGAGATCAGATGCGGGTCACTTCACCGGTGTGAAGTCCCGCGCCCCGATGAAGTCCGGCCGCCGGATCGGTGCCGCGAACGGCTCGACCGCCGTGTTCTCCACGCTGTTGAACACGATGAACACGTTGCTGCGCGGGAACGGCGTGATGTTGTCGCCGGAACCGTGCATGCAGTTGCAGTCGAACCAGGTCGCCGAGCCGGCCTTGCCGGTGAACAGCTTGATGCCGTACTCCGAGGCCATCTTCGTCAGCGCCTCGTCGGACGGCGTCCCCGCGTCCTGCATCTGCAGGGACTTCTTGTAGTTGTCCTTCGGCGTGGCCCCCGCGCACCCGAGGAACGTCTTGTGCGACCCCGGCATGATCATGAGACCGCCGTTGGTGTCGTAGTTCTCGGTGAGCGCGATCGAAACCGAGATCGTCCGCATGTTCGGCAGGCCGTCCTCGGCGTGCCAGGTCTCGAAGTCCGAGTGCCAGTAGAAGCCGCTGGCCCCGAAGCCCGGCTTGACGTTGATCCGGGACTGGTGGACGTAGACGTCCGAGCCGAGGATCTGCCGGGCGCGCCCGACCACGCGCTCGTCCCGCACCAGCTTGGCGAAGACCTCGCTGATCTTGTGCACCTCGAAGACCGACCGGATCTCCTTGGACTGCGGCTCCACGATCGAGCGCGCGTCCGCGCGGATGGCCGGGTCGGTGGTGAGCCGCTCCAGCTCGCGCCGGTAGACGTCGACCTCGTCCGGTCCGATGAGCTGGTCGATGGCGAGGAAGCCGTCGCGGTCCAGCGCCTGCAGGTCACCGGCCGAGACGGGACCGGGCGTGTCCGGGGAGCCCCAGACGACCGGGTCCTGCCGGGGAGTCGCCACCTCGGTGGCGCCGCGGGTGGGATAGAGATCGGTGACGTTCGTGGTCGTGATGGTCACGGTGACTCACACCTCCTCGGTGAGCAGCGGGTAGACGCCGTTCTCGTCGTGATCCTCCCGTCCGGTCACGGGCGGGTTGAAGACACAGATGCAGTGGAAGTCCTCCTTGACCTTGAGCGTGTGCCGCTCGTGGCCGTTGAGGAGGTACATCGTGCCCGGGGTGATGTGGTACGTCTTCCCGGTCTCGCGGTCGGTCAACTCGGCGTCGCCCTTGGTGCAGACGACGGCCTCGATGTGGTTCGCGTACCACATGGACGTTTCCGTACCCGCGTACAGAATCGTCTCGTGCACGGAGAAGCCGACCTTCTCCTTCGCGAGGACGATGCGCTTGCTCTCCCAGGTGCCGGACGCCGACTTCACGTGCCGGTCGGTGCCTTCGATCTCCTTGAACGAACGGACGATCACGGTGTTGCGATGCCTCCTAGGTGAAGGGTGTGCAAGGGTCCCCGGCGCCTTCGGCCGCATGGGCCGAAGGCGCCGGAAGTAGGTGCTGTCAGGCGGTCTCGCGCACGGCCCGCGCGAGGGTCTTCATGCCCTCGTCCAGCTCGTCGGGCGTGATGGTGAGCGCCGGGAGCAGCTTGACGACCTCGCTCTCGGGGCCGGACGTCTCGATGAGCAGCCCGAGTTCGAAGGCGCGCCCCGCGACCTTGCCCGCACGGTCCTTGTCGTGGAACTCCAGGCCCCAGACCAGACCGCGGCCGCGGTACTCCTTGACGTCGGCGAGGTTCTCCTCGGTGATGGCGATCATGTGCTGCTCGACCTGCTCACCGCGGGCGCGGGTCTGCTTCTCCATCGCCGACCCGTCGGCCCAGTACGCCTCGAGCGTGGCGGTCGCCGTGACGAAGGCGGGGTTGTTGCCGCGGAAGGTGCCGTTGTGCTCGCCCGGCTCCCAGACGTCCAGCTCCGGCTTGAACAGGGTCAGCGCCATGGGCAGGCCGTAGCCGCTGATCGACTTGGAGACGGTGACGATGTCCGGCGTGATGCCCGCCTCCTCGAAGGAGAAGAAGGCGCCGGTACGGCCGCAGCCCATCTGGATGTCGTCGACGATGAGCAGCATGTCCTGGCGTTCGCACAGCTCGGACAGGGCGCGCAGCCACTCGGTCCGGGCGACGTTGATGCCGCCCTCGCCCTGCACGGTCTCGACGATCACGGCGGCCGGCTTGTTCAGGCCGGAGCCCTGGTCCTCGAGCAGCCGCTCGAACCACAGGAAGTCCTCGACGGTGCCGTCGAAGTAGTTGTCGAACGGCATGGGCGTGCCGTGCACCAGCGGGATGCCGGCGCCGGCCCGCTTGAAGGCGTTGCCGGTCACGGCGAGCGAGCCCAGCGACATGCCGTGGAAGGCGTTGGTGAACGAGACGATCGACTCGCGCCCCTTCACCTTCCGCGCCAGCTTGAGCGCGGACTCCACGGCGTTGGTGCCCGTCGGGCCCGGGAACATGACCTTGTACGGCAGGTCACGCGGCCGGAGCACCAGGTTCTGGAACGTCTCCAGGAAGCGGCGCTTGGCGGTGGTCGACATGTCGAGCCCGTGCGTGACGCCGTCCCGCTCCAGGTAGTCGATCAGTGCGCGTTTCAGTACGGCGTTGTTGTGCCCGTAGTTGAGCGAGCCCGCTCCGGCGAAGAAGTCGAGGTACTCGTGGCCGTCCTCGTCGTACATGCGGCTGCCGAGCGCACGGTCGAAGACGGTGGGCCAGCCGCGGCAGTAGCTGCGCACCTCGGACTCGACTGTCTCGAAGACACTGAGGTCGGGCTGGGTGATGGTCACGACGAATCGCTCCTCGTTGGGTGAGGGTGGGAGAGGAAGGTCGTACGGATCCGGGGGACCGGTGCGGTCCCGGCCGGGAAGTCTGAAGGGCCGGACTGGCACGGGGTGCCGGGCCGTCCGGGCGACCGGTCGGTCAGTGGGCGGCGGCGGGCAGTGGCCCGATGCGGTACAGGACCTCGGGCTCGTGGGGCCCGTCGGGGAAGAGGTCCGTGTCGAACAGCACTTCGCGCTCCAGTCGGGCGCCGTGCCGCTCGGCGAACGAGGTGAACAGTCGCTGGGAGGCGGTGTTGTCGGGCGAGATCGTGGTCTCCAGGGTGGTCAGCCCGCACTCCGACACGGTCCGGGCGGCCAGCCCGTCGAGCAGGGCGGCGGCCAACTTCCGTCCACGGTACGCCTGGTCCACCGCCACCTGCCACACGAGCAGGGTGTCCGGCCGGTCCGGTCGTACGTAACCGGTGACGAAGCCGACCGGCTCACCGCGCTCGTCCCGGGCGACGGCCGACGTGGCGGCGAAGTCCCGGCACCAGAGCAGATAGCTGTAGGACGAGTTCAGGTCGAGGACCTTCGAATCCCTTGCTATCCGCCACAGGGCGGCCCCGTCGGCCACTCTCGGACGGTCGATTTGCAGGTCTGCTTGCGCGGCAGTCATGCAAATAAAATTTACCCAGCGAAATTTGAAATTGCATCGCCGGATGGGGTTACGTATGAGCGCGTCATGTGTTATCACGCGGGCGCGTGCCGCCGCGCGAGGTGGCGGCGATGTGTCATAATTTGACCTGGTCATAGGCCGCAAAACGGGCAGCATGTGGATCGGGTCACAATCGCGTAACCCGTGCGAGACGTGCCCGAAATGCGAAGGTCGAGGTTCGTGAAATCTTTGTGTTTAGGTCTCGGGAAAGCGGGCAGAAGAATACGGGAAGCTGTGCTGAGCGTAATTACTTAATTCTGTTTGTGTGAGCTTCGGGAATTCCCTGAATTCACGCTTCCGAAAGGCCGGGTCCCGCGGGCCGGGCCCAGGCGTCCTCGACGGCCCGCCGAGCCGCCTCCGGATCGGCCTTCAGCCCCTTCTCGGCCAGCACGGCACCCAGTGCCGCCAGGCAGCCCCGCACGGCCCCGCGCGTCGCGCCCGGACCGTAGTGGTTGACGCGGATCATCTCCCCGGCCAGCGCGCCCCCGCCCGCGGCCAGCGGCAGCGCCGGGTCGGACTCCAGGGCCCGGGCGACCAGCTCCGAGGCGTCGACGTCCGGCGGCGTCCGCAGCGTCGTCGCGACCGGCGCCGCGTCCCGGGCCTCGTACACGTAGGGCTCCAGGACCCCCAGCGCGAGCGCGCCGGCCCGGGTGGCCGCGGCGGCCGACGCGTGCCGCGCCATCACCCTCTGCGGGCCCTCGGCCTCGATGCGCTTCACGCACGCCTGAAGCGCGAGCATCTCCAACTGCGCCGGAGCGTGCGGCAGCGCCTTGCGCCCGCCGTCGATCCAGCGCTCCTTCCAGTCCAGCAGCGAGAGGTACGAGCGGCGCGGCGCCCCGGGGTTCGCCGCCATCCGCGCCCACGCCCGCTCGCTCACCGACACCGCCGACACCCCGGCCGGACCGCCCATCGCCTTCTGCGCGCCGATGACGCACAGGTCCACCCCCCACGCGTCCGGCAGTACCGGCTCGGCGCCCACCGAGGCCACGGCGTCCAGGTAGAACAGCGCGCCGTGCGCCCGGACCACCTCGCCGATCTCCGCGACCGGGTTGGTGTTCCCGGTCGCCGCCTCGGCGTGCACCAGGGACACGAAGTCGATCTCCGGGTGCCGGGCGAAGGCCTGGCGGACCTGCTCGGCGGACACGGCCGTGTGGAACGGCACGGAGAGGTCGTGCACGGTCGCGCCGCAGTCCCGCAGCCAGTCCCCGAACGTCTGCCCGTACGGCCCCGTGACGACGTTCAGCGCGACGGTGCCCGGCCCCGCGGCGGCGCGGATCGCGCCCTCCAGCGGCAGCAGTGCCTCGCCCTGCATGATCACGACGTCCTGGCCGGTGCCGAGCAGGCCCGCGACCTGGTCCTCGATCGCGGCGAAACGGCCGGCGCTCAGCGGGGCGAGGTCCAGGAAGGGGTGGGTCACTGTGGTGCTCTCTTCGCTCACGGGCAGGTGTACGGCACGTACGAAGTCGAGAGTAACCACGGCCCCAGCCGCCACTCGCGCCGGAGGGCATCCGTTGCGACACCCCCACGCCCGGAATTGTGGCTTCCGCCACAGCGGTGATGATCGTCGGGCTGGTGGACTCGGACCCGTGTTCGCTCTTCTGCTGCTCGTCCTCGTGGCGGTCGTGACCGCCGTCGTCCTCGGCCGCCGCGCCGGGACGTACGCCCGCACCGCCCCCGAGGACGCCGCTCCCGCGCCCGCCCGCCCCGGTGGGGGGTTCCGCGTACTGGCGGGGTGCGCCGGTGCGGCCGCCGCCGTGCTGTACGCCTGGGGCGCGCTGTGTGTGGCGTTCGCGGTCATGGAGGCGGAGGACGGCGGCACGGGATCGGCGCCGTTGCGGCCCTGCCGCACGAGTGAGCACCCGGAGCTGTCCGCCCGGATCGTCGACTACTCGGCCTCCTACCTGCCCCTCCGCTTCCGCTGCGAGACCGCCGACGGCGACGGATACGACTCCGACAACGTCCCCGGCTACGTCAACCCCGGCGTCGCCGTCCTCGCCCTGACCGCCGCGGCGGGCGCCGTCGCGGCCGGGTACGCGACCGAGTCCCGCGCCCGCGCGGCAGCACGGAAGGAGGCCCGGTAGACCGGGCCTTCGAACCCTCCCGGTGCCCGGTCTAAGGTGCGGGCATGAGCGATCGCACGGTGCTGCACGTGAAGGGTCGGGTGCTCGTCGGGCCGCGGGACGAGGACGTCCGCGACGAGCTGTGGGTGATCGACGGCCGGATCTCGTACGACCGCCCCGCCGGGGCCGCCGACGTCCGCACCGTCGAGGGCTGGGCCCTGCCCGGCCTGGTCGACGCGCACTGCCACGTCGGCCTCGACCAGCACGGGGCCGTCCCCGAGGACGTCGCCGAGAAGCAGGCGCTGACCGACCGCGAGGCGGGCACCCTCCTCATCCGCGACGCGGGCTCCCCCTCCGACACCCGCTGGATCGACGACCGCGAGGACCTCCCGAAGATCATCCGGGCCGGCCGGCACATCGCCCGCACCCGGCGCTACATCCGCAACTACGCCTGGGAGGTCGAGCCCGAGGACCTCGTCGCCTACGTCGCCCAGGAGGCCCGGCGCGGGGACGGGTGGGTGAAGCTGGTCGGCGACTGGATCGACCGCGACCTCGGCGACCTGTCCGCGTGCTGGCCGCGCGGCGCCGTCGAGGCGGCGATCGCGGAGGCCCACCGGCTGGGCGCCCGCGTCACCGCGCACTGCTTCGCCGAGGACTCCCTGCGCGACCTGGTCGAGGCCGGCATCGACTGCGTCGAACACGCCACGGGCCTGACGGACGACACCATCCCGCTCTTCGCCGAGCGGGGCGTCGCCATCGTGCCCACCCTCGTCAACATCGCCACCTTCCCGGCGCTCGCCGACGGCGGCGAGTCCAGGTTCCCGCGCTGGTCGGCCCATATGCGCCGGCTCCACGAACGCCGCTACGACACCGTGCGCGACGCCTACGACGCCGGCGTCCCGGTCTTCGTCGGCACCGACGCGGGCGGCTCCCTGGCCCACGGCCTGGCGGCGGCGGAGGTCGCGGAGCTGGTCACCGCAGGCATCCCGCCCGTCGAGGCCCTCGCCGCGACCACCTGGGCCGCCCGGCGGTGGCTCGGACGTCCCGGCCTGGACGAGGGCGCACCGGCGGACCTCGTGGTGTTCGACGCGGACCCGCGCGCGGACGTGCGCGCGCTCGCCGCTCCGCGCCGGGTGGTGCTGAACGGGCGGGTCGTCGGTTGACCGACAGGGGGGCCGCCGGGGAGCACCCGCGCCGTGACATGCGAAAGGACGGGCGGAAACCGGATCGGGGGAGCGAGGGGGGGGCGCCGACCGGGGGAACGAGGGCGGCCGGCCGCGGGAAGTGCGGTCGGCCGTCGGCCCGGGGCGGCCGCGACCGCGCTGTCCCCGGTGGCGGCCGCGGCCGCGGGGTTCCCCGCCGACCGTCTCCCCTCCTCCCGGGCCGCGGGCACGGCTGACGAGCGGGCCGGGCGGGTGGCCCGGACGGGTGGGGCCGGCGCGGGCGCGGGCCGGGCCGGGCGGGCACACGCGGGACCGAGTGGCGAAGACACCGGAGGGCTCAAGCGATCGGGACCGACCCGGCGGTGCCCGGCCCCCCGTCGGACCGTGAGCCTCAGACCGTTCCCGCCGCCGCCCGCCCCAGCGCCCGCAGGAAGCCGTCCGTCGTCGCCCGGTCCCGTACCGCCAGCCGCAGCCACTCCTCGCCCAGACCCGGGAACGTGTCCCCGCGCCGTACCGCGTACCCGAGGTCGCGCAGCCGGTGGCGTACGGCGGCGGCGTGCGGCAGGCGGACGAGGACGAAGGGGCCCTCGGCGGGGCCGGCGACGCGCAGTCCGGCGCCGGCGAACCGCGCCAGTCCGGCGACGAGATGGGCCCGGTCCGCGGCGATGCGGTGGGCCGCGTGGGCGGCCTCCGCCAGCGCCCGCGGCGCCACGCACGCCTCGGCGGCCGCCAGCGCGGGCGTGGACACGGGCCACAGCGGCTGGGCGCGCTCCAGTTCCGCGATCGTCTCCGGGGCCGCCAGCACGTAACCGACGCGCAGCCCGGCCAGCCCCCACGTCTTGGTGAGGCTGCGCAGGACGACCAGCCCCGGTACGTCCGTCCGCCCGGCCAGCGCCTCCCGCTCGCCCGGTACCGCGTCCATGAAGGCCTCGTCCACGACCAGCGTGCGCCCGGGGCGCGCCAGTTCCGTGAGCGCGGCCGCCGGGTGCAGCACCGAGGTGGGGTTCGTCGGGTTGCCGAGCACCACCAGGTCGGCGTCCTCCGGGACGGCCGCCGGGTCCAGCCGGAAGCCGTCCGCCTCCCGCAGCAGCACCCGGTCGACCGGGTGCCCCGCGTCCCGCAGCGCCGCCTCCGGCTCGGTGAACTGCGGGTGCACCACGACCGGCCGGCACACCTTCAGCGCCCGCGCCAGCAGCACGAACGCCTCCGCCGCGCCCGCCGTCAGCAGCACCCGCTCCACCGGCAGGCCGTGCCGCGCCGCCACCGCCGCCCGCGCGGCCCGCCCGTCCGGGTAGGCCGCGAGGGAGCCGAGCGAGGCGGCGACGTGCTCGCGCAACCAGGCCGGGGGCGTGTCCGCTCGGACGTTCACCGCGAGGTCCACCAGCGCCGAGCCGTCGTCGCGGACCTCGGCGTCCCCGTGATGCCGCAGGTCGGGGCCGTGCCCCCCGGCCTCAGTGTGCATGGGAGTGTGCGTGTCCATGCCCGTGATGGTGCCCGTGGTGGTGATCGCCGTCGTCGTCGGGGTGGAAGTGCGGCTGCTGCGGCAGCCCCACCTTGTCCTCGAAGCCGGGCAGCGCGATCCGGTACACGCACGAGTCGCAGTTCATCCGGAGATCGCCCTTGACGGCCTCCTCGTACCGCTCCCACACCAGGTCGAGCAGCTCCGGCTCGGGCCCGATGACGTCCGCCGACCGCACCCCGGTCTCCGGATGCGCCGCCGCCCACTCCTCGGTCTGGTGCCGGACGCGGTCCGGGAGGATGCCGGTGAACAGGAAGTACGGCAGGACCACCACCCGCCGCGCCCCCAGCCGCACGCACCGGTCCAGGCCGCCCGGCACGTCCGGCTTCGCCAGCGACACGAACGCCGTCTCCACGGCCGCGTAACCGCGCCCCTCCCACAGCAGCCGCGCCGCCTTGAACACCTCGGCGTTGGCGTCCGGGTCCGTCGACCCGCGCCCGACCAGCAGCACGGTCACCTCGGAGGGGTCCCAGGACGGGTCGACCGCCTCCGCCAGCCGCCGCTCCAGCACCCGCAGCAGTGCCGGGTGCGGGCCGAGCGGGCGCCCGTAGGTGTACGTGATGCCGGGGTGCCGCTCCTTCTCGCGGGACAGCGCCGCCGGGATGTCGCCCTTGGCGTGCCCGGCGGACACCAGCATCAGCGGCACCGCGGCGAACCGGCGCACACCGCGCTCGACCAGTTCGGCGACCGCCTCGCCCAGCGGCGGCGGGGACAGCTCGATGAAGCCGCCCGCGACGGGCAGTGCGGGGTGGCGGCGGCCCAGTTCGCGCACGAAGTCGCGGAAGGCCTCGGCTCCGGCCTCGTCCCGGGTGCCGTGTCCGGCGATGAGCAGGGCGGGCGGGGTCGTCACAGGTTCTCCTCGGGTTTCTGGGACACGGCGTTCTCGGACACGGCGTCGTCCTCGTACACGGCGTGGTTCTCGGGCACGGCGTGGTTCTCGGGCACGGCGTGGTTCTCGGGCACGGCGTGGTTCTCGGGCACGGCGTGGTTCTCGGGGTGGTGGTACAGCAGGGCGTTCAGCGCGGCCGCGGCCACCGCCGACCCGCCCTTCTCGGACACGTTGCTCACGGCGGGCAGCCCGCTCTCCCGCAGCGCGGCCTTGGACTCGGCCGCCCCGACGAAGCCGACGGGCAGCCCGACGACGAGCGCGGGGGAGGCGTCCAGGGTGAGCAGCTCCTCCAGGGCGGTCGGCGCACAGCCGATCACCCAGAGCGCACCGGGCCCGACCTGCTCGTAGGCGAGCCGCACGGCGTGCGCCGAACGCGTCAGCCCGGGACCGGCGACGGCGTCCTTCAGCCGGCAGACGGTCGGCCGCCGGGTGATCCCGGCCGCGACCATCTCCACGTCCACGACGACCGGCGCCCCGGCGTGCAGCGCGGCATGCGCCGCCGCCAGCTCGTCCTCGTCCATGACGAGGTCGGACGCGTACTCCAGGTCGGCGGCGGAGTGGATGACCCGCTCCACCACCGCCCGGGTCAGCGGCGGGAAGCGCGAGGTGTCCAGCCGGGCGCGCAGCCGCCGGAAGGACTCCTGCTCGATGGGGTGCACGACACGGCTCACTTCGGCTCCTCCTGCCAGCGGTAGCCGCGCGGCGTCACCATGCGCCCGGCGATTTGACGGGTCGCGGTGTTGCCCACCGTCACGACCGTCATCATGTCGACCGTCGCCGGGTCGAGAGCGGCGAGCGTGGTCAGGCGGCTGGACTCGTCGGCCCGCGACGCGTTGCGTACGACCCCGACCGGCGTCGCCGGCTCCCGGTGCTCCGCGAGGATCGCCAGCGCCTTGGGCAACTGCCAGTCGCGGCCTTGGCTGCGCGGGTTGTAGAACGTCACGACGATGTCCGCCTCGGCCGCCGCCCGCACCCGGCGCTCGATGACCTCCCACGGCGTGTGCAGGTCGGACAGGCTGATCGACACGTGGTCGTGGCCGAGCGGTGCCCCCAGGATCGCGCCGGCCGCCAGGGCCGCCGTCACCCCGGGCACGCCGACCACGTCGATGTCGTCGGACGCCTCCGCCAGCGCGGGGGAGGCCATCGCGTACACCCCCGCGTCCCCGCTGCCGATGAGCGCGACGGCGTGTCCGCGCCGGGCCTCCTCGACCGCGGTCCGCGCGCGCTCCTCCTCCGCGCCGAGCCCCGACTCCAGGACCCGTGTGCCCGGCCGCAGCAGGTCGCGGATCTGGTCGACGTACTGGTCGAGACCGACCAGCACCGAGGCCCGCCGCAGCTCCGCCCGCGCGCGCGGCGTGACCAGGTCCCGGGCGCCCGGCCCGAGCCCGACCACCGCGAGCCGCCCGCGCCCCGGCCGCCGCACGACGGCACACGTCGCCATCGCGGGACGCGCCGCCGACTTGCGCTTGGGCACGAGGAGTTCACCGCCGCGCACGAGCGCCGCCGCCTCCGCGACCGACGGGGTGCCCACGGCCGCGAGCGGGGCGTCCGAGGGGTTGGGCACCGCGACGTCCGCCAGCTCCCCGGCGGAGTACGTCACGAGGGGCACGCCGAGCCGCTCGGCCGCCCCGACGATGCCGGGCTCCTCGGCCTTGGCGTCCACGGTGGCCAGCTCGGCGACCGACGCGGCGGACAGCCCGGCGTCCCGCAGGGCCCCCTCCACCAGCCCGAGCACCTCGTCGAGCGGCGCGCCCCTGGAGGCGCCGACGCCGACGACCAGGGACGGCGGACGCAGCACGGCCTCACGTTCGGCCGGCTCCACCAGGCGGTCGGTCAGCCGTACCGTGTACGCCCCTTCCCCGGTGACGGGCAGCGGCGGCAGCGGCCAGCTCACCTCCGCCCGCAGCGCCACCGGCTCGCCGTCCAGCAGGGCCCGCGAGACCCCGGCGACATCGCCCTCCACGGGCAGCCCGAGCGTGTCCAGGCCGGCCAGGCCCACGGCGTCCGTCGCCGTCGTCACCACCGGCTCGGCTCCCAGCACCCCACCGACCGCGAGGGCGAGGTCGTTGGCGCCGCCCCCGTGGCCGCCGACCAGCGACACGGCGAACCGCCCGCCCTCGTCGACGCAGACCACACCGGGATCGGTCCGCTTGTCGTCCAGCAGCGGCGCGACGAGCCGTACCACGGCCCCCGTGGCGAGGAAGCAGACGAGCTGCTCGCACTCGGCGAACGCGGTCCGCACGGCGTCCGCGACGGGACCCTCGTACACGCGCGTGCGGTCGGGCCACGCCGTGGCCAGCCGGTCCCGCGCGGCCGCTCCCGCCGCGGTGGCGGAAATGAGGCCGATCAAGGGGCAACTCCTTCGGTACGGCTGTGCGGCCTCACGCCCCACAGCAGGAAGACGGGATTGGTGGCCGCGAGCCGGGTCACGTCTCCCGGCAGCGGCGCGAGCCGGGACGACTGCAGCAGCACCCCGTCGCACTCCAGCCCGGCGTCGAGCAGCGCCTGACGGGCCGCCGGCACCCGGTCCAGCGCGGCCATGGCGACGACCACGGTGCGCCGCGCCCGGCGCGCGCACCCCGCGACGATCGCGGGCAGTTCGCGCCCGCCACCGCCGACGAACACGGCGTCGGGGTCCTCGCCCAGGTCGGACAGCGCCGTGGGCGCCGCCCCCTGCACCACCCGCACGTCGACGCCGTGCGCGGCGGCGTTGGCGCGGACGCGCTCGACACCGTCCGGCGTCTTCTCGACGGCGGTGACGGCGGCGCCCAGCCGCGCGCACTCCACGGCCACGGACCCGGAGCCCGCCCCGACGTCCCACACCAGGTCACCGGGGCGGGGCCCGAGCCGGGCCAGCGCCAGCGCCCGCACCTCGAACTTCGTGATCATCGAGTCGCGGTGCGTGAACTCGGCCTCGTCCAGCGCCCATCCGGCCCACTCGTCCGGCTCGCGGCGTCCGGCCCGTCCGTCGGGTCCGCTCGCCGTGGCCGACCGGGCCGGCTCGCCACGCGGGTCATGTCCGGCCGGCCCGGCGGAGAGGGCACGCCCCGCCCGCCCGGGACGCGGTCCGGCGATCGTCCGCACCGGCCCCAGCGCCCGCGCCTCGTCCAGGCACAGCACCACGCTCACCGCCGCCCCCCAGTCCCGGACGGCGGCCTCGGCGGGCGTGACCCGCTCCACGCGCTCCTCGGCGGAGCCCAGCGCGGACGCGACGACGAGGACCCTCGGCCCGTCCCCCAGCGCGGCCCCCAGTTCCGCCGGCCCCGCCCCGGGCCCCGTCAGCACGGCGACCTTCGGGTGCGCCCGGCACAGGTTCACCGCGGTCCGCAGGTCCCGCCCGTGCGCGCTGGCCACCACGGCGTCGTCCCACGGCAGCCCGGCCCGCGCGAAGGCGGCGGCGACGGAGGAGACGCCGGGCCGGACGTCGAGCCGCCGAGGCCCGAACCGCTCGGCCAGCACCCGCACGATCCCGAAGAACCCCGGGTCACCGGAGGCCAGTACGACCACCCGCCGCTGCTCGGCGACGTACTCCGCGACCGTGTCGAGGGCGGGCGCCAACGCCCCGAGGACGATCCGCTCGGCCCCCCGGGGCAGCCGTACGGCGTCCAGGTGGCGCCGTCCGCCGACGACCAGCTCGGCACCGGCGGCGACGTCCTCGGCAGGCGGCGTCCCGGCCCCCATGCCCACCACCGTGATCACGTGCTCGCACCCCGCGTGCGCAGCTCCCGGCGCGCCTTCGGGTCGGCCTTGCGATAGCCGTGGAAGTGCCCCGGGTGGTACAGGTGCGAACGGGTGCCGTGCGCGTCGAGGGCCGGGCCGACCAGGAAGAGGGTGTGCTTCCAGAGCTTGTGCTCCTTGACCGTCTCCTCCAGCGTGGCGATCGTGCACCTCACGACCAGCTCCTCCGGCCAGGTGGCCTGGTAGGCGACGACGACCGGCGTCTCGGTCGGGTAGCCGCCCTCCAGCAGCTCCCGCACCAGTTGGCCGCTGCGGGCCGCCGACAGGAAGATCGCCATGGTGGTGCCGTGCTTCGCGAACTCGCGGACCTCCTCCCCGGGCGGCATCGGCGTCTTGCCGCCGCCGAGCCGGGTCAGCACGACGGACTGCGCGACCTCCGGGATGGTCAGCTCCCGCCGCGCGAGCGCGGCGACCGCGGAGAAGGCGGAGACGCCCGGCACGATCTCGGTCGCGATGCCGATCTCCGCGCACCGGTCCACCTGCTCCTGCGTACCGCCCCACAGGGCCGGGTCGCCGGAGTGGATGCGGGCCACCCGCAGCCCCTCCTGGCGGGCCCGCCGGTAGACGGCGACGACTTCCTCCAGCGACATCGTCGCCGAGTCCAGGACCTCCGCGTCCTCGCGGGCGTGCTGGAGGACCTCCGCCTGGACCAGGCTCGCCGCCCAGATCACGACGTCGGCCTCGCCGATGGCACGCGCCGCGCGGAAGGTCAGCAGGTCGGCCGCGCCGGGCCCGGCACCGACGAAGGTCACCCTGCCGGCGGGGCCCTCGGCCGCTGAAGCCTCGGAAGCCACGGAAACCTCGGGAGCCACGGGGGCCTCGGAAGCCATGGAAATCGGTCCTCTCCTACGCATATTTACTGCGGTTGTCGCTGTCGTGCGCACGGATGCGCGCTCGGATCGGATAGCAAGGGCGCATGGCGGTCTTCGTCGCGCTCGGCGCGTTCCTGATGACGCTGGCCGGCGGCTGGACGGCACAGCGCGTGACCGACCGGCGCCACCTGGTCCTGGGCCTGGCCGGCGGCCTGATGCTGGGCGTGGTCGGCCTCGACCTGCTGCCGGAGGCGCTGGAAGCGGCGGGCGACGAGGTGTTCGGCGTGCCCGAGGCACTGCTGCTCTTCGTCGCCGGATTCCTGCTCGCGCACATGGTGGAGCGGCTGCTGGCCGCCCGTCGCGCCGCGCACGGCGCCGACGAGCACGGACAGCGTTCGCCCCAGGTGGGCCTGACGGCCGCCGCCGCGATGGTGGGGCACAGCGCGATGGACGGCGTGGCGATCGGCGCGGCCTTCCAGGTCGGCGGCGGCATGGGCGTGGCGGTCGCGATGGCCGTGATCGCCCACGACTTCGCGGACGGCTTCAACACCTACACGCTCACCAGCCTGTACGGGAACGCCCGCCGCCGCGCGATCGCGATGCTGGTCGCCGATGCCCTGGCTCCCGTGGCCGGGGCCGCGTCCACCCTGTTCTTCACCATCGCGGAGGGCGTACTCGGCGCGTATCTCGGCCTGTTCGGCGGCGTACTGCTCTACCTCGCCGCCGCCGAGATCCTCCCCGAGGCCCACCACGAGCACCCCGCCCGCTCGACCCTGCTGTGCACGGTCGCCGGCGCGGCGTTCATCTGGCTGGTGGTGGGCGTCGCCGAATGAGGCACCCCCGCTCACAACTTGCCGCCCCGCCCGCCCTCGCGCCGCGCGGGCGCGATGAGCGTCGACAGATAGGGCAGCGGCGCACCGTCCAGCTCCGCCGCCGCCCGCACGGACTCCTCCGGTAGCCCCAGCGCCGACCCCCACACGGCGTCGCCCAGCCGCCCGGTCTCCCGCAGCGCCTCGGCGACCTCGGCCGCCTGCCGGCCGAACTTGTAGGCGACGACCGTGCCCGGCCCGTTCAGCGCGTCCTTGAGCACGGCGGCCCCCGCGGTGACCGGCACCAGCGTCAGCGGCTCGGTGCCCTCGGTCAGCACGGCGCCCGACCGCGCCGCGAGGTCCTGCATGGCGGTGATGCCCGGCACGGTCTCCACGGCGGTGCCCGGCACGAGTTCGCCGACGGTCTGCGCGAGATAGGTGAAGGTCGAGTACACGTTGGGATCGCCGATGGTGGCGAAGGCGACGTGGCCGTGGTCCCTCAGCAGCCCGGCCACCCGCTCCCCGGCCGCGTCCCAGGCCGCCTCGCGCCGGACCCGGTCGGTGCGCTCGTTCAACGCGAACACGACCCGTACGACCTTCTCGGCGCCCACGTAGTGCAGCACGGTCGCCTCGGCCCGCCCGCGCTCGCCCGTGTCCATGACGGGCACGACGACGACCTCGGCGGCCCGCAGCGCGTTGACCCCCTTGACCGTCACCAGCTCGGGGTCTCCGGGCCCGACCCCCACCCCGGTCAGCCTGCTGCTCATGACGTCCGGCACCTCTCCACGAACCGACGGGCGACACCGGGCTCGGACGCCCAGTGCGTGTGCAGATAGCTCGCGTGCACACCGCGCTCCACAAATCCCTCGACGCGCCGCTCGGGCGCCCGCATCCCCCACGCCGGCGCCGCCCCGGACCCCGGCTCCACGGCCGTCCGGTGGAACTCGTGCCCCCGCATCCGCGTCCCCGCGACGGCCAGCGCACTGTCGGACACGGCCACGGCGTCCCGGTAGCCCAGCGTCAGCCGCTCCGACATCCGCGCGGAGGCGTCCAGCACCCCGCACATGGGCAACCCGTCCAGCTCCCGGCACAGATACAGCAGCCCGGCACACTCGGCGGCGACGGGCGCCCCGCCGAGGGCCAGCTCGGAGACCGCCTTGCGCAGCGGCTCGTTGGCGGACAGCTCGCAGGCGTACACCTCGGGGAACCCGCCCCCGACGACGAGCCCCCGAGTGCCTTCCGGCAGCTCCTCGTCCCGCAACGGATCGAAGGTGACGACCTCTGCCCCGGCGGCGGCGAGCAGCTCGGAGTGCTCGGCGTAGGAGAACGTGAACGCGGCCCCACCGGCGACGGCGACGCGCGGCGGCGACTTCTCGACCGACCGGGTCGGGCGGTCGGCGGGCAGGGGCTCGGGGGTCCAGGGGGCCAAGCCACCCGGCAACGGCCCGGCAGCCCGCGCCAGCCCGGCCAACGCCTCCAGATCACACCCGCCGGAGACCTGCGCGGCCATCGCCGCGACGGCCTCCACCGCCTGCGCGCCCCGCTCGGCGACCGGCACCAGCCCCAGATGCCGCGACGGCGTCTCGACCTGAGCGGCCCGCCGCAACACCCCCAGCACCGGCACCCCGGCCGACTCCAGCGCCTCCCGCAACAGCGCCTCGTGCCGATCCGACCCCACCTTGTTGAGAATCACGCCCCCGACCCGCACCTGAGGGTCCCAGGACGCGAACCCGTGCACCAGCGCCGCCACCGACCGCGACTGCGACGAGGCGTCCACGACCAGCACCACCGGCGCCCGCAGCAGCTTCGCGACCTGCGCGGTGGACGCCAGCTCACCTTCCCCGGCGGCCCCGTCGTACAGCCCCATCACGCCCTCGACGACCGCGATGTCACATCCGCGCGCCCCGTGCAGGAACAGCGGAGCCACCAGCTCCGCCCCGCACAGGTAGGCGTCCAGGTTCCGCCCCACCCGCCCGGTGGCGAGCGCGTGGTACCCGGGGTCGATGTAGTCCGGCCCGACCTTGTGCGGCGACACGGCGAGTCCGCGCGCGGCGAGCGCGGCCATCAGCCCCGTGGCGACGGTGGTCTTGCCGCTGCCCGAGGAGGGCGCGGCGATGACCAGCCGGGGGACGGAGGAGGTCACCACTCGATTCCCCTCTGCCCCTTCTGCCCCGCGTCCATCGGGTGCTTGACCTTGGACATGTCGGTCACCAGGTCGGCGAGGTCCACCAGCTTCTCCGGAGCGTTCCGCCCGGTGATCACGACGTGCTGGGTCCCGGGCCGGTCCCGCAGCACGGACACGACCTCGTCGGTGTCGACCCATCCCCAGTGCATCGGGTAGGCGAACTCGTCCAGCACGTAGAGCCTGTACGTCTCGGCGGCGAGGTCCCGCTTGACCTGCTCCCAGCCCTCCCGGGCCTTCTCCTCGTTGTCCATCTGCGCGTCGCGCTGGACCCAGGACCAGCCCTCGCCCATCTTGTGCCAGTCGACGGACCCGCCCTCGCCGCTGGCGCCCAGCACCCGCAGCGCGTTCTCCTCGCCGACCTTCCACTTGGCCGACTTGACGAACTGGAACACCCCGATCGGCCAGCCCTGGTTCCAGGCCCGCAGCGCCAGCCCGAAGGCGGCGGTGGACTTGCCCTTGCCGATGCCCGTGTGCACCACGACCAGCGGCCGGTTGCGTCGCTGACGCGTCGTCAGTCCGTCGTCCGGTACGACACTCGGCTTGCCCTGCGGCATTACGCGGCCCTCCTGCTGCCCTGAACGTCCTTCACCAGACCGGCGATCGAGTCAGCCCGCAGCTCGTCCAGCGTCACCGCCGTACCGCCCAGCTCACCGGCGAGCTGCCCGGCCAGCCCCAGTCGCACCGGTCCCGACTCGCAGTCCACGACCACGGACGCGGTGCCCTCGGCCGCGAACAGCCGCGCCGCACGCCCCGCGAGCGCCACCGGCTCGGGGCCCCCGGTGGCCCGCCCGTCCGTCACCACCACGACCAGCGCCCGCCGCGCCGGGTCCCGCAGCCGCTCCACCCGCAGCACCTCGTGCGCCTTCAGCAGCCCGGCCGCCAGCGGCGTCCGCCCGCCCGTCGGCAGCGACTCCAGCCGGACCGCCGCCGCGTCCACCGACGAGGTCGGCGGCAGCGCGACCTCGGCGGCCGAACCCCGGAAGGTCACCAGCCCCACCTTGTCCCGCCGCTGGTAGGCGTCCAGCAGCAGCGACAGCACGGCACCCTTCACGGCGCTCATCCGCTGCCGCGCCGCCATCGACCCGGAGGCGTCCACGACGAACAGCACGAGGTTGCCCTCACGCCCCTCGCGGGTCGCCTGCCGCAGGTCGTCCCGGCGGACCACCAGACCGGGCCCCGAGCGGCCCCGCGCCCGCTGGTGCGGCGCCGCCGCCCGTACCGTCGCCGCCAGGTGCAGCTTGGTCAGCGCTCCCCGGGGCCGGCGGGCGCCGGTGGTCCGCCCGTGCTCGGTCCGCGCCCGCGAACGCCGCCCGGCGGCGCCCTCGCCGAGCCCGGGCACGCTCAGCACCTTGGTGCGGAACGGCTCGGCCGCCCGTGCGGGGGACTGCTCACCGGCACCGCCGGTGGGCTGGGGCTCCCCGCCCTCCCCGGCCTCGGGGCGCGCGGCGGCGTCCCCGTCGCCCTGCGGGGCGTCGTCGGGTTCCGGCTGCCCACCGGGGCCACCGGGGCCACCGGGACCGTCGGGACCCGGGTCCGGATCGTCGTCCCCGCCGCCGTCCCCGTCCTGCCCGCCGAACTCCTCCAGCGTCTCGTCGAGCTTGTCCTCGTCCAGCCCCGGCGCGTCGAACGGGTTGCGCCGCCGCCGGTGCGGCAGCGCCAGCAGCGCCGCCTGCCGCACGTCCTCCGCCAGTACGTCCGTCCGCCCGGCCCACGCCGCCAGCGCGGTCGCGGTCCGCGCCATCACGATGTCGGCCCGCATGCCGTCCACCTCGAAGGCGCTGCATGTGGCAGCGATCTGCCGCAACGCCCCCTCGCCCAGCGACACAGACGGCAACAACTGCCGCGCCGCCACGATCCGCGCCCGTACGGCGGCCTCCTCGTCGGCCCAGCGCGCGGCGAAACCGGCCGGGTCGTCGTCGTACGCCAACCGGCGCCGTACGACCTCCACACGTTGGTCGGGTTCGCGCGAGGCGGCGACCTCCACGGTCAGCCCGAAGCGGTCCAGGAGCTGCGGACGCAGCTCGCCCTCCTCCGGGTTCATGGTCCCGACCAGCAGGAACTTCGAGGCGTGCCGCACCGACACACCCTCGCGCTCGACGTAGGAGGCGCCCATCGCGGCGGCGTCCAGCAGCAGGTCGACCAGGTGGTCGTGGAGCAGGTTGACCTCGTCGACGTACAGGATCCCGCGGTGCGCGTCGGCCAGCAGGCCCGGCTCGAAGGCCTTCACGCCCTCCGCGAGTGCCCGCTCGATGTCGAGCGCGCCGACCAGCCGGTCCTCGGAGGCACCGACGGGCAGCTCCACCATCCGCGCGGGGCGGGAGGCGAAGGCCCCCGGCTCGTGCGGGCCGTCCGGGCAGCCGGGGTCGGGTGCGTCCGGGGCGCAGGAGAACCGGCACCCGGAGACGACGTCCACCTCCGGCAACAGCGCCGACAGCGCACGCACCGCCGTGGACTTGGCGGTGCCCTTCTCGCCGCGCACCAGCACACCGCCGACGGCCGGGCTCACCGCGTTCAGGAGCAGGGCCAGGCGGAGGTCGTCCTGTCCGACCAGGGCGGTGAAGGGATAGGGCGTGCTCACGCGATGATCACTCCTTCGGGTAGCTCAGTCGAGAAACGCGCGCGACTCACATGTCGATCAGCGATGGTGAATGCCTGCTCCCCGCCGATGCGGGGATGGTCCGTCCCGTTTCTCCGGGTCCAAGACGTACTCGGTGTGCTTCCCGCACTCGCGGGGGTATCCAGGGAGATCACGCATCTCCCTCCAGATCTCCCTCGAGTTCGAGGTAGGTCGCCCGGAGTCGGTCCAGGGTTTCCTGGTCCGGCTCCGCCCACAGCCCGCGGTCTGCCGCCTCCAGGAGCCTTTCCGTGATGCCGCGCAAGGCCCAGGGGTTGGACTTCCGCATGAACTCCTGGTTCTCGGGCGAGAACACGTACTCCGCCGACAACTTCTCGTACATCCAGTCGTCCACGACCCCGGCCGTGGCGTCGTACCCGAAGAGGTAGTCCACGGTGGCCGCCATCTCGAAGGCGCCCTTGTAGCCGTGCCGCCGCATCGCCGCCATCCAGCGCGGGTTGACCACCCGCGCGCGGAACACCCGGTGCGTCTCCTCGCCCAGCGTCCGGGTCTTCACCTGGTCGGGAGTGGCCGAGTCGCCGACGTACGCCTCGGGCGAGGCCCCCGTCAGGTGCCGCACCATGGCGACCATGCCGCCGTGGTACTGGAAGTAGTCGTCGGCGTCGACGAGGTCGTGCTCGCGGGTGTCCACGTTCTTCGCGGCGACCGCGATCCGCCGGAAGGCCGTCTCCATGTCCCCGCGCGCGGCGCGCCCGTCGAGCCCGCGCCCGTAGGCGTAGCCGCCCCACACCGCGTACACCTCGGCGAGGTCCGCGTCGGAGCGCCAGTTGCGGGCGTCGATCAGCGGCAGCAGACCGGCGCCGTACGCGCCCGGCTTGGAGCCGAAGACGCGCGCGGTGGCCCGGCGCCGGTCGCCGTGCTCGGCGGTGTCCGCGTCGGCGTGCGCCTTCACGAAATTGGACTCGGCGGGCTCGTCCAGCTCCGCCACCGCCCGCACCGCGTCGTCGATCAGCCCCACGACGTGCGGGAACGCGTCCCGGAAGAAGCCCGAGATACGCACCGTGACATCGACGCGCGGCCGGCCCAGCTCGGCCGGGGGCACGATCTCGAAGCCGGTGACCCGGCGCGAGGCGTCGTCCCACACCGGACGGCAGCCCAGCAGCGCCAGGATCTCGGCGATGTCGTCGCCCTGGGTGCGCATGGCGGACGTGCCCCACACCGTGAGGCCGACGGACTTCGGGTACTCGCCGGTGTCGCTCAGATAGCGCTGGATCAGCGAGTCCGCGAGGGACTGGCCGACCTCCCAGCTCAGCCGGGACGGGATCGCCTTGGGGTCGACGGAGTAGAAGTTCCGGCCGGTCGGCAGCACGTTGACCAGACCGCGCGTCGGCGAACCGGACGGTCCGGCCGGGACGTAACCGCCGTCCAGGGCCCGCAGGATGTGCCCGATCTCGTCCGTCGTCCGGGCGAGCCGCGGCACGACCTCGGTGCAGGCGAACTCCAGCACGGCCACCGCCTCGGGGAGTTCGGCGCGCAGCACCTCCCGTACGAGGGGGGCGCTCTCGGCGACCGCCCAGCCGCGCTCCTCCATGCCCTCGGCGATCCGCCGGCAGAGCTGCTCCAGCAGGTCGATCGCGTCGGCGGCGCTGCGGGCCGGCCCCTCGACCAGGTCCGTCAGCTCCACCGGCACCTTCACCGGGGCGCCCGGCTCGGCCAGCAGGTCCTTCTCCACCAGCCCGAAGTGCTCGGCCAGCGAGGCCCGCAGGCCGGGCAGCGCGTTCGCCTGCCCGCCCCACACCTGCGAGGCCCGCAGCACCGCCAGGACGAGGTTCACGCGCGGCTCGCCGACCGGGCCGCCGCCCAGGATGTGCAGGCCGTCGCGGATCTGCACGTCCTTGATCTCGCACAGGTAGCCGTCGATGTGCATGACGAACTCGTCGAACGCGTCGTCGTCCGGCTGGTCGTCCACGTGCAGGTCGTGATGGAGCTCGGCCGCCTTGACCAGCGTCCAGATCTGCGCGCGGACCGCCGGCGCCTTGACCGGGTCCAGGTCGGAGACGAGCGCGTACTCGTCGAGCAACTGCTCCAGCTTGGCCAGGTCGCCGTACGTGTCGGCGCGCGCCATCGGCGGGACGAGGTGGTCGACCACCGTGGCGTGCCCGCGCCGCTTGGCCTGGGTGCCCTCGCCGGGGTCGTTGACGATGAACGGGTAGATCAGCGGCAGGTCGCCCAGCACCGCGTCCGGGGCGCAGCCGGCGCTCAGCCCGAGCCCCTTGCCGGGCAGCCACTCCATCGTGCCGTGCTTGCCCATGTGCACGATCGCGTCGGCGCCGAAGCTGTTGTCGAGCCACCGGTAGGCCGCCATGTAGTGGTGCGACGGAGGCATGTCGGGATCGTGGTAGATCGCGATCGGGTTCTCGCCGAAACCGCGCGGCGGCTGGATCATGACCACGACGTTCCCGAACCGCAGGGACGCGAGCACGATGTCGTCCCCGTCGACGTACAGCGAGCCCGGCGGCTCGCCCCACGCCTCGGTCATCGCGTCCCGCAGCTCCGGGTCCAGCTTCTCGAACCACGCCCGGTAGTCGGCCAGCGGCACCCGCGCGGGCGCCGCCGAGAGCTGGTCCTCCGTCAGCCACTCGACGTCGTGGCCGCCCGCCTCGATGAGCCGGTGGATCAGCTCGTCGCCGCCGGAGGGGTACTCGGTGAGCGAGTACCCCGCGTCCCTGAGCGCGTCCAGGACCCGCACCGCCGAAGCCGGGGTGTCGAGACCGACCGCGTTGCCGACGCGGGAGTGCTTGGTCGGGTACGCGGTGAAGACCAGCGCGAGCTTCTTGTCGGCGTTCGCCTTGTGCCGGAGCGCCGCGTGCCGTACGGCGATCCCGGCGACCCGCCCGGCCCGCTCCGGGTCGGCGACGTAGACCGGGACGTCGTCGGGGCCCTGCTCCTTGAACGAGAACGGCACCGTGACCAGCCGCCCGTCGAACTCCGGGATGGCGACCTGCATCGCCGCGTCCATCGGGGACAGCGCGGCGTCGGACGCCTCCCAGGCGGCGCGGGAGGAGGTGAGGCAGAGCCCCTGCAGCACCGGGACGTTCAGGTCGGCCAGCGCGCCGATGTCCCAGGCCTCCTCGTCACCGCCCGCCGACGCCTGCGAGGCGTGCGTGCCGCCCGCCGCGAGGACGGTGGCGACCAGGGCGTCGGCCCGGCCCAGCAGCTCGTACAGCCCCGGGTCCGCGCCGCGCAGCGAACCGCAGTACACGGGCAGGGCGTTGGCGCCGTGCGCCTCGATCGCCTCGCACAGCGTGTCGACGAAGGCGGTGTTGCCGCTGAGCTGGTGGGCGCGGTAGAAGAGCACGCCGACCGTCGGGCGGCCCGCCACGACGGCACGGGAGCCGTGGACGCCGAACTCCGGCATCTTCTCCGGCTCGTCGAAGCCCTCGCCGGTCAGCAGCACGGTGTCGGAGAGGAACCGGGCGAGCTGGGTGAGGTTGGCGGGCCCGCCCTCGACCAGGTAGCGCAGCGCCTCCGCCACCACCCCGGCCGGCACCGACGACTCCGCCATCAGCTCCGCGTCCGGCACGCTCTCGCCGCCCAGCAGGACGGTCGGGATGCCGGCGGCCTTGAGCGCGGCGAGCCCGTCCTCCCAGGCGCGCTTGCCGCCCAGCAGGCGTACGACGGCGACGTCCGCGCCCTCGACGAGCCCCGGCAGCTCCTCCTGTACGTCGACCCGGGTCGGGTTGCCGATCCGGTAGGCGGCGTCCGACGCGCGGGCCGCCAGCAGGTCCGTGTCGGCGGTCGACAACAACAACACTGTGCTCATGCGGGCGCTCCCGGTGGAATGAAGGGCAGTCCTTGTGGCGCGCCGGACTCGATGAGCCGCCACAGCGCGTCCGTGTCCGCGTGGTGTTCGATCAGGTCGCCGAGCCGGTCGAGCTGCTCCTCGCGCAGCGCGGCGAACGAGGTGTCGGGGGCCGGAACGAAGCGGCGGCCCGCGGCGGCGGCCACCTCGCGCAGGAACGCCCGCCGGAAGCCGTCCGACTCCAGGGAACCGTGCCAGTGCGTGCCCCAGGTCCGTCCGACCCGGCAGCCGTCCAGGAACGCCTCCCCACCGGTCACTTCGGCGATCCCGTGATGGATCTCGTACCCCTCGACGCGCTCGCCGAGGGCCTCGCCCACCGGCCGGGTGAGGGTCTTCTCGGGGGCGAACCGCACCCGCACGGGGAGCAGCCCGAGCCCGTCGACGTGCCCGGCGCGGGACTCGACCTCGTCCTCGATGTGCTCGCCGAGGAGCTGGAACCCGCCGCAGACGCCGAGTACGGGCCTGCCGTCGGCGGCCCTGCGCGCGAGGGCGTCCGCGAGCCCGCGCTCCCGCAGCCACTGAAGCGCCCGGACCGTCCCGCGCGTCCCCGGCACGATGACGAGATCGGCGTCGGCGAGCTCCTCCGGCCGGTCCACGAAACGCACCACGACCCCGGGTTCGGCGGCCAGCGCGTCCACGTCCGTGAAGTTGGACATCAACGGGACGGCGCAGACGGCGACCCGCAGCACCTCCGCACCGACCGGCGGCGCCACCACCGACTCCCGCACCGTCCCCCTGAGCGAGACCCGCAGCCCGTCCTCCTCGTCGATGCCGAGCCCGTGCCGGAACGGCAGGACACCGTACGTCCGCCGCCCGGTGAGCCCCTGGAGCATCTCCAGTCCGGGCTCCAGCAGCGACACGTCGCCCCGGAACTTGTTGACGAGGAACCCGGCGACCAGCGCCTGGTCCTGGGGCGACAGCAGCGCCACCGTGCCGAAGAAGGAGGCGAAGACGCCCCCGCGGTCGATGTCGCCGACGACGAGGACGGGGAGCCCGGCGCCCCGGGCGATCCCCATGTTCACGATGTCGGTCCGGCGCAGGTTGATCTCGGCCGGACTGCCCGCCCCCTCACAGATCACCGCGTCATACGTGCCCCGCAGCTCGGCCAGGCAGTCCAGCACCGTGCCGAGCAACTGCCGCTGCCGCCCGCCGTGGTAGCCGCGGGCGCTCATCTCGCCGACCGGCTTGCCGAGCAGCACGACCTGGCTGCTGCGTTCACCGCCCGGCTTGAGCAGCACCGGGTTCATCAGCGCGGTGGGCTCCACGCGGCACGCTTGCGCCTGCATGGCCTGCGCCCGCCCGATCTCGGCGCCCTCGCGGGTCACGAAGGAGTTCAGCGACATGTTCTGCGCCTTGAAGGGCGCGACCTTGACGCCCTGGCGCACCAGCCAGCGGCAGATCCCGGCGGTGACGACGCTCTTGCCGGCGTCGGAGGTGGTTCCGGCGACGAGAAGGCCACCGTTCATGACGTACGTCCCTTCCTGAGGGCCCCGCGTGCGAGCAGCCGAGCGCCCGCGCACACGCCGAGCGCCAGCCAGCCCACGCGCCGGGAGAGCCGGACGGCCCGGTCGATGTCGCCGGAAGCGGCCCGGACGGCGCGCCCCGCGGCCCCGTTGAGGACGGGGCGGTGCTCCACCCGCCCGCCGTAGGAGAGCGTCCCGCCGAGCCGTACGCCCAGGGCGCCCGCGAAGGACGCCTCCACGGGGCCGGCGTTGGGGCTCGGGTGCCGGACGGCGTCGGCGCGCCAGGCCCGTACGGCGCCGCGCGGATCGCCGCCGGCCACGGTGGCCAGGACGGCGGTCAGGCGGGCGCCCGGCCAGCCCGCGAGGTCGTCGAGCCGGGCCGAGGCCCAGCCGTACCGCCGGTACCTGGCGGACTTGTGGCCGACCATGGCGTCCAGGGTGTTCACGGCCCGGAAGCCGAGCAGCCCGGGCACTCCGCCGACCGCGCCCCACACCAGGGCGCCCACCACCGCGTCCGAGGTGTTCTCGGCGACGGACTCCACGACGGCCCGGGCGATCCCGTCGGCGTCCAGTGCCTGCGGGTCCCGTCCGCACAGGTGCGGCAGCCGTGCGCGGGCCGCCTCGACGTCCCCGGCGTCCAGGGCCCGGCCGATGGCGAGGGCCTCGCGGGCGAGCGAGGTGCCGCCGACGACGGCCCAGGTGGCGGCGCCGGTCAGTGCGACGGAGGCGGCGGGGGAGCGGCGTACGGCGCGGGCGGCGGCGGTGCCCAGGGCGGCGGCGCCACCGGCGCACACGGCGGTGTGCAGCGCACCCCGGCCCCGGTGGTCCCGCCACAGCACCCGTTCCACGGCACCGGCGGCACGGCCGAACGCGGCGACCGGGTGTCCGCGGCGCGGATCGCCGAGGAGGAGGTCACCGAGAAGGCCGGCGGCGGCACCGTACGCGAAGACGCGTTCGGCGCGCACGGCTCAACCGGCCGCGGGGCGGGGGAGCGTGTCGCTGGTGTACCTGGAACGGCGGCCGCGCATGGCGATATGTCCTCACTCAGGGTTTCCGCGCCCTGGTTGGAAGAGACCGGCGGTGAGAGTTCCTGGCTCCCGGGGTCTGCACCCCGGTCACAGTGGCGGGACCGCGCCGGATTCGCACCGGGCTTCCTCTCCTGCCGCCGCATTGGCTCCGGCAGTCCACCACGGCCCGCGAACACCCGTCAACCTGGCGTTGACCTGCAACGGGGGAGTGTGCGAAGGCCCACACGCGGGCGGTGTGCACCGGCGTGCGAAGAACACGAGAAGAAGCGGGGCGCGGGACGGTCCGAGTCCGTCCCGCGCCCCGCTTCAGGGGAGCGCGTGGTGTGCGCGGTCGCTCAGGCGACGATCAGGTAGATGCCGTACGCCACCGCCGCCGCGCAGGCAGCGAAGCAGGCGTACGCGCCGGTGACCGCGAGGGCCGCGGAGCCGCCCTGGGCGGTCGCCCGCTCCTGGCGGGAGAGTCCGACGATGCCGAGGGTGAACAGGCCCACCAGGGCCACGGTGGCCACGAGGCTGACCCCGAAGACGGAGCCGAGAGCTGCCCAGTCGATGCTCATGGAGGTTCGCTTTCCTTCGTACCGCGGCGCGGGATCAGACGGAGGTGGTGGCCGAGGAGGCCTTGGAGCCGGACCCGGGCCCCGGGGCGGCGGCCGCCGCCAGGTCCTCGGTCACGCCCGTCGGGGGCGGGGAGACGGCGGCCATGGCCGTGGTCACCACACCGGACGGCTCGGGCTCGTCGACGACGTTGTTGTGGTCGACGACCTCGCGCCGGGAGAGCTTCCAGATGGCGGCGCTGGAGGCGACCAGGAAGACCGCGACGAGGGCGGTGCCCCAGTCGCCCAGGCCGCACACCCACTCGGCGAGCGCGGCGACCAGGGCCGCGGCCGGCAGGGTCAGGCCCCAGGCGACGAACATCCGGGTGGCCGTGGACCAGCGCACCACGCCGCCCTTGCGGCCGAGGCCCGCGCCCATCACCGCGCCGGAGACCGAGTGCGTGGTGGAGAGGGAGAAGCCGAGGTGGGAGGAGGCGAGGATGACCGTGGCGGCGCTGGTCTGGGCGGCGAAGCCCTGCTGCGGCTGGAGGTCGGTCAGGCCCTTGCCCATGGTGCGGATGATGCGCCAGCCGCCGAGGTAGGTGCCGAGGGCGATGGCGATGCCCGCGGACAGGATGACCCACATGGGCGGGTCGGAGTCGGGGGCGAGGGCGCCGCCGGCGATCAGGGCGAGGGTGATGATGCCCATCGTCTTCTGGGCGTCGTTGGTGCCGTGGGCCAGCGAGACCAGGCCGGCGGAGGCGATCTGCCCGGCGCGGTAGCCCTTCGCGGCGGCCTTGCCGTCGGCCTTGCGGCCGAGCTTGTACGTCAGCCGTGCGCCGAGCAGCGCCGCGACGCCCGCGACGAGCGGGGCGGCGATCGCCGGGATCAGCACCTTGGTGACGAGGGCGTCGCCGTTGACCGCGCCGACGCCCGCCGAAGCGACCGCGGCACCGATCAGGCCGCCCATGAGGGCGTGCGAGGAGCTGGACGGGAGGCCGACCAGCCAGGTCAGCAGGTTCCAGAGGATCGCGCCGACCAGTGCGGCGAAGATGACCTCGGGACGGATGCCGGTCTCGTCGACGAGACCCTTGGAGATCGTGTTGGCGACCTCCACCGAGAGGAAGGCGCCGACAAGGTTGAGGACGGCGGACATCGCCACCGCCACCTTGGGCTTGAGCGCACCGGTCGAAATGGTCGTTGCCATCGCGTTCGCGGTGTCGTGGAAACCGTTCGTGAAATCGAACGCGAGTGCGGTTACTACCACAATCGCGAGGATCAGCGAGAAGCTTTCCATTTACCCAGGCAATCGTTCGAGGTCATTGGCTGGACGAACGTAGGTAACCAGAGTGAACGGAAGATGAACTGGGCAGGGCGCCACGGTGACCGGAACCGGTGCCGCCGCCTCCCTCTGTGTGCCCGGCCCGATGCTCTCCGGAGACGTGCCTGGCAGGATCGTCGCGAGGCCGGCCGACGGCGGGACGTGAGGGTGTGGAACTGCCCGAGGGGAGACGGTGACTGTGACGTATTCGTGGGTCGGACCGGTGGCCGGCGCCGACGAGGAGGGGGCCTGGGAGGCACTCGTCG
The DNA here is from genome assembly GCF_002005225.1 of Streptomyces pactum. Taxonomy (NCBI): domain Bacteria; kingdom Bacillati; phylum Actinomycetota; class Actinomycetes; order Kitasatosporales; family Streptomycetaceae; genus Streptomyces; species Streptomyces pactum. The sequence continues at coordinate 6,583,267 of NZ_CP019724.1, forward strand.
CGACGGCTCGCCGGACGGTGGCGGAGGGGCTGGTGGTCGGCACCTCCGGCAACGTCTCGGTGCGGGTGGGCGACACGGTGCTGGTCACCCCTTCGGGTGTGCCCTACGACCGTCTGGCCCCGGGTGACATCACCGGCGTCGACCTCGACGGACGGCAGGTGATCGGCCGGCTGGTGCCCACCAGCGAGCTGCCCATGCACCTCGCCGTGTACCGCGCCACCGACGCCCGCGCCGTCGTCCACACCCACGCCGTGCACGCGACGGCGGTCTCGCTCCTGGTCCCCGAACTGCCGCCGGTCCACTACATGACCGCCGCCCTCGGCGGCCCCGTCCGGGTCGCCCCCTACGCGGCCTACGGCACCGACGAACTGGCCCGCAACATGCTCGACGCCCTCACCGGCCGCACCGGCTGCCTCCTCCAGAACCACGGCACGATCACCTACGGCGCATCCCTCGACCAGGCCTACGACCGCACCGCCCAACTGGAGTGGATGTCCCGCCTCTGGCTGACGGCCGCCTCGGTCCCGGGCCGCACACCGTCCCTGCTGACGGCCGACCAGTTGGCAGCGGTGACGGAACGGCTCCGGGGGTACGGGCAGCGGCCCTGAGGAACGGCTGCCCACCGGGCCGGGGACTCGTGGCGTCCCGGGTCTTCGGGGCCTTCGGGGCTTTCGGGGCCTTCAGGGCCTCCGGGGCTTTCGGGATCTCCGGGATCTCCGGGATCTCCGGGATCTCCGGGATCTCCGGGATCTCCGGGATCTCCGGGATCTCCGGGATCTCCGGGATCTCCGGGATCTCCGGGATCTCCGGGATCTCCGGGATCTCCGGGATCTCCGGGATCTCCGGGGCTTTCGGCGCCTCCGGGATCTCCGGGGGCGCCCGGTGCCGGGTGCTGGACCTGTGCCCGCGGGTTTTGTGCCGTCGGGGCTCGGGGCTCGGGGCTCGGGGCTCGGGGGTGCCGGTGCGGCTCGAGCCGTGGGCGCGGGGTGCGTGGGCGCGGGGTGCGTGGGCGCGGGGTGCGTGGGCGCGGCGCGCCGGGAGTCCGGCGTGCCCGTGCCGTCGGCGTCCTGGCCGACGGGGGCCGGGTCCGGCAGCGCGTCCCCGCGCCACCGGCGCCCCGGACGGCGGAAGCCGGCCGAAGCCGCGGTCGGCTTCGGCGCGTACCGCGCCGCTTCGGGGGTACCGGCAGCGGGACCGACTCATGGCTCCGGGCCCCGACCGGACGGCCGGCGGGGGCTCGTCACTCCCCGCCGATCGCCCACTGGCCGCCCGAGGACTCCACCAGGAGACTGGCCCCATGCGCACTGTCACAGCAACGGCCGCCGCCGTCACCGCAGCCCTGGCGGCCGGTGCAGCGAGCGTCGCCGCCGGCCGGCTCGCCAGCGACGCCGCGCTCAAGGCGGCTCCCGGCCGGCCCCTGCCCACCGAACCCCGGCTCACCGTGCACGGCACCGCCGCCGGGCAGATCACCCTCACCCGGGATCTGGCCGCACTGCGCCCCGGCCGTTACGGCCTCGCAGGCGACGGTTCGCACGCGGTGGTCGGCCCGGTCCTCGGCACGGCCGAGCACGACGCCGACACAGTCGTCCGCCGCCTCGAACGCGTCACACACGGCACCCTCGCGGCCGGCGACCGGGCGTGGTTCACCCCGAACCTGTACGTCGGGAACCCGGGCACCGCCCTCGACCTCGAGTACGCCGACGTCGAGGTCCCCGGCGAACTCGGCCCGCTGCCCGCCTGGTTCCTGCCCGGTTCCCGCCCGACCTGGATCATCGCCGTGCACGGCCTGGGCGCCACCCGCGAACACGCCATGAACTTCATGGCACCCCTGCGCCGCCGGCACGTCCCGGTGCTCGCCCTCGCCTACCGCGGCGATGTCGGCGCCCCGCCCTCGCCGGACGGCCTGCACCACTTCGGCGAGACCGAGTGGCGCGACCTGGACGCGGCCGTCCGCTACGCCCTGGACCACGGCGCCCGCCAGGTCGTTCTGCTCGGCTGGTCCACCGGCGCCACCATGGCCCTGCGCACCGCCGCGCTCTCCGGCGTACGCGAGCGCATCGCGGGGCTCGTGTTGGACTCCCCGGTCCTCAGTTGGGAGACCACCCTGCGCGCCCTGGCCACCGCCCGCCGCACACCGGGCGCCCTCCTCCCGCTCGCCGTCCGCGCCGCCCAGGGCCGCGCCGGCCTGCACGCCGACAGCGACGTCCACACCGGGGGCCTCTACCGCCCGGCGGTCCCTACCCTGATCTTCCACGGCCCCGACGACGTGGTGGCCCCGTGGCGGCTCTCCCGCCGCCTCGCCGACACCCACCCGCGCCTGGTCGCCCTCCACACGGTCGAGGGCGCCCCGCACGGCGCCATGTGGAACGCCGACCCCGACCACTACGAAGAGATCCTGCGCCGCTTCATGACCCCACTGGTGTGACCCCCGAGCATCCCCGGCCCACCCCCCCCCCGCTCCGGTTCCGTTTAGCGTCGTACCACTGGCCTGTTCCGATGCCCCGACGCCGTACCGGACCGGCGCGTCCACCGTCCCGGGCACCGGCCGTGGCATTCCGTTTGGGTTTTCGGACCGTCAACCGGAAGACTGCACCCGTGACGTCCCGTATCCCGCGCGACTCCAGGCTTCGACTCGTCCGCCCGCGACCCCTGGCCGCCGCCCCCCAAGCGATGAACCAGCGGCGACCGCGCCGCGCCGCGCCGCGACCTCCGGAGGGCACACCGGCCCGGTCGGAGCTGGCCAGAATGGCGCGCTCCGGCCTGGCCGACGCGGCCCGCGTCGCCCGCTGGGCCGACACCGCCCTGGGCCCCGGCCGCGGCAGCGCGACCGCGGACGGCAAGGCCACCCTCTCCGACGCGACCGCCGACCAGGCGGCCCGGGAGCTGGGCCTGACCGCGGCCAAGGTCCGCGCCGACTGGGACACCGCCCGACTCGCCGGACTGGTCGAGGTGCACGGCGACAGCGCCCGCCCCGGCTGGCGGCTGCGCGCCTGGAACCGCGACGACAGCGCCGTACTGCGCGGCTGGGTCGCCCTCTTCGACGCCTGGTCGCTGGCCCACCCCGAGCCCGACGGGCAGGAGCCCGCCGCCGTGGCCGAGGTCATCTCCGCGATGCCCCAGGTGCTCTCCTTCCTCCAGTTGTCTGCCGGGCCCGTCCCGGTGGCGCAGCTCCTGGACCTGCTGGAGCAGCGCGTCACCGAACTGCGCACCGAGCGCTGCGAGGTGCCCTACGGCCCCCGTCTCGAGCCCGGCACGCCGCAGTCCCCGCCGTCCGCACCGCTCACCGACGCCGCCGCCGACACCCCGCTCGCCCCCCTCCTCGACTGGGCCCTGCACGCCCTCGCCTCCGTCGGCGCCCTCACTTGCGGCGACGGCCACGCCACGCTCACGCCGCTCGGGAGCTGGGCGGTCTGGGTCAAGCTGGAGCAGATCTGCGTCGCCGCCCAGAGCCCGGCCGGGAACATCGAGCAGTCGGCCGAGGACATGCTCCGCGGCTGCGCCCAGCTCCGCCCGAACGCCGCCCGGGCCGAGTACCGGGCCTGGCTCGCCGCCCGCCCCGTCGGCAGCGCCGTCGCCGAGCTGCTCGCCGGCGCCCGCGGCGAGGACGCCCTGCTGCGCGGCCTCGCCTTCGAGGCGCTGCGCGTCGTCGGTGCCCCCGCCGAGCCCGATGTCCGCGCCGTCCTCGACGAGCCGACGCTGCGGCCGTACGCCCTGCTGTGGCTGGCCGAGCACGACGGCGCCGACCCCGAGGACGCCCACGAGGTGCTCACGCGCCAGGAGGCCACGTGGCTGTGGGTCGACACCGCGGCCGCCGTCGCCGACCACGGCGAGGCGCCACTGCTCGTCCGGCACCTGGAGTCGGCGGTGCAGGCCACCGTCCCGGCCCTGCTGGACGAGGTCCGGGCCGTCGGCCATCCCCGCACCGTGCAGGTCCTGGTCGCCCTCGCCGCGGCGCACCCCGACCCCGCCCTGGCCAAGGCCGTACGCAGGGCGGCCTTCCAGGTCCACACCGGAGGTAGCTGACCACGCCGGGCATCCGAGCCCGAGGCCCGGTCGGAGCCCCGTGCCCGGCCCCGTGCCCAGCCGCCCGTCCGGCCCCGGCTCCGGACCACCCACGCGACGTAGCCCACCGCGCACGGCCCACCGCGCACGGCCTGCGGCGCACGGCCCGCCGCGCACGGCCCACCGCGCACGGCCTGCGGCGCACGGCCCACCGCGCACGGCCTGCGGCGCACGGCCCACCGCGCACGGCCCGCCGCGCACGGCCCACCGCGCACGGCCCACCGCGCACGGCCCGCCGCGCACGGCCCACCGCGCACGGTCGGCCGCGAACAACCGGACGCGTACGACCAGCCCCGACCGACCGCGGACGCTCTCCGCACGGGCGACGAGCAGGCGGTGCACAGCCCGGTGCGCCGCTCGCGGCGGTACACCGGTCCGGTGCCGCGGCGGCACACCGATCCGCCCACGGGCCGGCCGCGAACCGCCGGAGGCTACCCGCGGATCTCCGGCGCGTACGTCCCGAAGCTCCAGACGTTTCCCTCCAGGTCCCGGGCCATGTAGTCCCGCGATCCGTAGTCCTGGTCCGTCGGGGGCATCAGGATCTCCGCGCCGTGTTCCACGGCCCGCCGGTGATGGGCGTCGACGTCCGCCACCACGACGTACACCCCCGTCGGGCCGGCGTTCTTCATCGCCTCGTCGAAGCGGCTGCCCGTGCCCTTCGAACCGAGCATGACCGCGCCGTTGCCCTGGGCCAGCTCGGCGTGGGCCACCGAGCCGTCCTCGCCCTCGTACACCGCCAGTTCCGTGAAGCCGAAGGCCTGGGTGAGCTGGCGGACCGCCGCCTTGGCATCCGCGTACAGCAGCGTCGGGTAGACGCTCGGACGCCCGCCGTCCATGCCTGCCATGCCGATCACTCCTTTGTGAGCCGGTACCGGAGGAGTGGACGCCACGAAGACCGGCGAAGTCCGGAAAATCATGGAATCCAGCCCTGACGCCCAGTCTCGCACCGACCACTGACAACGCTCCTGACCCGCGTGTGCGAACACAGGACCCCCGAACAAGGGGCCGCGAACGCCGGAACCCGGGAAAAGCGGTTGCACGGCCCCGTTAGAATGGCCCCCATGGCCATTCTCCTCGCGCATTAGACGGCGGGAACGCCCGCCCGTCGCCCGCCACCACTCTTTGAACGGCGCGCTGCGCGCGGCACCCCCCTCGCCGCCCATCCCGCCAACCACCCGCCCAGGAGTCTGACCGTGATCTCCGCCTCCGGCATCGAGCTGCGCGCCGGTGCCCGCGTCCTCATCGAAAGCGCCACCTTCCGCATCGCCAAGGGTGACCGCATCGGCCTGGTCGGCCGCAACGGCGCCGGCAAGACCACCCTCACCAAGGTGCTCGCCGGCGAGGGCCAGCCCGCCGCCGGCGCCGTCACCCGCTCCGGCGAGGTCGGCTACCTCCCGCAGGACCCGCGCACCGGCGACCTCGACGTACTCGCCCGCGACCGCGTCCTGTCCGCGCGCGGCCTGGACACCCTGATCCGCAAGATGCGCGACAACGAACAGCGCATCGCCAACGGTCAGGGCGCCACCCGCGAGAAGGCCCTCAAGCAGTACGAGCGCCAGGAGACGGAGTTCCTCACCAAGGGCGGGTACGCCGCCGAGGCCGAGGCCGCCACCATCGCCGCCGCGCTCAATCTGCCCGACCGCGTGCTCGGGCAGCCCCTGCACACGCTCTCCGGTGGTCAGCGCCGCCGTATCGAGCTGGCCCGGATCCTGTTCTCGGACGCGGACACCCTGCTGCTCGACGAGCCCACCAACCACCTCGACGCCGACTCGATCGTCTGGCTGCGCGACTACCTGAAGAGCTACCGCGGCGGCTTCATCGTGATCTCCCACGACGTCGACCTGGTCGAGACGGTCGTCAACAAGGTGTTCTACCTGGACGCCAACCGCTCGCAGATCGACGTCTACAACATGGGCTGGAAGCTCTACCAGCAGCAGCGCGAGGCCGACGAGAAGCGCCGCAAGCGCGAACGGCAGAACGCGGAGAAGAAGGCCTCCGCCCTCCATTCGCAGGCCGACAAGATGCGCGCCAAGGCCACCAAGACCGTCGCCGCGCAGAACATGGCCCGCCGCGCGGACAAGCTGCTGGCCGGCCTGGAGGCCGAGCGGAAGTCCGACAAGGTCGCCAAGCTCCGCTTCCCCGAGCCGGCGCCCTGCGGCAAGACCCCGCTGACCGCCGAGGGCCTGTCCAAGTCGTACGGCTCCCTGGAGATTTTCACCGACGTCGACCTGGCCATCGACAAGGGTTCCCGGGTCGTCATCCTCGGCCTCAACGGCGCGGGCAAGACCACCCTGCTGCGGCTCCTCGGCGGTGTCGAGAAGCCCGACACCGGCCAGGTCGTCGAGGGCCACGGGCTCAAGCTCGGCTACTACGCGCAGGAGCACGAGACCCTCGACCCCGAGCGCACCGTCCTGGAGAACATGCGCTCCGCCAACCCCGACCTCGACCTCGTCGAGGTCCGCAAGACGCTGGGCTCGTTCCTGTTCTCCGGCGACGACGTCGACAAGCCCGCCGGTGTCCTGTCCGGCGGCGAGAAGACCCGCCTCGCACTGGCCACCCTCGTGGTCTCCTCGGCCAACGTGCTGCTGCTGGACGAGCCGACCAACAACCTCGACCCCGCCAGCCGCGAGGAGATCCTCGGCGCGCTGCGCACCTACAAGGGCGCGGTCGTCCTGGTCACCCACGACGAGGGAGCCGTCGAGGCGCTCCAGCCGGAGCGGATCATTCTGCTTCCGGACGGCGTCGAGGACCTGTGGGGCGCCGACTACGCGGACCTCGTCGCCCTGGCTTGATCGAATGGATGATCCACTGGGTATGGATCATTCGACCGATCCGTGATCCACCATCTGTGTGAGATCTCCTCATCACGAGGTGTGTCGTACATCGATTTCGCGGCCGGGCCCCCAGTCACCGGGGGCCCGGCCGTTACGCCCTTCTGACCTGGAACTTCGCGGAAAAACCCGTTCGGCCGTACGCGCACGATCCTCTGGAATCAAAGATTCCGTATGTGGGGACTCGCTCCTGTCGTCACAACCTTGTCTCATCGACCTTGCCGAATGGGTGGCCATGAAGCCCTGGAGGGGTGATCATGAGGAGACCAGAGCGCACTTCCCATGAGGAGGCACGGGTGGCCGAGACTCTGAAGAAGGGCAGCCGGGTAACCGGCGCCGCGCGCGACAAGCTCGCGGCAGACCTGAAGAAGAAGTACGACGCCGGTGCGAGCATCCGGGCGTTGGCCGAGGAAACCGGCCGCTCGTATGGCTTTGTGCACCGCATGCTCAGTGAGTCGGGTGTCACGCTCCGAGGGCGTGGCGGGGCTACCCGGGGCAAAAAGGCCACATCGGCCTGATGCTCCGGGCGGCCCCTCGACTCCGAAAGTGAAGGTGGCCACCCGGCCGGTCGTCCGACCGTCCGGGTGGTTACTGTGCAGTCACTTAGCTCTGCCGTCGTACGGCGTCGAAGCCGGCGCACGGCGGGGACGACGACCGCACCCTTCGGAGGCGCCCCATGGCTTCGCCCGCCCACGAACCCGCTCCCGTACTCGACAAGGACGGCGTGCGGCTCACCGTCGACGACGCGATCGCCACGGTGACGCTGACCAACGCGGCCAAGCGCAACGCGCAGAGCCCCGCTCTGTGGCGCGCGCTCACCGACGCCGGCCGGCTGCTGCCCGGATCCGTCCGGGTCGTGGTGCTCCGTGCCGAGGGCAAGTCCTTCTCGGCCGGGCTCGACCGGCAGGCGTTCACGCCCGAGGGCTTCGACGGCGAACCGTCGTTCATCGACCTCGCGCGGGGTGGCGACGCCGAGCTGGACGCGACCATCACCGAGTACCAGGAGGCGTTCACCTGGTGGCGGCGCAGCGACATCCTGTCGGTCGCCGCCGTGCAGGGGCACGCCATCGGGGCCGGCTTCCAGTTGGCCCTCGCCTGTGACCTGCGGGTCGTCGCGGACGACGTCCAGTTCGCCATGCGCGAGACCAGCCTCGGCCTCGTGCCGGACCTGACGGGCACGCACCCCCTGGTGTCCCTGGTCGGCTACGCCCGCGCGCTGGAGATCTGCGCGACGGGCCGCTTCGTCACGGCCGAGGAGGCGGTGAGCACCGGGCTGGCCAATCTCGCCGTACCCGCGGACCAGCTCGACGGCGCCGTACGCGACCTGGTGTCGGCGGTCCTGGCGGCGCCGCGCGACGCGGTCATCGAGACCAAGGCGCTGCTTCAGGGCGCCCAGACCCGGGACTACGAGACCCAGCGCGCCGCCGAGCGGGCCGCGCAGGCCCGCCGCTTGCGCGACCTGGCCGGACTGGGGGAGTAACCCTCACATCGCGGCCCGGAAGGGTCCGGCGGCGCTCCGGCCGGAATCAGGTGATCGCCGTCAGCAGCACGGCGACCGAGGGTCGGTCCGGCAGGGACTCCGTCACCGCGGCGCGGACCTGTCGGGCCACCTCCACGGCCCGGTGGTCCGCGTCCACCGCCAGCTCCACCCGAACGTGGCGGCGCGGCAGGGAGACCTGCTCCTGCGGCAGCTCCGTGACGGTCACCGAACGGCCCAGCGTCGTCGTCAGCCGGGTCACGCCGGGAACCGCCAGCGCGGCGGCGGCCACGCGCCCCTCGGCACTTTCGCCGCCGTCGCCCGGCTCAACGGCCGCGGGACGCCACGAGCGGCCTTCGGCGGCCGGACCCGGTTCCCGGGTCGTGTCCGAGTCCGGGCCCGCGTCGGCGTCCGGGCCCGCGTCGGCGTCCGGGCCCGCGTCCGAGTCCGGGCCCGCGTCCGCGGCCCCAGCGCCGGCGTCGGCCCCGGCCGGGGTCGCGTCCGAGTCCGTGGTCGTGTCCGGATCCGTGGTCGCGTCCAGCAGGGCCGTCGCACGCAGGTCCACGTCGGTCACCGTCAGGCCGAGCCCTCGCGCCGCCGCCGTGAGCGCGGCGCGCAGGCGGGCGGCCGTCGCCGGCAGCGGCTCGGCCGTCGCCGCGGATCCGACGGTCGCCGCGAAGTCGGCCGTCACCCGCAGCGGGCCGGGCGGCAGCGCACTCGGCGGCGGCGGAACGGCCGGCTCGTGCGCGTCGTCCGGGTCGGCGGGCCCGATACGCAGGCCGCGGCCCGGACGCACGCCGGTCACATCCCGGGCCGCGGCCAGCAGCACCTCACGCGCCGCCCGTTCGGCGATCCACGCGCCGTCCCGTGGCCCGCCCAGCGGCAGCAACCTGCCGAGCCCCAACTGTTCCCGCACCGTCCGTGTCCACCGGTCCGCCGTCGTCATTCCTCCAGCCTGCCGCATCCACGGCGCGCGATCGCGCAACCGTGCTTACGGTGGTGGAGACGGACGTACCGGAAGGGACTGCGGCGATGAGTGACTTGACGGAGAAGGAAACAACCGAGACCGGCGCACAGCGTGGGCAAGGGGCCCGACGCGGTGGGGGTGCCCCCGCCGACCGCGGCCGCACCACCATCGCCGACGGCGTCGTGGAGAAGATCACCGGAATGGCGGCACGCGACGTCGCCGGTGTGCACGCCATGGGCAGCGGGATGTCGCGCACGTTCGGCGCCGTGCGCGACCGGGTGCCCGGCGGGACCAAGTCCGGGGTGACGCGCGGGGTCAAGGCCGAGGTCGGCGAGAGGCAGACCGCGCTCGACCTGGAGATCGTCGTCGAGTACGGCGTGTCGATCTCGGACGTGGCCGGGGACGTACGGGAGAACGTGGTCGCGGCGGTGGAGCGGATGACCGGCCTCGAGGTCGTCGAGGTCAACATCGCGGTGAGCGACGTGAAGCTGCCCGACGAGGAGGACGAGGAGCCGGAGCCTCGGATCAAGTGACGCGGACGGTGACTGGGCGAACGGTGACTGAGGGGAGCGCACGATGAGCATGGCCGTGGCCGGCATGATCGCCGGCATGGCGCTGGGTTTCGCCGGGTACTTCGGTGGGTTCGGAGCCTTCCTGCTGGTGGCGGCCCTGGGAGCGGTCGGGTTCATCATCGGCCGCTTCGTGGAGGGGGACATGGACCTCGGTGACTTCTTCCGGACCCGAGACGACCGGCGGCGGTGACCGGCGTGAGCAGTGGGGCCGGTGAGCTCCTCGAAGTCCCGGCCGTGCCGCCGCGCGAGCGCGGTGCCACGCGCATCGCCGACCGGGTCGTGGCCAAGGTCGCCGCGCAGGCGGCGCGCGAGGCGGCCGGTCCGCTGCACCCGGACGCCGAGCGCCCGCACGCCACCGTCGTCGTCCACCACGACACCGCGCACGTCCGGGTCCACCTCGAACTCGACTACCCGTGCGACATCGGTGCCCGCTGCGGTCGGGTGCGTCATCAAGTCGTCCAGCGGGTACGCGCGTTGGTGGGGATGGCGGTGCCGGAGGTCGCCGTCCAGGTGGAGCGGCTGCACCTGGCGGCGGAGTACGGCGCGAGACAGGGGAGGACGCGATGAGCGAGCCCCAGGGCTCCGAAGGCAGCACGCGGCGCCTGCCCGTCATGGAACCCGCCATGGAGAAGCAGACGCCGGCCGGCGCCGGGCCGCCGCCCGACCCCGGCGCGAGCAGCGGGCGCTCCGGCCGCTTCTGGTCCGCGCGCCGCGTCCCCGCGGGCATCGTCGCGCTGCTGATTCTGCTGGTCTCGGGCGCCTTCCTCTACGACGTCGTCGCCGTGCGGGCCGGCCGTACCGCCCTCGGCTGGCGCCGGGAACTGGCGCGGCAGCTCGCCGACCGGCCCCTCGACGACACGTGGGTCCTGGTCGGCGCGGGAGTCGCCGCGGCCCTCGGCCTCTGGCTGCTCGCACTGGCCCTCACCCCCGGCCTGCGCAAGGTGCTCCCGATGCGGCGCACCCGGCCGGACGTACGCGCGGGGCTCCACCGGGAGGCCGCCGCCACGGTGCTGCGCGACCGGGCCATGGAGGTCGCCGGAGTGCAGTCCGCGCGGGTCAGGATGCGCCGGCGGAAGGCCCGCGTGCGGGCGCTGTCGCACTTCCGTGAACTGGACGACGTACGGACCGATCTGGACGGCGTGCTCGACGACGCGGTGCGCGGGCTGGGACTGGCCCGGCCGCCCGCCGTGTCGCTGCGGGTCGCGCGGCCGGGGCGAAAGGGGTGAGGGCGGTGCTCAGGACCGTCGACCGTGTGCTGCTCGCCCTCGTGGGCCTGATCCTGCTCGCCCTCGGCGGTTCGGTCCTCGCCATCGGGCTCGGCGCCCCGGCGCCCTCCTGGTGGCTCCACGACGGGCCGGACGACGTGCTGCTCAGCACCGCCGACCGGACGCGGTGGCGGGACGCCGGGTGGTGGTGGCCGGTCGTCATCGCGGCACTCGCCGTCCTGCTGCTGCTCGCCCTGTGGTGGCTGGTCGCGGTGGTGCGTCGCCGTCGGCTCTCCGAGGTCCTCGTCGACACCGGGGACGGCGAGGGCGCGGTGCTGCGCGGCCGGGCCCTGGAGACCGTCCTCGCCCAGGAGGCGGACCGGGTGGACGGGGTCGAACGGGCCAAGGTCCGCCTCACCGGCCGCCGCGCCGCCCCGGAGACCCGCGTCCGCCTGCTCCTGGCCCCCCACGTCGACCCCGGCACCGCGCTGGACGACCTCACCACCCGCGCCCTGACCCACGCCCGTGCCTCGGCGAACCTCGAGACCCTTCCCGCGGAGGTCCACCTCTGGGGCGTCAAACACCGGGCCGAGCGAGTCAACTGAGGCCGTCAACTGAGGTCCGTGCGCGCGGCCGGGGCGCGGCCCTCCGAGCGGGTCCCGCCGCCAACAGGCTCCGCGTGAACGGGGCGCCTGAACGTGGTACGCCGCCCCGGCCGGGACGAGTGCGGGGGCAGGGGGCGGGGCGAGCGCGGGGGCGCGGCGAAGCGCGGGGCTCAGAACCCGTGCCGTACTCCGCCGTCCACGGGCAGCATCACGCCCGTCACGTAGGACGCCGCCGGGGACAGCAGGAACGCCGCCGCGCGGCCGAATTCCTCCGGGGCGCCGTAGCGGCGCAGCGGAATGCGGGACTCGGCGGCCGCCCTGGTCGCCTCCGGGTCGGCGGACAGGCCGTCCAGCTCGCGCACCCGGTCGGTGTCGACGCGGCCCGGCAGCAGGCCGACGACACGGATGCCGCGCGGCCCCAGCTCGTCGGCGAGGGACTTGGCGAAGCCGGCCAGCCCGGGGCGCAGGCCGTTGGAGATGGTCAGCCCCGGGATCGGCTCGTGCACCGAGCCCGACAGCACGAAGCCGACGACGCCGCCGTCCTCCAGCTCCGCCGCCGCCGTCCGGGCCAGCCGCACCGCTCCGAGGAACACCGACTCGAACGCCGCCTGCCACTGCTCGTCCGTGTTGTCGGCGACGAACCCGGGCGGCGGTCCGCCCACACTGATCAGTACGCCGTCGAAGCGGCCGAAGCGCTCGCGGGCGGTCGCGATCAGCCGGCCGGCGGCCTCGGGGTCGGCGTTGTCGGCGGCCACCCCCACCACGTCCGGGCCCAGCGCGGCCGCGGCGTCGGTGACGCTCTTCTCGTCCCGCCCCGTGACGAGCACCTTCGCCCCGTCGGCGGCCAGCTCGCGCGCGGCGGCGTTGCCCAGGCCCCGGGTGGCTCCCGTGACGACGTACACCCGGTCCTTCAGTCCAAGATCCATGGCCCTATCCTGCCCCCTGGTCCCCGAACAGGGCGAGGGCCGTGTTCACCAGGCCGATGTGGCTGAACGCCTGAGGGAAGTTGCCGAGCTGGTGGCCGGCCACCGGGTCGTACTCCTCGGCCAGCAGCCCCACGTCGTTGGCGAGCCCCACCAGCCGCTCGAACAGCTCCCGGGCCTCCTTCGTCCGGCCGGTCGCGTGCAGCGCGTCCGCGTACCAGAACGAACACACCAGGAAGGTCCCCTCGCTGCCCGGCAACCCGTCGACGGGGTCCCCCTCGGTGCTGTAGCGGCGCACCAGCCCGTCCCGGGTCAGCTCCTCGCCGATCGCGTCGACCGTGCCGACGACCCGCGGGTCGTCCGGCGGCAGGAAGCCCAGGCGCGGGATGAGCAGCAGCGAGGCGTCCAGCTCCCGCGAGCCGTAGGACTGGGTGAAGGTGTTGCGCTCCGGGTCGTAGCCCTTCTCGCACACCTCGCGGTGCACCTCCTCGCGCAGCGCGCGCCAGCCGTCCGGGTCGCCCCCGCCCAGCTCGGGGTGCTCCTCCAGTGTGCGCACCGCCCGGTCCAGGGCCACCCACGTCATCACCTTGGAGTGCACGAACTGCCGGCGTCCGCCGCGCACCTCCCACAGCCCCTCGTCGGGCTGCCGCCACGCCGTGGTCAGGAAGTCCATCAGGGCGCACTGCAGCTCCCACATCTGCGGCCGGGGGTGCATGCCCGTCAGCCGGGCCAGTGACAGCGAGTCCATGACCTCGCCGTACACGTCAAGCTGGAGCTGGTTCACCGCGTCGTTGCCGACCCGTACGGGCGTGGACTCGGCGAAGCCGGACAGCCACGGCAGCTCGAACTCGGGCAGCCGCCGCTCACCCGCCAGGCCGTACATGATCTGCAGGTCCGCCGGGTTGCCCGCGACCGCGCGCAGCAGCCAGTCGCGCCAGGCCTCGGCCTCCTCCAGATATCCGGCCGCCAACAGGGCGCCCAGGGTGAGGGTGGAGTCGCGCAGCCAGCAGAAACGGTAGTCCCAGTTGCGCACGCCGCCCGGTTCCTCGGGCAGCGAGGTGGTGGGGGCGGCCACGATGCCGCCGGTCGGCAGGTAGGTGAGCGCCTTCAGGGTGATCAGCGAGCGGACGACGGCGTCCCGGTACGGACCGTCGTAGCGGCAGTGCGCGACCCAGGCGCGCCAGTCCTCGACGCTGTGCTCCAAGGACATGTACGGGTCGACCAGCGGTGGGCGGGACTCGTGCGAGGGGTGCCAGGTCAGGACGAAGGCGACCTTCTCGCCCGCGGCGACCGTGAACTCCGCGTGCGTCCCGAAATCCTGGCCCCAGCTACGCACCTCGGGCTCGCTGCGCAGCCACGCCGAGTCCGGTCCGGCGACGGCCACGCGGTGCCCGTCGGTCCTGCGCATCCACGGGACGATCGAGCCGTAGTCGAAGCGCAGCCGGAGCACGCTGTGCACGGTGACCTCACCGCTCAGGCCCTCCACGATGCGTACGAGGTCCGGGGCGCGGTCGCGCTGGGGCATCAGGTCGGTGACCCGTACCGCGCCGTCCGGGGTCTCCCACTCGGTGTCCAGGACGAGGGTGTCCGGGCGGTAGGCGCGCCGAGTGCAGCGCTCGGCGCCCTTGGGGGCGATGCGCCAGTGGCCGTTGTCCTCGTCGCCGAGCAGCTTGGCGAAGCAGGCGGCGGAGTCGAAGCGGGGCAGACAGAGCCAGTCCACGGAACCGTCCGTGCCGACCAGGGCCGCGGTCTGCTGGTCGCCGATGAGCGCGTAGTCCTCGATTTGGGGGTGCACGGGATTCCGTCTTCCCGAGTGGGGACGGAGCAATCGGACCGAGTGGGGACGGAGCGATTCGGATCCGCCGCCGCCCTCCCGCCGAACGGCCCCGTACCGGCCACCGCGCCGCGGGCCGCTCCGCCGCGGGCCGCTCCGCCGCGGGCCGCTCCGCCGCGGCCCGGTCCGCCACGGGCCACCCACTCCGGGCCACCCACTCCGGGCCACTCCGCTACGAGCCACCCACCGTGGTCTACACCACCGTGGTCTACACCGCCGCGGGCTCCGCCTCCGTGGCCTCCCGCTCGTCCTCCGTCGCCCGGTCCCGGGCCTCGCGGCGGGCCAGGACGAACCAGCCGACCGGGACGCCGGCCGCGAACAGCCACCACTGGACGGCGTACGCCATGTGGTTGCCGATGCTGTCGTGGTCGGGCTCGGCGATCAGCTCGGGGGTGTCGCCCGAGGGCTTGGGCTCGGTCAGCTCGACGTAGCCGCCGAGGACCGGCTTGCCGAGGCGCTCGGCCTGCTGCTCGCTGTTGATCAGCATGACCTGGCGGTCGGGCAGCCCCTCGACGTTCTTGATACCGCTGCCCTCGGTCGTCTGGTCGGGCATCAGCCGCCCGGTGACGGTGATCTCGCCCTCCGGGGGCGCCGGGATCTTCGGGAAGGCGGTCTGGCTCGCGCCGTTCGACGGGATCCAGCCCCGGTTGACGATCAGCACCTTGCCGCCGTCCAGGACGAACGGGGTCAGCACGTGGTAGCCGACCCGGTCGTCCGCGTTGGTGCGGCGGCGCACGACGACCTCGTCGGCCCGGTCGAAGCGCCCCTTCGCGGTCACCCTGCGGTAGCGGTCCTCGTCGTCGACCTTCGCTCCCGGCGAGGTCATGGACTCGACCGGCACGGGCGCGGCCGCCAGGGAATCGGCGATCTCCCCGTTCAGCTCGACCCTGCGCTCGTGGCGGTGCAACTGCCAGAAACCCAGCTCGATCATCGTCGGGATGAGTGCGAGGACCACGAGGGTGAGGATCACCCACTGGCGGGACAACAGGAACCGGTACACCCCACGACGGTACAACTCGGTCGTGGGGTGTGATGCGTCGGGTACGGCCTTGTGACGCCGTCCGGCGGCCTCGTGTCGCCGTCCTGCCGGGGCCCGCCGTTCTAGACCCAATGCCGGTGACTTAGACGGCTGTGCCTCGTTGTCTGCTGTGTGGCGAGGGTGGGGCAGGTCAGGGCGCCTGCGGATGAGCGGTTGTCGGACCGGATCGCGATCGGGGTGCTGACGCAGGCGTTTCCGCCTCATCTGGTCGATGAGGTGATCGCCGAGAGCGGCCGGACCGAGCAGCGCAGCCGTCTGCTGCCGGCGCGGGTGGTGGTCTACTTCGTTCTCGCGATGTGCCTGTTCTTCGGGCAGGGATACGAGGAGGTCGCCCGGCTGCTGGGCGAGGGGCTCGGTGATGGGCGGCGGTCGTGGCGGGTGCCGACGACCGCCGCGATCGGGCGGGCACGCCGGCGTCTGGGCACAGAACCGTTGAGGGCATTGTTCGCCCGGGTCTGCCGGCCGGTGGCCGTGCCCGAGACGGCGGGTGCCTGGTACCGGCACTGGCGTCTGGTCGCGGTGGACGGCACGACCTTGGACGTGGCGGACACGGCGGCCAACGAGGAGTTCTTCGGCCGCCATGCCTCGACGCGCGGAGCAGCCGCGTTCCCGCAGGCACGGCTGGTCGCGCTGGCGGAATGCGGCACCCACGCGGTGTTCGGGGCCGTCATCGGTCCGCAGTCGGCGAGCGAGCAGAAACTCTCCCGGCAGCTGTTCCCCCAGCTTCAGGAAGGGATGCTCCTGCTCGCCGACCGGGGCTTTTACGGATTCGAGTTGTGGCAGGCCGCCCGGGACAGCGGCGCGGACCTGCTGTGGCGCGTGCGCAAGAGCGCGGTCCTGCCTGTCACCCAGGTCCTCGGCGATGGCTCCTACCTCAGCACGGTCCATGCCGAAAAGGACCGCAGGAGCCGCCGCAACCCGGTGGTGGTCCGGGTGATCGAGTACACCCTCGCCCGCACCGGCGACGCCACCGTCTACCGCCTGCTGACCAGCCTGCTCGATCCAGAGGAAGCACCCGCGCGGGAGCTGGCCGCGCTCTACGCCCAGCGGTGGGAGATCGAGACCACGCTGGACGAGATCAAGACTCACCAACGCGGCCCGAAGCTCATCCTGCGCTCGAAATACCCGTGGGGTGTGGAGCAGGAGATCTACGGCTTCCTCTTGGTGCACCACGCCGTCCGGCAGTTGATGCACCAAAGCGCCCTGCGCGAGGGTCTGGACCCTGACCGCCTGTCCTTCACCCGGTCCCTGCGGATCGTGCGCCGCCAGGTCCCGGCCCAGGCGGCGTTTTCCCCCCGGCCGACTCGCCCGGGCACTGGCCCGCACCCTGGCTGAGATCGCCGAACGCCTCCTGCCCCCACGCCGCCACCGCACCTGCCCCCGAGTGATCAAACGCAAGATGTCCAACTGGCCGCTCAAACGGGCCGAGCACTCCAACTGGACACCACCCGCACCGGACACCGTCACCATCACTCGGCAGGACAGAACTTAAGTCACCGGCATTGGTTCTAGACCTTGTCGACGATCCCCGCCCTTCCCTCCGCACGGGCGCAGTGGGCGCCGCAGTACCAGTGGCCCTCGACCTCGACGCCCTGGCCGATGATCTGCACCCGGCAGTGCTCGCAGATGGGGGCCATCCGGTGGATCGCGCAGGAGAAGCAGTCGAAGACGTGCACCGCTCCCTGGGCGTGGATCTCGAAGGTCATTCCGTAGTTGTTGCCGCAGACTTCACATGTCGCCATGCGCCACAGGGTGAGCCGTCACCGCGGCGCGGGCGAGCGGGCGGCGGGCGAGTCGCCCGGAATCACCCGTCCGTAGGCTCACGTACGGCTCAGCCCGCGTACGTCTCGGCCCACCCGCGCCTCGACTCACCCACGGCTCAGCCGTCCGCGGGCTCGACATCCGCGAGCAGTTGCCCGAACGCGGCCTCGTCCACCACCGGCGTGCCGTACTGGCGGGCCTTGACCACCTTCGACGTGCCGGAGTCCGGGTCGTTGGTGACCAGCAGGCTGGTCAGCCGGGAGAGGCTGGTGGCGACATGCAGTCCGGCGTCGGTCGCACGGTCCTCCAGCAGGTCCCGCTCGACGGAGGTGTCACCCGAGAAGGCGACCCGCATGCCCTGCTTGAGTCGTTTGCCCTCTTCGTACCGACCGGGGTTGGGATAGGGGCATGCGGGCCTTTTGCGGGAGGGGCGCCAACTGGTCTGCCGGTAACCGCCGTAGCCCGCCTGCTGCCCGATCCGGGGCGCGGGCCGGTCCGACCACTCGGTCAGCGGCCGGCACTCGTGCAGCGGCAGCCGCACGCCGCCCGCCGCCGCGGCGAGCAGGCTCGGCCGGAACGCCTCCGCCAGCACGCGCGCGTCGTCCAGCGCGTGGTGCGCACGCTGCTGTACGACGCCGAAGTGGGCGGCCAGCGACTCCAGCTTGTGGTTGGGCAGCGGCAGGCCCAGCTCCTTGGAGAGCGCGATGGTGCACAGCCGTTGCCGCACCGGCGCCTCGCGCTTCGCGCGCGCGTACTCGCGGGCGATCATCTGCCAGTCGAAGACGGCGTTGTGCGCGACGAGCACCCGCCCGTCCAGCCGGGCCGCGAACTCCTCGGCGACGTCCGGGAAGAGCGGCGCTCCCCGCAGCGCGTCGCTCGTCAGGCCGTGTATCCACACGGGGCCGGGGTCCCGCTGCGGATTGACCAGCGTGTACCAGTGGTCCTCGACCTCACCGCGGGCGTCCAGCCGGTAGACGGCCGCGGAGATGATGCGGTCGTCGCGGGCCAGGCCGGTGGTCTCCACGTCAACGACCGCGTATCCCTGCGGATACGCGGTCGGCCACGCCGTGGCGGACGGCGCTGCGGTCGTCTGGTCTTCGAGCATGGTCCATGAGGATACGGGTCGCGACTGACACCGCGGACCCGCAGGTGCCCCGTGACGCCCGGTGAAACGGTCCTGCCGTCAAGTTCCGCGCGGCGGGGCGGGATTGCGGCGGTGAGGCGTGAGGAGAGGGCGGCGGTGCGTCGGTCCGGGGCATCCCGCTCCCCGGGTGGCATCCTCCGCCACGTGACGCAACCCACGCACGACGAGGCCCACGGCGGTGCCCTCGGCACCCGGCTCAACTGGCTGCGGGCGGCGGTCCTGGGCGCCAACGACGGCATCGTGTCCACCGCGGGGCTGGTCGTGGGTGTGGCCGGCGCGACGGACGACCGCTCCGCCCTGCTGACGGCCGGCCTGGCGGGGCTGCTCGCCGGTTCGCTGTCGATGGCGGCGGGGGAGTACGTGTCCGTCTCCACCCAGCGGGACTCCGAGAAGGCCGCGCTCGCGGTGGAGAAACGGGAGCTGCGCGAGCAGCCGGAGGCCGAGTTCGAGGAACTGGTCGGCCTCCTGGCGGACCGAGGGCTGAGCCGTGCCGTCGCCAGGGAGGCGGCCGAGCAGCTCACCCGGCGGGACGCGCTGCGGGCCCACGCGCGCGTGGAGCTCGGCATCGACCCCGACGAGCTGGCCAACCCCTGGCACGCGGCCTGGGCCAGTTTCCTGGCGTTCACCGTCGGCGCGTTGCTGCCGCTGCTGGCGATCGTGCTGCCCCCGGCCGGCCTGCGGCTGACGGTCACCGTCTGCTGCGTGCTGGGCGCGCTCGTCCTCACGGGGTGGGGCAGCGCCCGCCTGGGCGCGGCCCCACCGGGCCGGGCGGTCCTGCGCAACACGGCCGGCGGCGCCCTGGCCATGGCGGTCACCTACGCGACGGGTTCCCTGCTGGACGTCGCCGGGGCGTAGCGGTGCCACGCGGACGGAAGCGGACGGATACGGAGGAACACAGGCGGGCGCGGACGAGCACGGGCGGACGCGGTGGGGTGGGCTCGGACGCGGCCGGACTGGCTCGGACGGGGTCGAGGGGTCACCACCGGATCGGTACCGGAAGGGCCGTCAGGAGGCCCGAGACCGCGACCACCACGCCCAGGGAGACGACCTCCGCGCGCGCGGGCGGGCAGGCGGTCAGCGGGTCGGCCGCGCGGCTCAGCCGGACCCTGGCCCACAGGGCGAGCGCGGCGACCGCGGCCACGAGGATCACCTTGGCGAGCAGGACCCGCCCGTACGCCGTGTCCGTCAACTGGTCCAGGATCGTGCCCGCCGGCATCCGGCGCAGCGAACTGCACACCCCCGTCGCCGTGACGGCGGCGAGCAGAACGGCCGCCACGCGCGCGTAGAGGCCCAGCAGCGCCGGACCCGCCTCGGTGCCCCGCCACCGACGCAGGGTCCGCAGCGCGTACAGGAGGCCGCCCACCCACAGCGAAGCGCACGTCAGATGGACGAGGGTCAGACCGGAGCCGATCAGCGGGCTGTACTCGGTCGTGGGGTGCGCGCGCAGCGCCTCCGCGACGATCACGGCGCCCAGCGGCAGGATCTGGAGGCCCGGCCGGCGCGAGGTGGCGCACAGGCCGGCCGCGAGGAAGCCGTTGACCTCCAGGAGCGCGAGCTTGCCGTCACGGGATTCGTAGAGGCCGCCGACGTCGATGTCGGCGACGCTGTCCGGCACCAGATTGCCCGTGGCCACGACCGACGCCAGACCCAGCGCGGCGACGAAACCGGCGGCGGCCGCGTACGGCGACCAGTCGCGGGGCCGGTCCGGGGGAGCGCCGGGGAGCGACCGGGCCAGCCGGTTCACGAAGAGCTCGCCGACCGGAACGCTCAGCGCCGCGAAAAGCACCGCACGCAGCAACGCTATGCCGCCGGTGCCGGGTGCCTCGGCCTCCCCGGTGCCGTGCAGGGCGGGGGACGGGCCGAGGAGGGGTATCAGCGCGGCCAGCACCACCAGCACGAGCACGGCCACGGTCCGGCCGGTACCGGCGGGCCGCGGGTGCCGTCCGGTGTCGGCGGCCCGGGACGGGGGTCTTGTCAAGGTCACCTCGAGATCTTCACCAGCTCCCCAGGTCCGGGCAAGTTCCGGAGAACGACTGGCGGTCCGGCATTCCGCACATGAGGACGTTCTCGGCCGCCGTACGGTTCGGGAAGGCCCCAGGGAGGATGAGGAACGCGTCACGACCACCGCGCCGTGCCGCGCCCGGCGTGCTCCCGGCAGGGGCCGGCCGCCACCGCGGCCGGACCGGTTCCGGCGTCCGGGGCGGGTGCCGTACGCGTGCGTGGCGGGTCCCGCCGCGGGCGGCAAGCGGAAGCGGGCCGGGAGGTCGCTCCCGGCCCGCTTCACGCGCGCTTGTGAGTGCCGGCGTTCACCGGGACCGCGGTTACCAGGTCACCGCGTCCAGCGCGTCGGCCATGCCCCAGCCGTAGAAGCCGTTGCGGTTCTTCGAGCCCTCGCACACCGCGTCGACCTTGCCGTCGCCGTCGATGTCGTACGGCTTGGTGCACGGCGTGGCGTCGGCCTGGGCGTACAGCAGGGCCTTGACCATGGCCGGGGAGGCGTACGGGTGCGTCGACTTGATCAGGGCGGCGACGCCCGCGACGTGCGGCGACGCCATCGACGTACCGGCCATGTAGCCCCACTTGCCACCGGGCAGCGTGCCCAGGATCAGTCCGCTGGTCGCGGGCGGCTCCGGCTTCTGGTAGGCCGTCGAGTCGCCGCCGGGCGCGGCGATGTCGATGACGCCGAGTCCGTGGTTGGAGAAGGACGACTTGAGGTCCTTGGCGCCGGTCGACGCGACCGTCACGACACCCGGCAACTGGGTCGGGATGTCGAGGCACTCGGACGGGTCGATCACCCGGTCCGAGGGCGTGGAGTCGTTCGGGGAGACCGGGTCGGTGATCTCGTCGGCCGCCAGGTCGTAGTTCTCGTTGCCTGCCGCGGCGACGTTGACCGCGCCCTTGCGCTCCGCGTACCGCGAGGCCCGGGTGACCGCCTCCAGGAGCGCCTTCTGGTCCGGGTCGTCCTTGCAGTTGAAGTACCAGGGATCGGTGTAATAGCTGTTGTTGGTCACGTCGACGCCGTGCTCGGCCGCCCACATGAAGCTGCAGACCACGGCCTCGGTGTAGAAGAAGCCGTCGGGGTTGGACACCTTGATGCCGGCGACCTTCACCCCGGGCGCCACGCCGGTCATGCCGACGCCGTTCTTGGCGGCGGCGATCTCCCCGGCCACGTGCGTGCCGTGCGGGCTCTCCGCCGCGCTCGGCCGCCAGGCGCCGTCGGTGGTGTCCGGCTTGCCCGAGACGCAGTTGACGGAGGCGTCCCGGTCGAAGTTCGGGGCGATGTCCGGGTGGGTGTCGTCCACACCGGTGTCGATGACCGCGACCGTGACCTTGCTGCTGCCCAGCGACTTCTCGTGCGCCTGGTCCGCCTTGATGGCGGGCAGGTCCCACTGGAGGGGCTGCAGCGGGTCCTGCCCCTCGGCCGCCTGGGCGGCGGCGATCTCCCGGCTGCTGAGCACCTTCGGCGCGCCGGTGTCGGTCGTGGCGGCCGAGGGCAGCGGCGCGGTGCGGGTGGCACCGGCCGACTGCACGCCGTGCACCTTGCGGACGTTCTTGGCGAAGTCCGGGTCCGAGGAGTGGACGACGATCACGCCGATCCGGTCGTACGACGTCACGATCGCGCCGCCCGCCTTGGCTATCGCCCGCTTCACGTGCGCCGAAGGGCGGTGCCCGGGGCGGACGTTGACGACGTAGCTGAGCGAGGACGCCGAGTCGGCCGAGACGGCGGGGGCGGCCTGAGCGGCCCCCGAGGCCTCCGCGGCGGAGGCCGGGACGCCCGGCAGGAAGGCGAGGGACGCTGCCACGGCCATGCCGGCCGGGATCGCCAGGGCACGACGGTGACGCGGGTGGGGCGCTGTCATGTGCGATGTCTCCAGTTGGTTCGAGTGGTTCCAGCGGTGAGTGGACCGAGTGGTTCCAGCGGTTCCAGTGGTTCCAGTGGTTCCAGCGGTTCCAGCGGTGAGTGGTCGGAGTGGTTCGAGTGGTTCGAGCGGTCCGAGGGCTTCGGGAAAGGAGGAGCGGCGTCCGGAGCCGGACGTGCCGGTCACTTCACCGCGCGCAGGGCGTTGACGACGCCGAAGCCGTAGAAGCCGTTGTTCCGCTCGCCGCCCTCGCACGTGGCGTCCTGCGCCCCGTCGCCGTCCTGGTCGTAGGAGGCGGGGCAACCCGGGTTGTCCGCCTGGGCCTTCAGCAGTGCCTGGAGCATCGCCGGGGAGGCGTGCCGGTACTTCGACTTCAGCAGCGCGGCGACGCCCGCGGCGTGCGGCGAGGCCATCGAGGTGCCCTGGAGCCAGGCGTACTCGTTGTTCGGCATGGTCGACAGGATGCGGCCGTTCTTCGACGGCGTGTCCGGGATCTGGTAGCGCCCGTCGCCGCCCGGCGCCGCGACGTCGACCACACCCTTGCCGTACGAGGAGTAGTAGGACTTCTCCTCGTCGACGCCCGTGGCGCTGACGGTGACGATGCCCGGTAGCTGGGTCGGCACGTCGAAGCACTCGTGCGGGTCGATGGTCCGCGTCACCGGCGTGGAGTCGTCGGGGCTGGAGTCGTCGACGATCGCGTCGGAGTCCAGGTCGTGGTTGGAGTTGCCGGCGGAGGCGAGGTGCAGGGTGCCCTTGCGCTGGGCGTACAACTGGGCCCGGTTGACCGCGTCGACGATCGCGCGCTGGTCCGGGTCGTCCATGCAGTTGTACAGCCAGGGGTCCACGTAGTAGCTGTTGTTCGTGATCTCCACGCCGTGGTCGGCGGCGAACATGAACGCGCACACGACGTTCTCCGGGTAGAAGAGCCCGTTGTCCGGGTCGCTCACCTTGATGCTCGACACCTTCACGCCCGGCGCGACGCCCGCGACGCCGATGCCGTTGCGGGCGGCGGCTATCTCCCCGGCCACGTGGGTGCCGTGGTAGTCGTCGGCGGTGTACGGCCGCCAGGCGCCCTCGCTGGTGTCCGCCTTGCCGCCGACGCAGTTGGCGGACTGCGAGGCGGAGAAGTTCGGGGCGAGGTCGGGGTGGGTGTCGTCGACGCCGGTGTCGATCACGGCGACGGTGACCCGGGAGCTGCCCGGATTGATCTCCGCGGCCCGGTCGGCGCCGATCGCGCGCAGGTCCCACTGGTCCGCTTCCAGCGGTTCGCCGGCCCCCGCCGCCTCGGACGCCTTCGCGGTCCGCGCGGCCTGCTCGGCGGAGAGCATCTCGGCGGCGCCCTGGTCCGTCGTGCCGGCGGCGGTCAGCGGCGCGGTACGGGTCGCGCCCGCCGATCGCACCCCGCGCGCCTCGCGTATCCGCTCACCGAACTCCGGGTTCGACGAGTGGACGACGATCACGCCGATCTTCCGGTACGTGGTGACGACACTGCCGCCGGCCTCGGCTATCGCCCGCTGCACCGACGCGATCGTGCGGTGGTCCGTCCTCGTGTTGACGACGTAGGCCAGGCGGGGCGCGTCCGCGGCCCCGCCGGCCCGTGCCGCTTCCTGGGCGGAGTCCGCGCGAGGGGCGGCCGAGGCGGCCGCCGGCAGGAAGCCCAGCGACGCGGTCAGCGACAGGACGACGGGTACGGCGAGGGCGAGCCGCCGTCTGGAGCGCGGGGACCGCGACGAACGCGGCGCGTGCAGATGATCCATGGGGTCTCCACATCATCCGGAACCGAGATCTGCCCGACTCACAGGTGGTGGTCGGGCAGGTACATGACGGAGTGGTGCAGGGCGAAGCTATCCCCCGCACTCCCTGGCCAGCAATGACCCGCCACGGGTGACTTCGGAAAGTGCCCCGGGAGTTGAACCGGTGCCCGCGAGGCGCCGTGTCGTTGGACAGGGAGCCCGAGCCCGATCAGCCCCCTGTGAGAACACCGAGGTCCAAGCCGTCATGTCCGTAGTACGAGGAGACTCCGTGGCCACCGACGCACCGCCCCCCTCGAAAGAGGAACGCCCACTTCCGTCCGCCGAGGAGTTCTCCGAAGTGCAGCAGAGCGCTGAGTTCGCCGAACTGCGCCGCTCCTTCCGCTCCTTCGCCTTCCCGCTGACGATCGCCTTCGTGTCCTGGTACCTGCTGTACGTGCTGCTGTCGAACTACGCCGGCGGCTTCATGGGCACCAAGCTGTTCGGCAACATCAACGTCGCCTTCGTCTTCGGCATCGCCCAGTTCGTCACCACGTTCCTCATCGCCTGGTGGTACTCGCGGTACGCCGCCGCGAAGCTCGACCCCAAGGCGGAGGCCATCAAGTCCCGGATGGAGGGCGGCGCATGAGCCCCGCACAGACTGTTCTCGCCGCCGAGCTCGCCGCCAACGAGGCCAGCGAGCACCGCCCGCTGATCATCACGCTCTTCGCCCTCTTCGTCCTCGCGACGCTCGGCATCACCGTCTGGGCGGGCCGCCAGACCAAGGACGCCGCCGACTTCTACGCGGGCGGCCGCCAGTTCAGCGCCTTCCAGAACGGACTCGCCGTCTCCGGCGACTACATGTCGGCCGCGTCCTTCCTCGGCATCGCCGGCGCCATCGCCCTCTTCGGCTACGACGGCTTCCTCTACTCCATCGGCTTCCTGGTCGCCTGGCTGGTCGCCCTGCTGCTGGTGGCCGAGCCGCTGCGGAACTCCGGCCGCTACACGATGGGCGACGTCCTCGCGTACCGGATGCGCCAGCGTCCCGTGCGCACGGCCGCCGGCACCTCCACGATCGTCGTGTCGATCTTCTACCTGCTGGCCCAGATGGCGGGCGCGGGCATCCTCGTCTCGCTGCTGCTCGGCATCACCTCCGACGCGGGCAAGATCCTGATCGTCGCCCTCGTCGGTCTCCTGATGATCGTGTACGTCTCCATCGGCGGCATGAAGGGCACCACCTGGGTCCAGATGGTCAAGGCCGTGCTGCTGATCGGCGGCACCATCCTGATCACCTTCCTGGTGCTGCTGAAGTTCAACTTCAACATCTCCGACCTGCTGGGCACGGCGGCCGAGAACAGCGGCAAGGGCGCCGCCTTCCTGGAGCCCGGCCTCCAGTACGGCGCCAGCGGCACCACCAAGCTCGACTTCATCTCCCTGGGCATCGCCCTGGTGCTCGGCACGGCCGGCCTGCCGCACATCCTGATCCGCTTCTACACGGTGCCCAACGCCAAGGCCGCCCGTAAGTCCGTGAACTGGGCGATCGGCATCATCGGCGCCTTCTACCTGATGACCATCGCGCTCGGTTTCGGCGCCGCCGCGCTGGTCGGGCAGAAAGAGATCATCGCGTCCAACCCCTCCGGCAACACGGCCGCACCGCTGCTCGCCCTGCACGTGGGCGGCGTCGACTCGGCCTGGGGCGCGATCCTGCTCGCCACGATCTCGGCGGTGGCCTTCGCGACCATCCTCGCCGTGGTCGCCGGCCTCACCCTCGCCTCGTCCTCGTCCTTCGCGCACGACATCTACGCCAACGTCATCCGCAAGGGCAAGGCCACCGAGAAGGAGGAGATGCGGGCGGCCCGCTGGGCGACCGTCCTCATCGGCATCGTCTCCATCGCGCTCGGTGCCCTCGCCCGGGACCTGAACGTGGCGGGCCTGGTCGCCCTGGCCTTCGCGGTCGCCGCGTCCGCCAACCTCCCGACCATCCTGTACAGCCTCTTCTGGAAGCGGTTCACCACCCAGGGCGCCCTGTGGTCGATCTACGGCGGCCTGATCGTCGCCGTCGGCCTCGTGCTGTTCTCGCCGGTGGTCTCCGGCGACCCGAAGGCGATGTTCCCGGACGTCGACTTCGCCTGGTTCCCGCTGAAGAACCCGGGCATCATCTCCATCCCGTTCGGCTTCCTCATGGGCTGGCTCGGCACGGTCCTGTCGAAGGAGGAGCCCAACGTGAAGAAGTACGCGGAACTGGAGGTCCGGTCCCTGACCGGCACCGGAGCGCACTGAGCCACGCGCCGGACCATACCGGGGCCACCCGCTGAGGCCCCCGCGACGCGGCCGCTCGTAGATCCCTACGACGCGGCCGCGTCGCCCGTCGTGGGATCGGGCCGCTGTCGATGTCGGTCCGGTCACGTAGGCTCGCAGGTGTCGGAGGAGAGAAGTGCTCCACCGATCCGCGTCGAGGGAGGGGGCCCACGTGCTCATCGACACCTACGGCCGAGTGGCCACCGACCTGAGGGTCTCGCTCACCGACCGTTGCAACCTGCGCTGCACCTACTGCATGCCCGAAGAGGGTCTCCAGTGGCTAGCCAAGCCCGACCTGCTCACGGACGACGAGATCGTCCGCCTCATCGGCATCGCCGTCACCTCGCTCGGCATCGAGGAGGTCCGCTTCACCGGCGGCGAGCCCCTGCTGCGCCCCGGCCTGGCCGGCATCGTCGAGCGCGTCGCCGCCCTGGAGCCGCGCCCCCAGATGTCCCTCACGACCAACGGCATCGGCCTCAGGCGCACGGCACCGGCCCTGAAGGCCGCGGGCCTGGACCGGGTCAACGTCTCGCTGGACACCCTCCGCCCGGACGTGTTCAAGACCCTCACCCGCCGGGACCGCCACAAGGACGTCCTGGAAGGCCTGGAGGCCGCCCGCGAGGCCGGACTGACCCCGGTGAAGGTCAACTCCGTCCTGATGCCGGAGCTCAACGACGACGAGGCACCCGACCTCCTGGCCTGGGCCGTCGAGCACGACTACGAGCTTCGCTTCATCGAGCAGATGCCGCTGGACGCCCAGCACGGCTGGAAGCGCGAGGGCATGGTCACCGCCGGTGACATCCTGGCCTCCCTGCGCACCCGCTTCGAGCTGACCGCCGAGGGCTCCGAGGAGCGCGGCTCGGCCCCCGCCGAGCGCTGGCTCGTGGACGGCGGCCCGCACCGCGTCGGCGTCATCGCCTCCGTCACCCGCCCGTTCTGCTCGGCCTGCGACCGCACCCGCCTGACCGCCGACGGTCAGGTGCGCACCTGCCTGTTCGCCCGCGAGGAGACCGACCTGCGCGCCGCCCTGCGCTCCGACGCCCCCGACGAGGAGATCGCGCGCATCTGGCGGCTGGCCATGTGGGGCAAGAAGGCCGGCGCCGGCCTCGACGACCCGGCCTTCGTCCAGCCGGACCGGCCGATGTCGGCGATCGGCGGCTAGGGCCGACGGGCCTAGCCGCCGACAGGCCCCGGCCGCCACGGCCGGCCGGGCCCGGGCGGCCTAGGCGTTGCCGGCGGACTCCCAGTCCGCCAGCGGGACCACGTCCTTGAGGAAACCCCGTACGCCGAGGAACTGGGACAGGTGCTCCCGGTGCTCCTCGCACGCGATCCACGTCTTGCGGCGCTCCGGCGTGTGGATCTTCGGGTTGTTCCACGCCAGCACCCACACGGCGGCGGTACGGCAGCCCTTGGCGGAGCAGATCGGGGTGGTCTCGTCACTCACAGGTTCGTCTCACAGGTCCACAAACAAGGCGACGCCGAGCAGCCACGGGGGGAGCTGCCCGGCGTCGGTCCGTCGCTCCGACGGGGGATGCGGAGCGCGTACGAAGTATGTCACGGGTCACCCGCGGCCCGGCACCGGAACAACATGATTGATCTGAGGATTTCTCAGGCCTGGCGCGGAATCGACGCCCGCTCCGGCGGGGCGTCCGCGGTCACGATCTGCCGCGCGGCTCGCCCGCCCCACCCGGCGCCGGGCCGGACACGACATCGTCCGGGACGGATTCCGCGGACCCGTCGTCGGCCCGCGGCGGCATGATCATCGGCGGAGTCGGCGTCGTGACGAACGTCGACGGCAACGACGGCGCGTTCTCCCGCCCGGCGTTGGCGATCACCACCGCGATGTACGGCAGGACCGCACCGAGGACCAGGGCCACGATCGCGACGTGCCGTTCCACGTTCCACAGGCAGGCCGCGAGGACCACCGACACCGTACGGACCGACATCGAGATGATGTACCGGCGCTGGCGCCCGCGCACATCCTCCTGGAGACCCGTCCGGGCCCCGGTGATCCGGAACACCTCGACGTTGCCGCCGGTACTCTGCTTCCGCATCTCGTTCCACCATCCGCCCGCATCGGACTGTCCCCGCCCCGCTTTCGTCCGCGGCCGCTCGGGGACTCCGGTCCCGGACAACTCTCCACGTTACGCCGCACCTGCGCCTGCTACGAGACCGGGGCACCCCCGGGCCGCGCGCACGGCGTGCGCCGCACCGCGTAGTCGGGTACCTCGTTAGGCCGTACCCGGCATGCGCCGTACGCGGTACGGCCGAACACTTGCGGTAATGCTCGCGTGGAGCCGTACGAGGAGGCAGTCATGGGCTGGTTGTGGGCGATCATCGTCGGATTCGTGCTCGGTCTGATCGCCAAGGCGATCATTCCCGGCAAGCAGCACAGTCCCCTGTGGCTGACCACCATCTTCGGCATACTCGGCGCCATCGCGGGCAACGCCGTCGCGCGCGGCGTCGGAGTCGAGTCGACCTCCGGCATCGACTGGTGGCGGCACCTGTTCCAGTTGGTGGCCGCGGTCATCATCGTCGCCGTCGGTGACGCGATCTACATGTCGGTGCGCGGTAAGAGGAAGATGCGCGAGCGGGCCTGACCGCCCTCCCGGACCCGCACGGCGAAGGGGCGGTCCCCGGTGGCCGTGAGGCACCGGGGACCACCCCTCGTACGCGCGCTCAGGCGCCGGTGACCTCCACCGCGGCCAGGTTCTTCTTGCCGCGGCGCAGCACCAGCCAGCGCCCGTGCAGCAGGTCGGTCTCGGCGGGGACCGCGTCCTCGCCGGTCACCTTGGCGTTGTTCACGTAGGCGCCGCCCTCCCTGACCGTGCGGCGCGCGGCCGACTTGCTGGCGACCAGGCCGACCTCGGCGAACAGGTCCACGACCGGGCCCAGCCCGGCGACCTTGACGTGCGGCAGCTCGGAGAGGGCCGCGGCCAGCGTCCGGTCGTCCAGCTCCGTCAGGTCACCCTGGCCGAAGAGGGCCTTGGACGCGGCGATCACGGCGGCCGTCTGATCGGCGCCGTGCACCAGCGTCGTCAGCTCCTCGGCCAGCGCGCGCTGGGCGGCCCGGGCCTGCGGACGCTCCTCGGTCTGCCGCTCCAGCTCCTCCAGCTCCTCGCGGGACCGGAAGGACAGGATGCGCAGGTACTTGGAGATGTCCCGGTCGTCCGCGTTCAGCCAGAACTGGTAGAACGCGTACGGCGTGGTCATCTCCGGGTCCAGCCAGACGGCGCCGCCCTCGGTCTTGCCGAACTTGGTGCCGTCCGCCTTCGTCATCAGCGGCGTCGCGTAGGCGTGCACGGTGGCGTCCGGCTCCAGCCGGTGCAGCAGGTCCAGGCCGGCCGTGAGGTTGCCCCACTGGTCGCTGCCACCGCCCTGGAGCGTGCAGCCGTACCTCCGGTAGAGCTGGAGGAAGTCCATGGCCTGCAGCAACTGGTAGCTGAACTCCGTGTAGCTGATGCCTTCGGAGGACTCCAACCGCCGGGCGACGGAGTCCTTGGTCAGCATCTTGTTGACCCGGAAGTGCTTGCCGACGTCCCGCAGGAACTCGATCGCGGAGAGCCCCTCGGTCCAGTCGAGGTTGTTGACCAGCACGGCCGCGTTCTCACCCTCGAAGGACAGGAACGGCTCGATCTGGCCGCGCAGCCGCTGGACCCAGCCCGCGACGGTCTCCGGCGAGTTCAGCGTCCGCTCGGCGGTCGGGCGCGGGTCGCCGATCTGGCCCGTGGCCCCGCCGACCAGCGCCAGCGGCCGGTGACCGGCCTGCTGGAGCCGGCGCACGGTGAGCACCTGCACCAGGTGCCCGACGTGCAGGGACGGCGCGGTCGGGTCGAAACCGCAATAGAACGTGACGGGACCGTCCGCGAGAGCCTTGCGCAAAGCGTCCTCGTCGGTGGACTGGGCGAACAGCCCGCGCCACTGCAGCTCGTCGACGATGTCCGTCACGGTTCTCGTGTCTCCTACGTACTCATGATCTTCGGGCAGTCGGGTGACAGCCGACTACGAGGTTATACGCCCTGGCTGACAGAGCTCATCTTGAAATCGGGGACCCGCAGCGCGGGCATCGCCGCCCTGGTGAACCAGTCGCCCCATTCCCTGGGCAGCGTCTTCTCCGTGCGCCCGGCCTCCGTGGCCCGCCCCAGCAGACTCACCGGTGACTCGTTGAACCGGAAGTTGTTCACCTCGCCGACGACCTCGCCGTTCTCGACGAGGTAGACACCGTCCCGGGTCAGCCCGGTCAGCAGCAGCGTCGCCGGATCGACCTCGCGGATGTACCAGAGACAGGTCAGCAGCAGCCCGCGCCCGGTGGACGCGACCATCTCCTCCAGGGAGCGGTCGGTGCCGCCGTCCAGGATCAGGTTGCCGATCGCCGGTGCCACCGGCAGTCCCGTGAGCCCGGCGCTGTGCCGGGTGGTCGTCAGCCGGTTCAGCTCGCCCGCACGGATCCAGTCGGTGGCCCCGACCGGCAGCCCGTTGTCGAACACCGACTGGTCACCGCCCGAGGAGTGCGCGACCACGAAGGGCGCGCACTGAAGACCCGGCTCGTGCGGATCGCCGCGCAGGGTCAGCGGCAGCTCGCCGAGCCGCTCGCCGACGCGCGTGCCGCCGCCCGGCTTGGAGAACACCGTGCGCCCCTCGGCCGCGTCCCGCCCCGAGGCCGACCACAACTGGTAGATCAGCAGGTCCGCGACCGCGGTCGGCGGCAGCAGCGTCTCGTACCGGCCCGCGGGCAGCTCCACCCGCCGCTCGGCCCAGCCCAGCCGTACGGCCAGCTCGGCGTCGAGCGCCGCCGGATCGACGTCCTTGAAGTCCCGCGTGGCGCGCCCCGCCCACGCCGACCGGGTGCGGTCCGGTGACTTGGCGTTCAGCTCCACCGTCCCGCTCGGCTGGTCGTGCCGCAGCCGCAGCCCCGTGGACGTACCCATGTACGTCGACGTCAGCTCGTGGTTGGCGAAGCCGTACAGTTCCCGCCCGCCCGCCCGCGCGCGTGCGAACGCCTCCCCGAGGGCCGGCGCGAAGTCGGCGAACACCTCGGACGAGGTCTCCGCGGGCGCGTCGGTGTAGTCCGGCGCGGCCGGTACGCCGGTGACCAGCGGCTGCGCGTCCTCGGCCGGTCCGGCGCCGCGCGCGGCGGCCTCCGCGGCGCGGACCAGGGGCTCCAGCTCGTCCACGGTCACCGCCGAACGCGACACGACCCCGGACGCCGTGCCCTCCCGCCCGTCCACGGTGGCCACGACGGTGAGTGTGCGCCCGCGCGTGACGCCGTTGGTGGTGAGCGCGTTGCCCGCCCAGCGCAGGTTGGCGGTGGACTCCTCGTCGGCGATGACCACACAACCGTCGGCCCGGGACAGCTCCAGTGCCCGCTCGACGATCTCGTGCGGCCTGCTCGTACGCGCGCTCATCGGCCGGCCTCCTGCGTGGTGTTCAGAATGTTGACTCCCCTGAAGAGGGCGGACGGGCAGCCGTGCGAGACGGCCGCGACCTGGCCCGGCTGGGCCTTGCCGCAGTTGAAGGCGCCGCCCAGGACGTACGTCTGGGGGCCGCCGACGGCCGCCATGGACCCCCAGAAGTCGGTGGTCGTCGCCTGGTAGGCGACGTCCCGTAGCTGACCGGCGAGCCGCCCGTTCTCGATCCGGAAGAACCGCTGCCCGGTGAACTGGAAGTTGTAGCGCTGCATGTCGATGGACCAGGACCGGTCCCCGACGACGTAGATCCCGCGCTCCACGCCCCCGATCAGGTCCTCGGTGGACAGCCCGCCGGGATCCGGTCGCAGCGACACGTTGGCCATGCGCTGCACCGGCACGTGCGCGGGGGAGTCGGCGTAGGCGCAGCCGTTGGACCGCTCGAACCCGGTGAGCCGCGCGATGCGCCGGTCGAGCTGGTAGCCCACGAGCGTGCCGTCCTTCACCAGGTCCCAGGACTGGCCCTCGACACCCTCGTCGTCGTACCCGATGGTCGCCAGCCCGTGCTCGGCGGTGCGGTCGCCGGTGACGTTCATCAGCTCGGAGCCGTAGCGCAGCTTGCCGAGCTGGTCGAAGGTGGCGAAGGAGGTGCCGGCGTAGGCGGCCTCGTAGCCGAGGGCGCGGTCCAGCTCGGTGGCGTGCCCGATCGACTCGTGGATGGTCAGCCACAGGTTCGACGGGTCCACGACGAGGTCGTACAGGCCCGCCTCGACGCTCGGCGCCCGCATCTTCTCGGCCAGCAGCCCGGGAATCGCGGCCAGCTCCGCGTCCCAGTCCCAGCCGGTGCCCGTCAGGTACTCCCAGCCGCGCCCGGCGGGCGGCGCGAGGGTGCGCATGGAGTCGAACTCGCCGCTGGAGTCGTCCACCGAAACGGCGGTGAGCACCGGATGCAGCCGCACCCGCTGCTGCGTGGTCACGGTCCCGGCCGTGTCGGCGTAGAACTTGTTCTCGTGCACGGTGAGCAGCGAGGCGTCCACGTGGTCGACGCCGTCGGCCGCCAGCAGCCGAGCGCTCCAGTCGGCCAGCAGGGCCGACTTCTCCGCGTCCGGCACGGTGAAGGGATCGATCTCGTACGACGAGATCCACGTCCGGTCGGCGTGCACGGGCTCGTCGGCCAGCTCCACGCGCTCGTCGGACCCCGCCGCCGCGATCACCCGCGCGGACAGCTTCGCCATCGCCACCGCCTGTGAGGCCACCTTGGCGGCGGCGTCCATGGTGAGGTCCACACCGGACGCGAAGCCCCACGTACCGCCGTGCACCACGCGTACCGCGTACCCGAGGCCGGTGGTGTCCGAGGACCCGGCGGGCTTGGCGTCCCTGAGGCGCCAGGAGGCGCCTCGCACCCGCTCCAGCCGGAAGTCCGCGTGCTCGGCACCGAGCGCACGCGCCCGGGCCAGGGCGGCGTCGGCGAGGGCGCGTAGGGGCAGTGCCGTGAAGGCTTCGTCGATGCTATGAGGCACCTGCGTCTCTTTCTGTCGACGTGACCGGTCGTCTGCCGCGACACCGGGGGCTGCGCCGCATCATGTCGCGTCGGGCCGGACGGGGACCACACCTTTCGGGCCGCGAGCGGGCTCTCGCGGCCGGGCTCTTTCTGTAGGGACCCGACAGTCAGTCCCGTAAGCCACTGTGGGTGCCCGAGTCTCTGCGGACGGGCGGGGACCGATAGGTTTTCGAGGAAGCCGCCTGTCATCGCCGCCTGTCAACCGGGTGTTCGGGCGGGTACAAGACCGCTATCGAAAGGGTGATCCGTTGAGCCGCTCGGTTCTCGTCACCGGAGGCAACCGGGGCATCGGCCTCGCCATCGCCCGCGCTTTCGCCGACGCCGGTGACAAGGTCGCGATCACGTACCGCTCGGGTGAGCCGCCGACGGCCCTGACCGACTTGGGCTGCCTCGCCGTCAAGTGCGACATCACCGACAGCGAGCAGGTGGAGCAGGCCTACAAGGAGGTCGAGGAAGCGCACGGCCCCGTCGAGGTCCTGGTCGCCAACGCCGGCGTGACCAAGGACCAGCTCCTGATGCGCATGTCGGAGGAGGACTTCACCTCCGTCGTCGACACCAACCTCACCGGCACCTTCCGCGTCGTCAAGCGCGCCAACCGTGGCATGCTGCGCGCCAAGAAGGGCCGCGTCGTCCTCATCTCGTCGGTGGTCGGGCTGCTCGGCTCCGCTGGGCAGGCGAACTACGCCGCGTCCAAGGCCGCCCTGGTCGGGTTCGCGCGCTCCCTCGCCCGTGAGCTGGGCTCGCGCAACCTCACCTTCAACGTCGTCGCGCCGGGCTTCGTCGACACGGACATGACCAAGGCGCTCACCGACGAGCAGCGGTCGAACATCGTGTCGCAGGTGCCGCTGGGCCGGTACGCGCAGCCCGAGGAGATCGCCGCGACGGTGCGGTTCCTCGCCTCGGACGACGCCTCGTACATCACTGGAGCCGTCATTCCCGTTGACGGCGGACTGGGAATGGGTCACTGATCACCATGAGCGGAATCCTCGAGGGCAAGCGCGTCCTGATCACCGGTGTGCTGATGGAGTCGTCCATCGCCTTCCACACCGCCAAGCTGGCCCAGGAGCAGGGCGCCGAGATCATCCTGACCGCGTTCCCGCGGCCCACGCTGACCGAGCGCATCGCCAAGAAGCTGCCCAAGCCCACCAAGGTCATCGAGCTGGACGTCACCAACGACGAGCACCTCGGGCGCCTGGCCGACATCGTCGGCGAGGAGCTGGGCGGCCTCGACGGCGTCGTGCACTCCATCGGCTTCGCGCCGCAGGACGCGCTCGGCGGCAACTTCCTGAACACGCCTTTCGAGTCGGTCGCCACCGCCATGCACGTCTCGGCGTACTCCCTGAAGTCGCTGACCATGGCCTGCCTGCCGCTGATGCAGAACGGCGGCTCGGTCGTCGGCCTCACCTTCGACGCCCAGTACGCCTGGCCGCAGTACGACTGGATGGGCCCGGCCAAGGCCGCCCTGGAGGCCACCAGCCGCTACATGGCGCGTGACCTGGGCAAGCAGAACATCCGCTGCAACCTCGTCTCCGCGGGCCCGATCGGCTCGATGGCCGCCAAGTCCATCCCGGGCTTCGCCGAGCTGGCCTCCGTGTGGGACAACCGCGCCCCGCTGGAGTGGGACCTGAAGGACCCGGAGCCCGCCGGCCGCGGTGTCGTCGCGCTGCTGAGCGACTGGTTCCCGAAGACCACGGGCGAGATCGTCCACGTCGACGGTGGTCTGCACGCCGTCGGCGCCTGACCGCCGGCCTTCTCGGGGCCCGCGTCCCGCACGGGCGCGGGCCCTTGGCGTGTCACCCGTTCGGCCCAGCCGGCCGGGCGGCGGGGCGACCGGCGGCGCACGCTGAAGTACGTCTCCACCACGCGCTTTCCTCCCCAGTACGGCCGAGGAGGTCCCTTGTGCGTCCGTTTCCCCGCCTGGCCTCGGCGACCGTCGCCCTCGCGTGCGTGCTGATCCTGCCGAACGAAGCGATGTCCCACGCGCGCGTGCCCGCCGCGGGCGCCGCGTCGGGAGGGCTCTTCGGCGCCGAGTGCAGGGTGCGCGTCGACGCGTCCGACGTGACCGCCTACTGCCACAACCCGTATCCCGAGACCGACCACGTGCGTCTGCACGTCGAGTGCGCCCGCTGGTGGGACCTAGACGGCGACGGTCCGGCGGTCGTGGCCGGGCCCGCGCAGACCGTACGGCTGGACGGACGCTGCTGGAAGGACGTCCAGGCGGCGTGGGTCAGCCACCAGCGGGCGCGCTGAGCCTGCCCGGGCGGCACTGGAACGGATAGCCGGCCGCCTCCTCCGCGGCCGTCACGGCGTCCCCCGCGCGGATCGCGTCGACCAGCCGCGTGTGGTCCATGTGCGTCTCCGGCGTCAGCACGCTGCCGACGTCCACGCGCAACCAGTCCCGCATCACCTCGCCCAGGTCCGCGTACATCGCGGTCATCACGTCGTTGTGCGAGGCGGCCACGACGGCCAGGTGAAAGGTCGCGTCCGCCGTCACGAACGTCTCCGTGTCGCCCGACTCCCAGGCCTCCTCGCGGCGTACCAGCAGCGCGTCGAGCTGCTTGAGGTCCCTCTCCGTGCGCCGCTCGGCGGCGAGCCGGGCGGCGGCGGACTCCAGGGTCGAACGCAGCTCGGCGATGTGCCGGGGGTCGGCGTCGGCGAAGCGGCGCTGCATCACGCCCGCCAGCTCGCTGGTGGCCACGACGTACGTACCGGAACCCTGGCGGATGTCCAGCAGGCCGTTGTGGGCCAGCGCGCGAACCGCCTCGCGGACCGTGTTCCGGGCGACACCGAGCTGCTCGACCAGCTCGGGCTCGGTCGGGATGCGGGAGCCGACCGGCCACTCACCCGAGGCGATCTGCTGGCGCAGCGCCGCGATGACCTGCTCGGACAGCGCCGAACGACGCGGGTGACTCAGGGGCATGGCTCACCTTCGCACGCGAGTGGACAATCAATCATCCCATGATTCTATGATGGATCTCATGGCTAGTGACGAAACCCGGACGGAGACTCGTACGGACACCCGGACGGACACCCGGACGGACACCCGGACCGGATCCCCGGAGTCCGCGACCCCCGGCGAGCCGGCCGCGCCCGGTGCCCGGGTGCCCGGCAGCGCGCCCGCAACGCCCGGCACGCGCGCGTGGACGACGTGGACGACCCGCCTGCTCCTCCTCGGCATCGTCCTGGCCGCGTTCAACCTGCGCCCCGCCATCACGAGCCTGGGCGCGCTCCTGGAAGAGGTCCGCGACGGGCTCGGCATGAGCGGCAGCGTGGCCGGGCTGCTCACGTCCGTGCCCCCGCTCTGCTTCGCCGTCTTCGGGGTCACCGCCCCGCGGCTGGCCCGCCGCTTCGGACCCGGTGCGGTGGTCTGCGCGGGCATGGTCGCCATCACCGCGGGCCTGCTCATACGCCCGTACGCGGGCGGTACGGCGGGCTTCCTGGCCGCCACCGCCCTCGCGCTGATGGGTATCGCGGTCAGCAACGTCCTGATGCCGGTCATCGTCAAGCGCTACTTCCCCGACCGGGTCGGTTCCATGACCGGCCTGTACTCGATGGCGCTCGCCTTCGGCACCTCGATCGCCGCCGCGGCGACCGTGCCCGTGACGAACGCGCTGGGCGGGCACTGGCAGCCCGGCCTCGCGGTGTGGGCCGCGGTGGGGGCGGCGGCCGTTCTGCCCTGGATCCCGTTCGTACGGGACCGGAAGGCACCGTCCACGCCGTCGCCCGCCCGGGACGTCGCCGACGGGGACGGCGCCGACGAGGCCACCGCGGAGTCCGCCCGGGCGGCGACCGCGCGTACCGACCGGCCGGCGGAGCGGCCCGCCGAGCAGCCGCCGCTGCGGATCACCCGCAGCCGGACGGCCTGGGCGCTCGCCGTCTTCTTCGGCCTCCAGGCCACCGCCGCCTACATCACGATGGGCTGGATGGCACAGATCTTCCGGGACGCGGGCGTCTCCGCCGGCACCGCGGGGCTGCTGCTCGCCGTCATCATGGTGATGGGCGTGCCGCTCGCCTTCGTCATCCCGCGCGTGGCGACCCGCCTGCCCCATCAGGGCCCGATCGTGCTGGTACTGGGTGTGTGCGGGCTCGCCGGATACGCCGGCCTGTACTTCGCCCCGGCCGGCGGCGCCTGGGCCTGGGCCCTGCTGCTCGGCGTCTCCAACTGCGCCTTCCCGCTCGCGCTGACCATGGTCGGGATGCGGGCCAGGACCGGCGCGGGTGTCGCCCAGCTCTCCGCCTTCGCGCAGAGCACCGGTTACCTGATCTCCATCCCGGGGCCGCTGCTGGTGGGCGTGCTGTACCAGCACAGCGGGGGCTGGGGCCTGCCGATCGCGCTGATGAGCGCCCTGATGGTGCCGCAGATCGTGGTGGGTTTCCTGGCGGGACGCGACCGCACGGTGGAGGAGGAAGCGGCCCGCTGACCCCGGCGGCTGCTCACTGACTGTGGCGGGCTGCCCCGGCAGCCACCTGCCCGCGCCGGTCGGTGGCCCGCCTGCCCGCGCAGTCGGTGCTCCGTCTGCCCCGGTCGGTGGCCCGCCTGCCCCGGTGCGGGCGACGGATGCGAGACTTGCCGTATGCCAGTCCTCGACCCGAACCCTCAGCACGGCCAGAAGAAGATGTTGATCGTCTTCGGTGCCTTCCTGGCGATTTTCGTGATCATCGGCATCATCGCGACGATCGCGTCGCCGTGACGCCGGCCTCGCCCGGCCGATGGTGGGGTTAACCCCCCATCCCCTAGGGGGTGAGGGTCAGGGTCAAGTGGGTGGACCTCCGGATGGGTCGGGGCCCGCGGATTCCGTAGTTTCGAGATGTGCCCGCGACAGGCGGGCCGCGGAGCACGGACCGGGACGCCCGAAGACCAGCGGAGGCACTCATGTCGGCCACTACCCACACCCGGCCTCCCCAGGCGACCCGGGGTGGCGTCGAGACCCGGCTGCCCTGGTGGGCCCTGGCCCTGCCGGTGCTCGCCTTCGTCACGCTGCTCCTGCTGATACTCAACCCCTCCGAGGCCCACGCCGCCGCGGGCGAGCCCGCGATCTCCCACCTCCTGGAGCGGGTGCGGCAGCTCACCGCGCACTGAGGCCCGATCGGCACCCGGGCTGCGCCTGAGGCGGTGAATCGGCATGTCAACTCCCTGCGCCCCGTGGCCTGTTTCATGCGAAGCTGGATGCCATGAGCGTCGCAGAACCCCGCAGGATCGTCCTTTTCCGGCATGCGAAAGCCGACTGGCCACAGGTGACCGACCACGAACGGCCGCTCGCCGATCGGGGGCGCAAGGACGCCGCAGAGGCCGGGCGCCGGCTGGCGGATACCGGCATCGCCTTCGACCAGGCCCTGTGCTCCACCTCGACCCGGACTCGCGAAACCTGGAAGCTCGCCGTCCAGGAGTTCCCGCAGCGGCCGAAAACCGTCTATGAGGAGCGGATCTACGAGGCCTCGCCCGGCGAGCTGATCGCCGTGCTCAACGAGACCCCCGACGACCTGCGGAACGTACTGGTGATCGGCCACAACCCGGGCATGGAGGGACTCGCCGAGATCCTGGCCGGCTCGACCGAGGAAGAAGCCCGCGAACGGATGGGCAGCAGGGGCTTCCCGACCGCCGCCTTCGCCGTTCTGACCTTCACCGGCTCCTGGAAGGACGTGGAGCCGGGCGCGGCCTCCCTCGCCGACTACTGGGCGCCGACCGACTGATCCGGCTCACGCCGATCCGGTCCTACGCCGGTCGAGCCCCGAGCTGATCCGACTCCGCGCCGCGGGGCCCGGAACCCGTGCGGTCCGGGCCCCGCGGCAGGTCGGGCCTCGCTGTGTCCGGCCCTCGCCGTTCCGCCGCGCGCTCGCCGGGTCCTCGCACGGGCAGCCCGGCGTGGCGGTGCGCCAGGCCGCCGGCGTCGGATCGCCCCGGGCCGGGCGCCCGCCCGCCGGGTCAGATCCGGTCGAGAGGCAGACCGAGGCCCTCGCCGAGGCCCTCCTCCAGGGTGTCCGCCGCCTCGACCTCTTCGCGGGTGATGCCCAGCAGATACAGGACGGTGTCGAGGAAGGGCACGTT
Source organism: Streptomyces pactum (assembly GCF_002005225.1). Taxonomy (NCBI): domain Bacteria; kingdom Bacillati; phylum Actinomycetota; class Actinomycetes; order Kitasatosporales; family Streptomycetaceae; genus Streptomyces; species Streptomyces pactum. The sequence goes on from NZ_CP019724.1 coordinate 6,622,587, forward strand.
GACCGCCGTGTGCGCGGCCTCCCGCACCACCGGCTTGGCGTTGAAGGCGACGCCCAGCCCGGCCGCGTTCAGCATGTCCAGGTCGTTGGCGCCGTCACCGATCGCCACGGTCTGCGACAGGGGGACGGCCGCCTCGGCGGCGAACCTGCGGAGCAGCCGCGCCTTGCCCGCCCGGTCGACGATCTCCCCGGTGACCCGCCCGGTGAGCTTTCCGTCGACGATCTCCAGCGTGTTGGCCTGGGCGAAGTCCAGCCCCAGCCGTTCCTTGAGGTCGTCGGTGACCTGGGTGAAGCCACCGGAGACGACCCCCACCTGGTAGCCGAGCCGCTTCAGCGTACGGATCAGGGTGCGGGCGCCCGGCGTCAGCCGCACCTCGCTGCGCACCTTCTCCACCACCGAGGCGTCCAGCCCCGCCAGCAGCGCCACGCGTGCGTGCAGCGACTGCTCGAAATCCAGCTCCCCGCGCATCGCGGCCGCCGTCACCTCGGCGACCTGGTCCTCGCAGCCGGCGTGCGCGGCGAACAGCTCGATGACCTCGTCCTGGATCAGCGTGGAGTCCACGTCCATCACGACCAGGCGCTGCGCCCGCCGGTGCAGACCCGCCGAGACGACCGCGACGTCCACACCGAGCGCCGCGGCCTCGGTGGCCAGCGCGGTGCGCAGGGGCTCGGTCTCCACGCCGGACACCGCGAACTCGACGGCGGTGACCGGGTACTTGGCCAGCCGGAAGATACGGTCGATGTTGCTGCCGGACTCGGTGATCCGGGCCGCTATGGCGGCGGTCGCCTCCGCGGTGAGCGGGTGGCCGAGCACCGTGACCAGGGAGCGGCCGAGACCGCGCGGCCGGTTGTCGCCGATGCCGGAGATGATCTCCGCCTGCAGCTTCAGCGACTCCGCCCAGCCGTGGACGGTCGCCCGCAGGTCGCCCTCCAGGCCCCGGGGCGGCTCGGTCACGAGCGCGCACAGCACGATCCGGCCACGGGTGACGACCTGCTCGATGTCGACCACGTCGACGGAGTAGGCGGCGAGGGTGTCGAACAGGCCGGCCGTGATGCCCGGTCGGTCCTTGCCGAAGATCTTGACGAGAAGCGTGGGAACGTCAGAGGTCTGCGAAGCGCTCATGGTGCTCCAACCGTATCCGGCACCCGGTGCCTTCCGCCGCCGAGGTCCGCCTGACGGACACGACACCCGGGCTGGCCCGGCTCGCTCCGTCTCTCGCCGTCGCCCCCGGACACGGAGGAGTCGGGCGTCCCTCGCCACGGTGAGGAAGGCGGCCGGCCCCGGGCCGCCCCGCAGGGGCCGCGGAGGCCGCCGTACCGCTCGGGGCGGTGGTCGCGGCGGTCGGTGATCCCCGCGGGGGCGGAGCGGGGGCGGGACAGTGTCGGCCGGGTGAGGTCCGGGCCTTCTGCCCGCCGTCTCCGGGGCGTGGTGGAGGCCCCCGCTCGGGGCGGTGGTCGCGGCGGTCGGTGACTCCCCCGGGGCGGGGACGGGACAGTGAATGCCGTCCGGTGGGGCCCTGGCCCTCTACCGGCCGTCGCCGGGGCGCCGCGGCGGCCGGGGTGGCGGCGGAGGCGGGGGAGGCGGCGGGGGGCCCTCGCCCCACCGGGACGGTGGCCGGCCCCCGGGCCGCGGCGGCCTTCGCGGCGTTCCCGGCGGCGGTCCCAGCGGCCCGGCCACCGTAGGGGCGCCGTACACGTCGTCACCGGCGGGCTGCCGCTCGTCACCGCCGGGTCGCCGCTCGTCGCTGTCGGGCTGCCGCCCCGCGTCTTCTGGCCGTCGGCCCGCGGCCCCGCGCACCTGCCCCGTGCCGCCGGGCGGCCGGGCGTCGGGGCCGGCCCGTCCGCTCCCCGGTGTCCCCGCGGCGGGCGCCGGCGGCGTACGCGCCTCCGCCGGCCGCGCGTCCTCGGGTTCCCCCGCCCCCTCCCGTGGCCGTAGACAGGGATTGGCGCCGGGGCCGGGCGGCCGCTGTGGCGCATCCGGCCGGTACGGGCCCGGGGGTGGCCCCGCATACGTCGTGGTGCCCCCGGTTCCGCCACCCCCGGCCACGGCGACCGCCCCCGCCGTCCCGGCACCCCGTGCCAACGGCGTCGCCCGAGCCCCGGCCGCCCCGCTCGCCCGCGCGAGCAGCGCCCCGGCGGCCCCCGCCCCCGCGCCCCACACCGCACCCAGCAGCAGCGCCGTGCCGAGGTGTCCACGCAGGTCGATGCCCGCGCCGAACACGTCGACGCCGAGCACCGACAGCGAGGCGTTCACGGACACCTCCGTCAGCCAGGCCACAAGCGGCAGCGCCGGCGCGGTCGCGAGGCCCAGCCGCAGCGCGCACCGCCCGGCGAAAGCGACGGAGCGCGCGTCGTCCCGCGCCACCGGTGTCCGTACCGCCGTCAGTACCCCGGCCAGCAGCATCACCAAGGCCGCCGCCACCCCCAACAGCCACACCCGTCCGTCCAGTTCCGCCAGCCGCCCGAGCGTGACCGGCTCCTCGGCGCCGGCGCTCAGCAACTCGTCCAGCGGAGCGGGGAGTAACCCGGCCGGCTCGCCCGTGGCGCGCCCGTCCCACGGCACGAACAGGCCGATCGGCATACCGAGCCAGACCCCGTTCGGCGTGCCGAGCAGCGCGGCGCCGGCGATCCGCCGGGGATGGTCGTCGCCGATCGCCGCGTACCCCGCCGCCGCGAAGCCGGCCGCCACCGCGGTGAGCGCCACCGTGACGAGGGCCGACACGGCCGGCCGCACCACGCGGTGCACGGCCTCGCACCCGCGCGGCAGGGGAGTGCGGCGCGAGGCCAGGAGCGCGACGAGCAGGACTGTGGCGGACCAGATCAGCCCGCCCAGCAGCGTCGGCGCGGTGTCGACGGTGAAGCCGACCGAGGCCTCCGCACCGACGAGGTCACCGATCCGGTCGGGCAGCAGCCCGCCGATGTCCCCCACGTCACCGAGTCCGGGAATCTCGAGGCCCCCGCCCCCGCCGCCGGGCAGGTCGTCCAGTCCGAGCGAGCCGCCGTCGATCGTGACGACGTCGTGACCCGCCCAGGCCAGGCCGCCCGTCATCGCCACGAAGAGGGCGACGACCGCGCCCGCGCGCGCGAGGAGTTCGGCGGGTGCGACCACGACTCCGGCCGCCCGCAGGGACCGCAGGAAGAAGAACGACAGGAGCAGCGCGCCGACCAGACCGACACCCAGTGGCGTGATCTCGATGGCCGTGTGCGCCTCCGCCCCTTTCAGTCCGAACGCGGACACATCACCGGCCGGCGTGACCGAACCACCTGCCCCGAGCGCCACGACCGCCGCGGTCATCGGGCCCAGCGAGCCCGCCGAGTCGGCGTCGAGCAGATGCAGCCCGAGCGCCGCCGTCCCCGCCATACCGATCAACGCCCAGCTCACGGCGGCGATCGCGGACAACAGGACGTCTCCCCACGGCACCTTCGTGTCGTACCCCGCGGGTCCGACGCTTGTGGACGCGCTCATGGCAGACCCCCCGATCCGCTGCGCGGCGGGGTTGCCGCGCATGTCCCCCTCGCGTGGAATACCACTTTCCGGGCAGGTTGCAACCTCGTCAACGGGAACGACCGAAGGGTGCCTACGCAGTTTTCACAAGGCCCGACTTTCGGTCAGGGGGCCGAGCCTGAAATAGTTCCCCCCGATGTTCGACATCCCTAGACTCCCCGCGACGGGGGCAAATCGGGGGACAACTCAGTGGGGCATGGAGTGCCGGAACTCGTACTGGAATCCAATGGACAGACCTGGACGCTCGATCCGTCCCGGTCATACGCGCTCGGACGCGATCCGCAGGGGGAGCTTGTTTTCGACGACGCCAGGGTCTCCTGGCGGCATGCCACGATCAGTTTCAACGGCCGCAGTTGGGTCGTCGAGGATCACGGCAGTACCAACGGCACGTTCGTGCACGGGCAGCGGATCCAGCAGATGGAGCTCGGCGCCGGCGCGGTGCTGAATCTGGGCAACGCGACCGACGGACCGCGCGTGAGTCTGACCGGCACACAGGCCGCCGTCGGTACACCGCAGGTCCAGTCCCAGCAGCAGCCGTACGCCGCGCAGGGCGCGAACGCCGGCTGGGCCCAACAGGCCCCTGCGCAGGAGCCGCAGAAGCAGCAGGTCCCGCCGCACCAGGCCCCGCACCACCAGGCTCAGCAGCACGGACAGCAGCAGGCCGGCTGGCAGCAGCACGCGCCGCAGCCGCAGCAGGCCGCGCCGCACTTCCCCCAGCAGCAGGGGCCCGGCGGCGCGGCGGGGGCGCCGCCGGTCCACGGCGACCGCAGTCCGACCACGTTCCACCAGTTCTCGCTCGGCCGCGTGATGCGCATCGGCCGCGCCCTGGAGAACGAGCTGGTCGTCTCCGACCTCCAGGTGTCCCGCAACCACGCGGAGTTCCACGCGACGCCCGACGGGCGCATGGAGATCCGCGACCTGGGCTCGCACAACGGCACGTACGTCAACGGACAGCCGATCGCCAAGGGCGGCTCCCAGTTGCTCGGCCCGACCGACGTTGTGGGCGTCGGCCACTCGACGTTCCGGATCGTCGGGGACCGCCTCGAGGAGTTCGTCGACACCGGTGAGGTGTCCTTCTCCGCCCGTCACCTGACCGTCACGGTCGACGGCGGCAAGCAGATCCTCAAGGACGTCTCCTTCGGCGTCCCCGAGAAGTCGCTGATCGCGGTCATCGGCCCGTCCGGCTCCGGCAAGTCGACCCTGCTCAAGGCGCTCACCGGCTACCGGCCCGCCGACCAGGGCGAGGTCCTCTACGACAACCGGAACCTCTACAAGCAGTTCGCCGAGCTGCGCCAGCGCATCGGTCTGGTCCCGCAGGACGACATCCTGCACAAGGAACTGACCGTCAAGAAGGCCCTCAAGTACGCGGCGAAACTCCGCTTCCCGGCCGACACCACGGCCGCCGAGCGCGACGCCCGCATCGACGAGGTGCTGCGCGAGCTCAAGCTGGACATCCACAAGGACAAGAAGGTCACGTCCCTGTCCGGCGGCCAGCGCAAGCGCGTCTCCGTGGCTCTGGAGCTGCTCACCAAGCCGTCGCTGATCTTCCTGGACGAGCCGACCTCCGGTCTCGACCCCGGCATGGACCGCGACGTCATGCAGTTGCTGCGGGGCCTGGCCGACGACGGCCGCACCGTCCTCGTCGTCACCCACTCCGTGGCCGAGCTGGCGATCTGCGACAAGCTGCTGGTGATGGCGCCGGGCGGCTCGGTGGCCTACTTCGGCCCGCCCGAGGAGGCGCTGAACTTCTTCGGCTACGACACCTGGGCCGACGTCTTCTCCGCCTTCGAGAACTACCGCGACTACGACTGGGCGGGCCGCTGGAAGGGCTCGCAGCACTACCAGATGTACGCCGCGGACCTCGACGCCGTCGCGCCGCAGGCCGTACAGGTGTCGCCGATGCAGGCGATGAAACCGCCGAAGCCGCAGGGCTGGATGTCCCAGTTCACCACCTTGGTGCGCCGCTATGTCTCGGTGATCGTCTCCGACAAGGGCTTCCTCGCCCTGATGGTGATCCTGCCGGCGGTGCTCGGCGCGGTGAGCCTGCTCATCGACCCGGACAAGGGCCTGCTGCCCAATCCCGCCAACCCGCAGTCCGGCCGGATCATCCCGAACGGCACGGCCACCACGGTGCTGCTGATCCTCGCGGTCGGCGCCTGCTTCGCCGGCGCCTCCAACTCCGTCCGCGAGCTGATCAAGGAACGGGTCATCTACGAGCGGGAGCGGGCGACCGGCCTGTCGCGGTCCGCGTACCTGATGTCCAAGGTCTTCGTGCTCGGCGTGATCACCATGCTGCAGGGCCTGCTGGTCGGCGTCATCGGGTTCGCCACCCGGGAGATCCCGGAGGAGGGGCTGGTCCTCGGCGGGCTGACGCTCGTGGAGCTGTCCCTGCCGATCATGGCGCTGGGCTTCACCTCGATGATGTTCGGCCTGATCATCTCCTCGCTGGTGAAGACCGCCGAGAAGACCATGCCGCTGCTGGTCATGTTCGCGATCATCCAGGTCGTCTTCACCGGCTGCCTCTTCGCCCTGAACGGGACGGTGGGCGTCAACCAGTTCTCGTACCTGATGCCCTCGCGCTGGGCGGTCGCCGCGGCCGGCGCCACGCTGGACTTCAACAAGATCAGCCCGCCCGAGAAGGGCGCCGAGAACGACCCGCTGTGGGAGCACACCGTCGGCGCGTGGGGCATGGACATGGCCGCGCTGATCGTCCTCGGTGTGATCTGCGGCTTCTTCGTGGCGCGCTTCCTGCGCCGTCACGAGCCCGAGGTCATGCGCAAGTAGTCCGCGGCCGCGAGGCCCCGAAGGGCGGCACCCCGTCAGGAGGGTGCCGCCCTTCGGCGTTCGGATCGGCGTCGGCGACGTCGTGAAGAGGTCCGCGCCGACCTCAGTACGCGCTGTCGACGTTGTCCATGGTGCCGTACTTGTCCGCGGCGTAGTTGCAGGCGGCGGCGATGTTGGCGACCGGGTCGTAGATGTTCCAGGACGTGCCGGGCACGTGGTAGGCCTTGAACGTCGGCGGGATCACCTGGAGCAGGCCCTTGGACGGGATGCCGTTGATGGCGTTGATGTCCCAGTCGTTGATGGCCTTCGGGTTGCCGGAGGACTCCCGCATGATGTTGCGGTGGATGCCCTCGTAGCTGCCGGGGATGTCGTGCTTGGCCAGGACGGCCCTGGCCTCGCGGATCCAGCCGTCGAGGTTGTCCGGGTAGGACTTCGTCGAGGCCTTCTTGACCTCGGCGCGCTTGGCGGACCGGCTGGCGGTCTCCTTGGCCTCGCGCTTCTCCGCGGCCTTCTCGGCAGCGGCCTTCTTCTTGGCGGCGGCCTTGGCGGCCGCCTCCTTCTTCGCCTCGATGGCGGCGACCTTCTGGCTGGCGCCGGCGAGCTGGCCGGTGACACCGGCGTGCACGTCCTGGATCTGCTCGGTGCTGTACGCCACCTTGGCCTTCGGAGCGGCAGCCTCGCTCGTGGCCGTCTGTCCGCTGGCCGGGACCGCGGTGAGGGCGACGGCGGCGGCGCCGAGCGTGCCGACACCGGCTATCGCGAGCTTGTGGGTGCGGTTCAGGGGACGACTATGACCACGGGTGAAGATGTTCTTGGGCATGGCGGGATAGACCTCTTCGAATAGCGCGGAGGTCGCTCTCGTCCGGTGGGGACAGGGGGTGCTTCCGGCACGAACGCCGCGGGGCGACAACCCACGGCGTTGAGCGACGAGAGCAATTCTTAGCGGCCGCAAAATTCGGAGGCAAAGGTGTGACGTACGATCCGCGGTAGTGGATCAGGGAAGTGCAAAACGGGGCAGACTGGACTGTCTGCCCCGCTCAAAACGGACGAGTCGTCTCCTACTCCCCTTCGTACGTGACGTGCGCCCTATGTGCGGGCTCACATCGGGTCCCCGCCCTTCTCACTTTTGGTTGCTGGAGCAATGCATAGTGTGAGGGTCTGAGCGCCGCCCCCTACGGCAGGAGGAGATGGACGTCCCCGAACTCGTGCCACAGGTAGCGCCCACGCACCGCCGCCTCGTACCCGCGGTCGATCGCCGCCCGCCCCGCCACCGCCTCCAGCATCAGCAGATGCGAGGCCTCGGGCTCGTGCAGCCCCGTCAGCAGCCCGTCGACCACCCGCACCCCGCGCTCCGGAGTCACGACCAGATCGGTCCACCCCGCCCGGGCCCGTACGGTCCCGTCGGCACCGGCCGCCGACTCCACCGCCCGCACGGCCGTCGTCCCCACGGCCAGCACACGCCCGTCGCCCGCCCTCGCCGCGTTGATCAACCGCGCCGACGCCTCCGGCACGCGGAACCGCTCCGGATACGGCGGCTCGTGCGCCTGAGCCGAAGCCACACCCGTGTGCAGCGTCACCGGCGCGAACTGCACCCCCCGGCTCACCAGCTCCGCCACCAGCCGCGCCGTGAAGGGCCGTGCCGCGCTCGGCATCTCCGCGCTCCCCGTCCCGTCCGCGGACGGCAGCGCGAACACCGTCTGGTACGCGGACAACGGCTGGTCCCGCTCCGTATAGGAGTAGCGAATGGGCCTGCCGTGCTCCCGGAGCACCACGGGCACCTCGGCCCCCGACATCCGCGCCCACCACAACCGCTCCCCGCGCGGACTCAACGGCTCCTCCAGCACCAGTCGCGCACCGCCCGGCAGCCGTACCTCCGTCCCCCGCGGTCCGCCCGCCCCTCTCCCGCCACCCTTCGAGGGAAGCCCTTCGCGTTCTCCTTCCGCACGCGCGCGCGTGGTGCCCCGCCCATCGGGGTCCCGCAGCTCCACCGCCCACCGGCCGTCGTCCCCGCGCGTGGAGAAGTGCACCACCACGCGTGCGTGGCCGACCCGTCCGTCCACGGCGGCGGCCAGCGTGGCCGACGTGTTGACGATCAGCAGATCCCCCGCCCGCAGCAGCCCCGGCAGCTCCCGGAACCCGTGATGCGACACCTCGGTGCCACGCGACACCAGCAGCCGTACGCCGTCCCGGTCCCGCCCCGGCCCCCGCTGCTCGACCGGCACCCGCGCCGACAGCTCCTCCAGAACACGCAGTGCGAGCGTCATCGCGGTCCCTCCAGCAACGCCGGAGCCCCGTAGCGACCGCCGGCCGGCCGCTCGTCCAGGAGCCTGAGCAGCGCCGGCACGACACTCACCGGATCGGGGCGCGGATCCTCGTCGTCCGGTACGGCCGCCGCGTACAGGTCCGTGGCCATGTCCCCGGGATCGACCGCCCAGACCCGCAGCCCCGGCTCCTCGGCGCCCAGCACCGCCGCCATCTGGTCCAGGGCCGCCTTGGACGCCCCGTAGCCGCCCCACGTCGCGTACGCCTCCGCCGCGGCGTCCGAGCTGACCGTCAGCACCGCGCCCGCCGGAGCCGCCCGCAGCAGCGGCAGCGCCTCCTGGACCAGGCCCAGCGCGGCCACGACGTTCACCTCCAGCGCCCGCCGCAGGCCGTCGAGCGGCAGCTCCTCCAGCCGCACCAGCGGCTCAGCGCCCAGCGCGCTCGCGTTGCTCACCAGCAGGTCCACACCGCCCAGCCGCCAGGCCGCCGACACCAGCGCCGCCCGGTGCCCGGCATCCGTCACATCCCCGGGCAGCGCCGTCACGCGCGTGCCGTACGCCTCGAGCGCCGCCGCCGCCTCCTCGAGCGCCGTCGGCGTCCTGGCGTCCAGCACCAGGTCCCAGCCCCGTGCCGCCAGGGCCTCGGCGAGCGCCCGGCCCAGCCCCTTCGAAGCCCCCGTGATGATGGCAACCGGCATGACACACGTCCCCTCGTCGTCCACACCGCCTGATCGGTTCGGTGTGATCCTCAACGTAGGAACCGGGCCGCACCGGCCGCCTCGGGCACGGGCCGCAACCGTGCGGGGCCCTTCGACCTAGGACCGGCGCGTAGGACGCAGGGCCTAGGCCCACCGCCCTACGCGGCGGCGGCCACAGGTCCGATACCGCTGTCGCACCCCGCCGGTACCGTGAGGGCATGAGTCACGGCCCCCGGTCCGGCCTCGCCGCGGTCAGTGCCGCGCTGCTGGCCATGAGCAGGCATCTCGAGGTGCGCGACGTCCTCAAGACGATCGTCGCCTCGGCCCGCGAGCTGCTCGACGCGCAGTACGCCGCCCTCGGGGTCCCCGACGACCACGGCGGCTTCGCCCAGTTCGTGGTGGACGGTGTCAGCGACGAGCAGTGGAAGGCGATCGGCCCCCTGCCTCGCCAGCACGGCATCCTCGCCGCGATGCTGCACGAGGCCACGCCCCAGCGCCTCGCCGACGTCCGCAAGGACGCCCGCTTCGAGGGCTGGCCGTCCGCCCACCCCGACCTGGTCGACTTCCTGGGACTGCCGATCCGCGACGGCGACGAGGTCATCGGGGCCCTCTTCCTGGCCAACAAGAACTGCCCGAAGCCCGAGGGCACCTGCGGCTTCACCCCGGACGACGAGGATCTGCTGGGCATCCTCGCCCAGCACGCCGCGATCGCCCTCACCAACGCCCGGCTGTACGAACGCAGCCGTGAGCTGACCATCGCCGAGGAGCGCTCCCGCCTCGCCCACGAACTGCACGACGCGGTCAGCCAGAAGCTGTTCTCGCTGCGCCTGACCGCCCAGGCCGCGGCCGCCCTGGTCGACCGCGATCCCGCGCGCGCCAAGGGCGAGCTGCAACAGGTCGCCGCACTCGCCGCGGAGGCCGCCGACGAGCTGCGCGCCGCCGTCGTCGAGCTGCGCCCCGCCGCCCTGGACGAGGACGGCCTCGTCGCCACCCTCCGCACCCAGATCCAGGTCCTCGACCGCGCCCACACCGCGCGCGTGACCTTCACCGGCCACGGGGTCAAGGCCCTGCCCGCCGCCCAGGAGGAGGCGATGCTGCGCGTCGCCCAGGAGGCACTGCACAACGCCCTGCGCCACTCCGCGGCGGAGCACGTAGACGTGACACTGCACCGCCGCGGCACCGGAGCCGTGCTGCGGGTCGCCGACGACGGCACCGGCTTCGACCCGCGCACCGTGCGCCGAGCGGGACGCCACCTGGGCCTGGTCTCCATGCGGGACCGGGCCAACGGCGCCGGCGGCAGACTGACCGTGGAGTCGGCGCCCGGCAAGGGCACCACGATCGAGATGGAGGTCCCCGGTGGCTGACGCAATCAGGGTGCTGCTCGTCGACGACCACCAAGTGGTCCGCCGGGGCCTGCGCACCTTCCTGGAGGTGCAGGACGACATCGAGGTGGTGGGCGAGGCCGCGGACGGCGCGGAGGGAGTCGACCGTGCCGAGGAGCTGAAACCCGACGTGATCCTCATGGACGTCAAGATGCCGGGCATGGACGGCGTCGACGCGCTGCGCAGACTCCGCGAGCTGGACAACCGCGCACGCGTGCTGGTCGTCACCAGCTTCACCGAACAGCGCACGGTGGTCCCGGCCCTGCGGGCGGGCGCGGCCGGCTACGTCTACAAGGACGTCGATCCCGACGCGCTGGCGGGCGCCATCCGCGCCGTCCACGCCGGCCACATCCTGCTCCAGCCCGAGGTCGCGGGCGCGCTGCTGTCCCAGGAGGAGGGCAACTCCGGCCAGGGCAGAGCGGGCGCCCTCACGGAGCGGGAGCGCGAGGTGCTGGGCCTGATAGCGGACGGCCGCTCCAACCGGGAGATCGCGCGCGCCCTCGTCCTCTCCGAGAAGACCGTGAAGACCCACGTATCGAACATCCTGATGAAACTCGACCTCGCGGACCGCACCCAGGCCGCGCTGTGGGCCGTGCGCCACGGTGTGGCCGGCTGACCCCGTACGCGGCGGCAACCCGGAGGGTTCCCTTCCAGTCAGAGATTCATACCGTCGTGGGAATGTCCCCCATATGGCGCATCCTTCGAGGGGTCCGGCCGTTCTCCAGTGCGTGCCGCGGCGACTGCCGCGGCGATCGCAAGGAGGGCTTGTAAGTGAAGAACCTGAAGAAGGCAGCGGCCGTGACGATGGTGGCCGGCGGGCTGATCGCCGCCGGTGCGGGCATGGCCTCCGCCACCGACGGCTCCGCCGCCCACGGCGAGGCCATCGGCTCCCCGGGCGTCGTCTCCGGCAACGTCATCCAGGCGCCGGTCCACATCCCGGTGAACGCCGTCGGCAACAGCGTCAACGTCATCGGCCTCCTGAACCCGGCCTTCGGCAACACTGGCGTCAACCACTGACCCAGGCCACCAAGCCGACCACGGCCTCCCGGGCCCTCACCCGGGAGGCCGGTCGCGTTACCCCCCGCCGCGGGCAGTCGCTCACCCCTCCCGCTGTCGGCAGTCGCCCATCCCCCCGCTGCAGGCAGTCGCTCACCTCGCCCCGCCGAGGGCAGTGGCTCACCCCCGCGGCAGGCAGTCGCTCACCTCGCCCCGCCGAGGGCAGTGGCTCACCCCCCGCGGCAGGCAGTCGCTCACCTCGCCCCGCCGCGGGCAGTGGCTCACCCCCCGCTGCAGGCAGTCGCTCACCTCGCCCCGCCGAGGGCAGTGGCCCACCCCCGCGGCAGGCAGTCGCTCACCCCGCCCCGCTGCGGGCAGTCGTGCCGCTGGGGCGGCACGGGTGGGCGCAGCGGCACCCCGTCAGCGCCGGGCCGCGCGCCCCACCCCCGGCCGACCCCGTGCCGGGCACCCCCACCGAGAAACGTCACCGCCCCCCGAGCGACGTCGCCCGCACAACCAAAGCCACGCCCCCGCACAACCAGGGCCACGCCCCCGCACTACCAAGGGACGTCACCGCACCACCAAGGGACGCCCCCGCACAACCAAGGGACGTCACCGCACCCCCCTCTCCCGCTCCTCCACAACGGAGTTGTACGCCGCGACCTGCGCCCGCCGAGCCGTCCGCTCCACCGGCCGCAACGCCTCCCCCCGCGCCGCCATCTCGGAGGCGCTCACCGCACCCCCGTGCCCGTTGCCACCCGCCAGCGACACCAGCGCCCCCACCCGCTGCGCCAACTCCAGCACCCGCACCGCCCGCGGCGGATACCCCGGCGCCAAGACTTCCCGCCCCCGCTCGGCCCGCGCCCGGTACGCCGCGACTGCCGCCTCCGCCACCGGCCCGGACCCAGCGACGTCCAGGCGCGTCAATACCTCCGTCGCCTCCCGCAGCGCCTCCGCCAGTTCACGCTCGGCCTCCCCGAGCGAGGGCACATCGGCCGGCGGCCCCTCCCGCACCGGCAGGCAGTGCCAGACGACCTCGACATGCACATCACCCTCGGGCCCGGCCTCGTACACCTCCGGCACCAGCCCGAGCGCGGCGCCGTGACAGACCACCGCCTCCTCGGCCTCCAGCGCCCGCGCGTTGAAGTCCGGCGGCCCGCTGAGCCCCAGCGGATGCCCGGGCGCCGGCAGCGCGACCCGGAGCCCGGTCGCCCCGAGCGCCCGCAGTCGCCCCAGCGCCAGGGTGAGACCGACCGGCGCCGACTCGCCCGGCAGCCCCTCCACCCGGTGCACCGCGTCATCGCCGACAATCGCGACCGCGGCGTCGTCCGGCGAGACCATTCCGGCAATAAGGGCATTTCCCCAGGCGGCAAGGCGCCCTGCGCGTGGTTCCGAGAGCATGCCCCCACCCTAAGGACCGGACCGATGGAACGGTGAAGCCGACCGGTGGCGTAGATTTCCTGGAGGGCCTGCGCCCACCGGCGCGGCGGCCCGAGCCAGAGGCGTACGCGACAGCCGAGACCGGCCACAATGCAAGGGGAGACAACGCGCTCATGAGCGATGTTCTGGAGCTTCAGGACGTATCCGTGGTCCGCGAGGGCCGGGCTCTGGTGGACCAGGTCTCCTGGTCGGTGAAGGAGGGTGAGCGCTGGGTCATCCTGGGCCCCAACGGCGCCGGCAAGACCACCCTCCTCAATGTCGCGTCCAGCTACCTCTACCCCAGCAAGGGCACCGCCACCATCCTCGGCGAGACCCTCGGCGAGCCCGGCACCGACGTCTTCGAACTGCGCCCGCGCATCGGCATGGCCGGCATCGCCATGGCCGACAAGCTGCCCAAGCGCCAGACCGTCCTGCAGACCGTGCTGACCGCCGCCTACGGCATGACCGCTGGCTGGCAGGAGGAGTACGAGGACATCGACGAGCAGCGCGCCCGCGCCTTCCTCGACCGCCTCGGCATGACCGAGTACCTGGACCGGAGGTTCGGCACCCTCTCCGAGGGCGAGCGCAAGCGCACGCTGATCGCCCGCGCCCTGATGACCGACCCCGAGCTGCTGCTCCTGGACGAGCCGGCCGCCGGCCTCGACCTCGGCGGCCGCGAGGACCTCGTCCGCCGCCTCGGCCGACTCGCCCGCGACCCCATCGCCCCCTCGATGATCATGGTCACCCACCATGTCGAGGAGATCGCCCCGGGCTTCACCCACGTCCTGATGATCCGTCAGGGCAAGGTACTGGCCGCGGGTCCGCTGGAGCTCGAGCTCACCTCCCGCAACCTCTCCCTCTGCTTCGGGCTCCCGCTCGTCGTCGACCAGGTCGGCGACCGCTGGACCGCGCAGGGACTCCCGTTGTCCTGACCCGCCCCCCGTGCGCCCTGTCCCCGGCAGGTCACCCGGACCTACCATGACCATGTGAACGACATCGACGCATGGGTGTGGTGGCTCGTAGCCGCGGCAGCGCTCGGAATCCCGCTCGTCGTGACCGCGATGCCGGAGTTCGGGATGCTCGCCGTCGGCGCGGTCGCCGCCGCCGTCGCCTCCGGGCTCGGCGCGGACCTCGTCGTCCAGGTACTCGTCTTCGTCATAGTCTCGGTCGCCCTCATCGCCGTCGTGCGGCCCATCGCCGCCCGGCACCGCTCCCAACGGCCCCAACTGGCCACGGGCGTGGACGCCCTGAAGGGCAGACAGGCCGTCGTACTGGAACGGGTCGACGGCTCCGGCGGCCGGATCAAGCTCGCCGGAGAGATCTGGTCGGCACGCGCACTCGACACCGGGCGTACGTACGAGACGGGCGAGGAAGTGGACGTCGTGGACATCGAGGGGGCCACGGCGATCATCATGTGACCGCGCCGCACACAAGTGGACCGAACGCCCTCCGAGGTGCGCGACGGTCTGTCAGACTCGACCAGCAAGATCCTCAACAGCCGTAAGATCAGCAGTAGTCAGGGTCAATAGGATCTGCCGGAGCGCCCAGGCGGAGAAGGGGACGGACAACCACGATGGAACCGGTCATCATCGTCTTGATCATCCTGGTGGTGTTGGTCTTCATCGCCCTGATCAAGACCATCCAGGTCATCCCACAGGCCAGCGCCGCCATCGTCGAGCGCTTCGGCCGCTACACGCGGACGCTGAACGCGGGCCTCAACATCGTCGTCCCGTTCATCGACACCATCCGCAACCGCATCGACCTGCGCGAACAGGTCGTGCCCTTCCCGCCGCAGCCGGTCATCACCCAGGACAACCTGGTCGTCAACATCGACACCGTCATCTACTACCAGGTGACCGACGCACGCGCCGCGACCTACGAGGTCGCCAGCTACATCCAGGCCATCGAGCAGCTCACCGTCACCACACTCCGCAACATCATCGGCGGCATGGACCTGGAACGCACCCTGACCTCCCGCGAGGAGATCAACGCGGCCCTGCGCGGCGTCCTCGACGAGGCCACGGGCAAGTGGGGCATCCGCGTCAACCGGGTCGAGCTCAAGGCCATCGAACCGCCCACCTCCATCCAGGACTCGATGGAGAAGCAGATGCGCGCCGACCGCGACAAGCGCGCCGCGATCCTCCAGGCCGAAGGTGTCCGGCAGTCCGAGATCCTGCGTGCCGAGGGCGAGAAGCAGTCCCAGATCCTGCGGGCGGAAGGTGAGGCCAAGGCCGCCGCCCTGCGCGCCGAGGGCGAGGCCCAGGCCGTCCGTACGGTCTTCGAGGCCATCCACGCCGGCGACCCGGACCAGAAGCTGCTCTCCTACCAGTACCTCCAGATGCTCCCGAAGATCGCCGAGGGCGACGCCAACAAGCTCTGGATCGTCCCCAGCGAGATCGGCGACGCCCTCAAGGGCCTGTCCGGCGCCATGGGCAACTTCGGCGGCATGGGCGGCGGTTCGGGCGGCGGCGGCAACGGCGGCACGGGCGTCCCGGCCCAGGAACGCCGTGAGAAGCCGTCCATCGACTGACCAGGTTCCTGCGAACGCCGGGCAGAACCCGCGCCCGCAAGGGCGCGGGGAACTGCACGACCAACCACGGCGCAACCGGCAGCCGGGAAGTCACCGAGCCCTCAGCGGCCACGGCCTCACGCGGCGTTGGCCGCCAACCAATCCGGCAGCGCCTCAAGGTCGTCCCGGGCCAGCGCCAGCAGCATCGCGTCGGCGGGCGTGGGTTCGAACGGCGTCCGCAGCAGCGGCATCCCCGCCTGCTCCGGCGTCCGGTTCGCCTTGCGGTGATTGTCCTCCGCACAGGAGGCCACCGTGTTCAGCCACGTGTCCTGCCCGCCGTGCGACCGCGGCACCACGTGGTCGACGGTCGTCGCACGCCGCCCGCAGTACGCGCACCGGTGCCGGTCCCGGACCAGCACGCCCCGCCTCGACCACGGGGCCCGTCTTCGGAAGGGCACCCGTACGTATTGGCACAGCCTGATTACCCGGGGCGCCGGTATGTCGAGCGCGGCTCCGCGCATACGCAGTTCGGGGTGGGCCTGTTCGACGACGGCCTTGTCCTGGAGCACCAGAACGACGGCTCGATGAAGCGTCACCGTCGACAACGGCTCGAAGCTCGCGTTCAGTACCAGCGTGTCACGCATACCAGCCCACCTCCCGTGCGCACCGGCCCACCCCCTGGCGGGCTGGGATCAACTCTGGCCGGGCACGCCGGGATGGACAACGCAATATCTGCTGCTCCTACGGGGGACGCGCCCCCGCCACCCCCGCAACAAAAATGCCCGCCCCTGATCCATTCCAAGACCAGAGGCGGGCAAACGTTGCATGAACGCTCGGAACACTAACCCTCGGCGGGCACCTCGTACTCACCGACGAGCTGGGCACGCGCGATCGTGTGGAACCGCAGATTGAAGCCGACGAACGCCGGGGTGGCCTCCGCGTCCGGTCCCAGCTTCTCCTGGTCCACGGCGTACACCGTGAACACATACCGGTGCGGGCCGTCCCCGGGCGGCGGTGCGGCACCGCCGAAGTCCTTGCTGCCGTAGTCGTTGCGTGCCTGTACGGCACCCTCCGGCAGCCCCTCGAACTTGCCGCTGCCCGCGCCCGCCGGCAGCTCGGTCACCGAGGCCGGGATGTCGAACACCACCCAGTGCCAGAACCCGCTGCCCGTCGGGGCGTCCGGGTCGTAGCACGTCACGGCGAAGCTCTTGGTCTCGGCGGGGAAACCCTCCCACCGCAGATGCGGCGAAGTATTGCCGGCCGCGTGGACCTGAGCGTCCTTGAGCGTCGCGCCCTCCCGGACGTCCTCACTCGTGACCGTGAACGCCGGCACGGGCGGGTGGAAGTCATGGGGGAGCGGACGCCGCTTGAGCTCGGTCACCTCGGTACCTCCTGATCGTTTGGTGCAGAGAAGACCGAGCCTAGAACCCCTAGAACCAGTTGCGCTTGCTGCCGACCTCCGACAGCCACTGGTTGAGATACGCGACCCAGTCGGTCCCCTGGTAGTCGTTCAGCCCCACCTTGAAGGAACGGAACGTGTCGCTGCCCTCGCTGAACAGCCCAGGCTTCTTGTCCATCTCGAGCACGACGTCCATCGCCTGCGCGTCGGCCACGAAGCTCAGCTCGACCTGGTTCAGCCCCCGGTACTGCTGCGGGGGGAGGAACTCGATCTCCTGGTAGAAGGGCAGCTTCTGCCGGGTACCCCGAATGTGGCCGCGCTCCATGTCCGCGTTCTTGAAGCGGAAGCCCAGATGGATGAACGCGTCCAGGATCGCCTTCTGCGCCGGCAGCGGGTGCACGTTGATCGGGTCCAGGTCACCGGAGTCCACGGCGCGCGCGATCTCCAGCTCCGTGGTCACGC
>NZ_CP019724.1:6945000-7105000 GCF_002005225.1 Streptomyces pactum
CGTCCAACCCGCGCTCCCGCGCGATGATCGCCGCGTACTCGATCCTCCAGGCCGCCCTGGAGAAGATCAGCGCCCGGATCGCGGTGAGCGAGTACGCCCGCCGCACCCTCGTCGAGCACCTCGGCGGGGACGCGGTCGTCATCCCCAACGGCGTCGACGTCGACTTCTTCGCGGACGCCGAGCCGAAGCCTCAGTGGCAGGGGGACACGATCGGCTTCATAGGGCGCATCGACGAGCCCCGCAAGGGCCTGCCGGTGCTGATGGGCGCGCTGCCGAAGATCCTCGCCGCGCGTCCGGGTACCCGGCTGCTGGTGGCCGGGCGCGGCGACGAGAAGGAGGCGGTGGCCTCGCTGCCCGCCGAGCTGCGCTCCCGGGTGGAGTTCCTCGGCATGGTCAGCGACGAGGACAAGGCGCGCTTCCTGCGCAGCGTCGACCTGTACGTGGCGCCCAACACCGGCGGCGAGAGCTTCGGGATCGTCCTGGTCGAGGCCATGTCGGCCGGCGCCCCCGTGCTCGCCTCCGACCTGGACGCCTTCGCCCAGGTCCTCGACCAGGGCGCGGCCGGCGAACTGTTCCCCAACGAGGACGCCGACGCGCTGGCCGACGCGGCGGTACGGCTGCTCGCGGATCCGGAGCGCCGCACCGCGCTGCGGAGGCGGGGCAGCGCCCACGTACGGCGCTTCGACTGGTCCACGGTCGGCGCGGACATCCTGTCGGTCTACGAGACGGTCACGGCGGGCGCGGCGGCGGTGGCGACGGACGACCGGGCGACCGGGCTGCGGGCACGACTCGGACTGGCGAGGGACTGAGAAGCGGGGCGGCTTCCCAGCCACCCCAGCCGCCCCGGCGGCCCCGGCGGCCCCGGCGGCCCCGGCCGTCTCAGCGCCCCGGTCGCCCCGGCCGTCTCAGCCCGTCCGGGGTCCGGCGACGAGGCCGTCCGGGCCGCGGCGAAGGCCTGGGGACGGCAGCCCGGCGACGCCCGCCACCAGGGGACCCGCCGACCCGGTGGTGCGCTCCCGTAGGGTTTCGCCCCGTGACCGCAACCCTCATCTGGATCCTGGTCGTCCTCGTGGCGATCGGCCTGTACCTGAGCTGGACGGCGGGGCGGCTGGACCGGCTGCACGCCCGGATCGACGCCGCCCGTGCCGCACTCGACGCGCAGTTGCTGCGCAGGGCGTCCGTGGCCCAGGAACTGGCCACCTCGGGCGTGCTCGACCCGGCCGCCTCCATCGTCCTGTACGAGGCCGCGCACGCCGCCCGGCAGGCCGAGGAGGAACAGCGGGAGGTCGCCGAGAGCGAGCTGAGCCAGGCGCTGCGGGCCGTGTTCGCCGAGCCGCAGCAGGTGGACGTCCTGCGCGAGGCGCCCGGGGGAGAGGAAGCGGCGCACGAGCTGGCCGAGGCCGTGCGGCGCGTCCCGATGGCCCGGCGCTTCCACAACGACGCGGTGGGAGCCGTGCGCAGGCTGCGCGAGCACCGCAAGGTCCGCTGGTTCCGCCTCGCCGGACACGCGCCCTTCCCGCTGGCCTTCGAGATGGACGACGAGTCGCCCGCCGCCCTGGTGGACAGGGCGGCGTAGCGGCCCCAGTCGGACCCCGCGAGCGAAAAGGATCCACTGGCTCCCCATTGGCCCTTGCTGTGGCCTGCTCCGTTCGCGTTTCCTCGGAGCTGCACAAACCCCCTTCCCTTCAGCGAGGTACCCGTGTCCAGCACGCTCTCCGAGAACCAGACCCCCGAGACCGGCACCGCCCGCGTCAAGCGCGGCATGGCCGAGCAGCTCAAGGGCGGCGTGATCATGGACGTCGTCACGCCGGAGCAGGCGAAGATCGCCGAGGACGCGGGCGCCGTCGCCGTCATGGCCCTGGAGCGGGTCCCGGCCGACATCCGCAAGGACGGCGGCGTGGCCCGGATGTCCGACCCGGACATGATCGAGGGCATCATCGGCGCGGTGTCCATCCCCGTGATGGCCAAGTCCCGCATCGGCCACTTCGTCGAGGCCCAGGTCCTGCAGTCCCTCGGCGTCGACTACATCGACGAGTCCGAGGTCCTCACCCCGGCCGACGAGGTCAACCACAGCGACAAGTTCGCCTTCACCACCCCCTTCGTCTGCGGCGCCACCAACCTGGGCGAGGCCCTGCGCCGCATCGCCGAGGGCGCCGCGATGATCCGCTCCAAGGGCGAGGCCGGCACCGGCAACGTCGTCGAGGCCGTCCGCCACCTGCGCCAGATCAAGAACGAGATCGCCCGGCTGCGCGGCTACGACAACAACGAGCTGTACGCCGCCGCAAAGGAGCTGCGCGCCCCCTACGAGCTGGTCCGGGAGGCCGCCGAGCTGGGCAAGCTCCCGGTGGTCCTCTTCTCCGCCGGCGGCGTCGCCACCCCGGCCGACGCCGCGCTGATGCGCCAGCTCGGCGCCGAGGGCGTCTTCGTCGGCTCCGGCATCTTCAAGTCCGGCGACCCGGCCAAGCGCGCCGCCGCCATCGTGAAGGCGACCACCTTCTACGACGACCCGAAGATCATCGCGGACGCGTCCCGCAACCTCGGCGAGGCCATGGTCGGCATCAACTGCGACACCCTCCCCGAGACCGAGCGCTACGCGAACCGCGGCTGGTAAGGCACCGGAACCATGAGTGACACCCCCGTCATCGGCGTCCTGGCCCTCCAGGGCGACGTACGGGAGCACCTCGTCGCCCTGGCCGCGGCCGACGCCGTGGCCAGGCCGGTCAGGCGCCCCGAAGAACTCGCCGAGGTGGACGGCCTGGTCCTGCCCGGCGGCGAGTCCACCACCATCTCCAAACTGGCCGTCCTCTTCGGGGTGATGGACCCCCTGCGCGCCCGCGTGCGGGACGGCCTGCCCGTCTACGGCACCTGCGCCGGCATGATCATGCTGGCCGACAAGATCCTCGACCCGCGCTCCGGGCAGGAGACGGTCGGCGGCATCGACATGATCGTGCGCCGCAACGCCTTCGGACGGCAGAACGAGTCCTTCGAGGCGGCCGTCGACCTCAAGGGCGTCGAGGGCGATCCTGTGGAGGGCGTTTTCATCCGCGCCCCCTGGGTGGAGTCCGTGGGCGCCGCCGCCGAGGTGCTCGCCGAGCACGAAGGCCACATCGTCGCGGTCCGCCAGGGCAACGCGCTGGCCACGTCGTTCCACCCGGAGCTGACGGGCGACCACCGCGTGCACCGCCTCTTCGCCGACATGGTGCGCGCGAAGGGGGCGGCGGAGTCCTTGTAGGATTCCTGCGTTCGTTCAAAGACGGGTTACGCGAAGGAGACAGGCAGATGTCCGGCCACTCTAAATGGGCCACGACGAAGCACAAGAAGGCCGTCATCGACGCCAAGCGCGGCAAGCTCTTCGCGAAGCTGATCAAGAACATCGAGGTCGCGGCCCGCATGGGCGGCGTCGACATCGAGGGCAACCCGACGCTGTACGACGCCATCCAGAAGGCGAAGAAGCAGTCGGTCCCGAACAAGAACATCGACTCCGCGGTCAAGCGGGGCGGTGGCCTCGAGGCCGGCGGCGCCGACTACGAGACGATCATGTACGAGGGTTACGGCCCGAACGGTGTCGCGGTCCTCATCGAGTGCCTCACCGACAACCGCAACCGCGCCGCCTCCGACGTCCGTGTCGCCATGACCCGCAACGGCGGCTCCATGGCCGACCCGGGCTCGGTGTCGTACCTGTTCAACCGCAAGGGCGTCGTGATCGTGCCCAAGGGCGAGCTGGGCGAGGACGACGTCCTGGCCGCCGTCCTGGACGCGGGCGCCGAGGAGGTCAACGACCTCGGCGAGAACTTCGAGGTCCTCAGCGAGGCCACCGACCTGGTCGCGGTCCGCACCGCCCTCCAGGACGCCGGCATCGACTACGAGTCCGCCGACGCGAACTTCGTCCCGACCATGCAGGTCGAGCTGGACGAGGAGGGCGCCCGGAAGATCTTCAAGCTGATCGACGCCCTCGAGGACAGCGACGACGTGCAGAACGTCTTCGCCAACTTCGACGTGAGCGACGAGGTCATGGAGAAGGTCGACGCGTAGCGCCGCCGCGCGCGACGATCCCGGCGGGCCGGAGGGACACGTCCCCCGGTCCGCCGTCGTTGTCGGTGGCACCCGATAGCCTGCACAAACAGGTGATCGATGTGAGGGGGCCGTGCGTTGCGCGTACTGGGGGTGGACCCGGGACTGACCCGTTGCGGGATCGGGGTCGTCGAAGGCGTCGCCGGCCGGCCGCTCACCATGATCGGCGTCGGTGTCGTCCGCACGTCCGCGGACGCCGATCTCGGCCACCGCCTGGTCGCCGTCGAGCAGGGCATCGAGCGGTGGCTGGACGAGCACCGGCCGGAGTACGTCGCCGTGGAGCGGGTCTTCAGCCAGCACAACGTCCGTACGGTCATGGGCACCGCCCAGGCCAGCGCCGTCGCCATCCTGTGCGCCTCCCGCCGCGGCATCCCCGTGGCCCTGCACACCCCCAGCGAGGTCAAGGCCGCCGTCACCGGCAGCGGACGCGCCGACAAGGCGCAGGTCGGTGCCATGGTCACCCGCCTGCTGCGGCTCGCCGCGCCCCCCAAGCCCGCCGATGCCGCCGACGCCCTCGCGCTCGCCATCTGCCACATCTGGCGCGCCCCCGCGCAGAACCGGCTCCAGCAGGCCGTGGCCCTGCACGCCTCGAAAGCGCCGAAGACCCCGAAGACCCCGGCATCCCCGCCCGCAACGAAAGGCCGTACGGCATGATCGCCTTCGTCAGCGGCACGGTCGCCGCCCTCGCCCCCGACACCGCGGTGGTCGAGGTCGGCGGCGTCGGCATGGCCGTCCAGTGCACGCCGAACACGCTGTCGACGCTCCGCCTCGGCAAGCCCGCCAAGCTCGCCACCTCCCTCGTCGTCCGTGAGGACTCCCTCACCCTGTACGGCTTCGCCGACGCCGACGAGCGCCAGGTCTTCGAGCTGCTCCAGACGGCCAGCGGCGTCGGCCCGCGCCTGGCCCAGGCGATGCTCGCCGTGCACAGCCCCGACGCCCTGCGCAGAGCCGTATCCACCGGCGACGAGAAGGCGCTCACCGCCGTCCCCGGCATCGGCAAGAAGGGCGCGCAGAAGCTGCTCCTGGAACTGAAGGACCGCCTCGGCGAGCCGATCGGGGCCCCCGCCGTCGGCGCGCCGGTCAGCACCGGCTGGCGCGACCAGCTCCACGCGGCCCTGATCGGCCTCGGGTACGCGACCCGCGAGGCCGACGAGGCCGTCTCCGCCGTGGCGCCCCAGGCGGAAGCCGCCCAGGGCACGCCCCAGGTGGGGCAACTGCTGAAGGCGGCCCTGCAGACCCTGAACCGCGCCCGTTGAACCGCCATCCCCGACCCCTGAGGCACACACCGACATGAACTGGGACGACACGACCGACGCCGACGCCCCCGCCGAGCGGCTCGTCGGTGCGTCCGCCGACGGCGAGGACCAGGCCGTGGAGGCCGCCCTGCGCCCCAAGGACCTGGGCGAGTTCATCGGCCAGGAAAAGGTCCGCGAGCAGCTCGACCTCGTGCTGCGCGCCGCACGCGCGCGGGGGGCGACCGCCGACCACGTACTGCTCTCCGGCGCTCCCGGCCTCGGCAAGACCACCCTCTCGATGATCATCGCGGCCGAGATGGAAGCCCCCATCCGCATCACCTCCGGCCCCGCCATCCAGCACGCCGGCGACCTCGCGGCGATCCTCTCCTCCCTCCAGGAGGGCGAGGTCCTCTTCCTCGACGAGATCCACCGCATGTCGCGGCCCGCCGAGGAGATGCTCTACATGGCGATGGAGGACTTCCGCGTCGACGTCATCGTCGGCAAGGGCCCGGGCGCCACCGCCATCCCCCTGGAACTGCCGCCCTTCACCCTGGTCGGCGCCACCACGCGCGCGGGACTGCTGCCGCCCCCGCTGCGCGACCGCTTCGGCTTCACCGCGCACATGGAGTTCTACGGACCGGCCGAACTGGAACGCGTCATCCACCGCTCGGCGGGCCTGCTCGACGTCGAGATCGACACCGCCGGCGCCGCCGAGATCGCCGGCCGCTCCCGCGGCACCCCCCGCATCGCCAACCGGCTGCTGCGCCGGGTCCGGGACTACGCGCAGGTCAAGGCCGACGGCCTGGTCACCCAGGAGATCGCCGCGGCCGCCCTCGCGGTCTACGAGGTCGACGCCCGCGGCCTGGACCGGCTGGACCGTGGCGTGCTGGAGGCCCTGCTCAAGCTGTTCGGCGGCGGTCCCGTCGGCCTGTCCACGCTCGCCGTCGCCGTGGGGGAGGAGCGTGAGACAGTGGAAGAGGTCGCCGAACCCTTCCTGGTAAGGGAGGGGCTGCTCGCCCGCACCCCGCGCGGACGCGTGGCGACCCCGGCCGCATGGGCGCATCTCGGCCTCACCCCGCCGCGTTCGCAAGGTTCCGGAAACGGACAACAGGACTTGTTCGGGGCGTGACGGCACCGTCACGAAGAGGACATTCGCCGGAGCAGGAACCCCGGTGCCATGCTGAGCGTTGTTCCATGCGCGCGGACTCGCTTAGACTCCGCCGATGCCGCCCTTGTCGGCGGCGCACACACCCCCAACCATCAGGCCGCTCACCATCGCGGTCGTGTGAAGGAAGTACCGACCCGTGAGTCTCGTGACCCTCCTCCCGTTCATCGTGCTCATCGGGGCCATGTTCCTGATGACCCGGTCGGCGAAGAAGAAGCAGCAGCAGGCCGCCGACATGCGGAACCAGATGCAGCCCGGTTCCGGAGTCCGCACCATCGGGGGCATGTACGCCACGGTCAAGGAGGTCAGCGAGGACACGGTCCTCCTCGACGCCGGTCCGGGCGTCGAGCTGCTCTTCGCCAAGAGCTCCATCGGTGCCGTCCTGACCGACGACGAGTACAACCGCATCGTCCACGGCATCGAGCACGACCTGAAGTCCGACGCCGACGTCGTCCCGGACGACGCCTCCTCCCTCACCGAGACCGACGCCTCCGCCGACGACGCTGCCGCCGCCTCCGACGGCAAGTCCGTCGACCTCGGCAAGAAGGACGCGACCGACGAGCCGGCCGACGAGCCGACCGCCGGGGCCGCGTCCGCCGAGGCGAAGACGGACGAGCAGCCCAAGAAGTCCGACGGCGGTTCCGAGGCGAAGTAGCCGTGCTCCGGGGTGCGCGGGTCGTTCCCGCGCGCCCCGTGTGATGCGCGGCTCGCACGGATCCGGACACCATGTGATGGCCGCCGGTGACGCCTACCCGGCGCGAAGCGGCCCGAGAGGGAGTACGCAAAGGTGGTAGCACCTAAAAAGGGAAAGAATGCGAGCGCTCAGAGTAAGCCCGGGCGCTCGCTGGCCCTGATTCTGATCGCCATCGTGGCGCTCACCGGAGGCATGTTCGCCTCCGGACACACGACTCCGCGTCTCGGGATCGACCTGGCCGGCGGCACGAGCATCACGCTCCGGGCGGTTCCGGAGGCCGGCCAGGAGTCGGCGATCAACAAGACCAACATGGACACGGCCGTCGAGATCATGGAGCGCCGTGTCAACGGCCTCGGTGTGCAGGAGGCCGAGGTCCAGACCCAGGGCGACCGGAACATCATCGTCAACATCCCCAAGGGGACGGACTCCAAGGAAGCCCGGGAGCAGGTCGGCACCACCGCGAAGCTCTACTTCCGCCCGGTCCTCGCCACCGAGCTCTCCGGTGCCGCCGCGACGGGCAGCCCCTCGCCGAGCGCCACCGGCGGCGCCTCGGACAAGGCGACCGACAAGGCGACGGACAAGGCCACCGACGGGGACGAGGCGAGCAGCTCGCCGTCCGGCTCCCCGTCGGCGAGCGCCACCACCCAGGGCCGTGCCGCCACCGACGCCCTGAAGGCCGACCCCAGCCCGTCCGCCACCGCCTCCGACGGCGCCTCCCCGTCCCCGAGCGCCAGTGCTGGCGGCGACGACGCCGCCGCCAAGCTCCAGGCCCAGTACGCCGCGCTCGACTGCACCGTCGAGGCCGACCGCGCCAAGGCCGGCGACGGCGCCAAGCCGGGCGACTCCATGGTGGCCTGCGGCCAGAACTCGCAGGGTCAGTGGCAGAAGTACATCCTCGGCCCGGCCGCGGTCGACGGCACGGACGTCGACAAGGCCGAGGCGGTCTTCAACACCCAGACCGCGGCCGGCTGGACCGTCACGATGAAGTTCACGGACGACGGCGCCAAGAAGTTCGCCGACATCACCGGCAAGCTGGCGCAGAACCAGTCCCCGCAGAACCAGTTCGCCATCGTCCTGGACAACGAGGTCGTCTCCGACCCCTACGTCAGCCAGGCACTGACCGGCGGCAGCGCGGAGATCTCCGGCAGCTTCACGCAGGAGGAGGCCCAGGGCCTCGCCAACATGCTGTCCTACGGCGCTCTGCCGCTGACCTTCAAGGAGGACAGCGTCACCACCGTCACCGCCGCGCTCGGTGGTGACCAGCTCCGGGCCGGTCTGATCGCCGGTGCGATCGGCCTCGCCCTGGTCGTCCTCTACCTGCTGTTCTACTACCGCGGGCTGTCGTTCATCGCCGTGGCCTCGCTGCTGGTCTCCGCCGCCCTCACGTACGTGATCATGTCGCTGCTGGGCCCGGCCATCGGCTTCGCCCTGAACCTGCCGGCCGTCTGCGGCGCCATCGTCGCCATCGGTATCACGGCGGACTCGTTCATCGTGTACTTCGAACGCGTCCGCGACGAGATCCGCGAAGGCCGCTCGCTGCGCCCCGCGGTCGAACGCGGCTGGCCGCGCGCCCGGCGCACCATCCTGGTCTCCGACTTCGTGTCGTTCCTCGCCGCCGCGGTGCTCTTCGTCGTCACCGTCGGCAAGGTCCAGGGCTTCGCGTTCACCCTGGGACTGACCACGCTGCTCGACGTGGTGGTGGTGTTCCTCTTCACCAAGCCGCTGCTGACGCTGATGGCCCGCCGGAAGTTCTTCGCGAACGGGCACAAGTGGTCCGGCCTCGACCCGAAGAGCCTGGGCGCCAAGCCGCCGCTGCGCCGCACGCGCCGTCCCGCCCGTCCCGCCGGCCATGTCGACCCGAAGGAGGCGTGAGATGGGAAAGCTCGGCAACCTCGGCGCCCGACTGCACCATGGTGAGATCGGTTACGACTTCGTCAAGAACCGCAAGCTCTGGTACGGCATCTCCATCCTGATCACCATCACGGCCATCGTCGGCCTGGCGGTGCGCGGTCTGCACATGGGCATCGAGTTCCAGGGCGGCGCGGTCTTCACCACCCCCAAGAACATGAGCGCCTCGGTGGCTCAGGCGGAGGACTACGCGGAAGAGGCCTCCGGCCACGAAGCGATCGTCCAGAAGCTGGGCGACGGCAGCCTGCGCATCCAGATCGGCGGCACCGACACCGCGCAGTCGGACCGGATCAAGGAAGATCTCGCCGACGATCTGAACGTGGACGCCGAGAAGATCAACGCCGACCTGGTCGGCCCCAGTTGGGGTGACCAGATCGCGAACAAGGCCTGGCAGGGCCTCGGGATCTTCATGGTGCTGGTGGTGATCTATCTGGCGATCGCGTTCGAGTGGCGCATGGCACTCGCCGCCTTCGTCGCGCTGATCCACGACATCACCATCACGGTCGGCATCTACGCCCTCGTCGGTTTCGAGGTCACTCCCGGCACGGTGATCGGTCTGCTCACGATCCTCGGTTACTCGCTGTACGACACGGTCGTCGTCTTCGACAGCCTCAAGGAACAGACGAGAGACATCACCAAGCAGACCCGCTGGACCTACGGCGAGATCGCCAACCGTTCGATCAACAGCACCCTGGTCCGCTCCATCAACACCACGGTGGTCGCCCTGCTGCCGGTGGCCGGTCTGCTCTTCATCGGCGGCGGTGTCCTCGGCGCCGGCATGCTCAACGACATCTCGCTGTCGCTGTTCGTCGGTCTCGCCGCGGGCGCGTACTCGTCGATCTTCATCGCCACGCCGCTCGTCGCCGACCTCAAGGAGGCCGAGCCGGAGATGAAGGCGCTGAAGAAGCGCGTCCTCGCCAAGCGCGCCCAGGCCGCGGCCAAGGGCGAGCCGGCGGAGAACGCCGTCGACGAGGAGCGGTACGCCGACGACGAGGACGACGAGGCCGAGGACGCGGCGCCCGCGGTGGTCGGCCCCCGCAGCCGGCCCGCGTCCCGCAACAGGGGCCGCGGCCGACCCTCGGGGAAGCGCCGATGACCGAGACGACCGACATCACGGAGCTGCTGCTCAGCCGCATCCGGGATGTGGCCGACTACCCGGAGCCGGGCGTGGTGTTCAAGGACATCACCCCGCTCCTGGCCGACCCGGCCGCGTTCACCGCCCTGACCGGCGCGCTCGCCGAGGTCGCCGAGCACACCGGCGCCACCAAGGTCGTCGGTCTGGAGGCCCGCGGCTTCATCCTCGGCGCCCCGGTGGCCCTGAGCGCCGGCCTCGGCTTCATCCCCGTGCGCAAGGCGGGCAAGCTCCCCGGAGCCACCCTCAGCCAGGCGTACGACCTGGAGTACGGCTCGGCCGAGATCGAGGTGCACGCCGAGGACCTCACCGCCGGGGACCGCGTGCTGGTCGTCGACGACGTCCTGGCCACGGGCGGCACCGCCGAGGCCTCGCTGGAGCTCATCAGGCGGGCCGGCGCGCAGGTGGCCGGCCTCGCCGTCCTGATGGAGCTGGGCTTCCTCGGCGGGCGGGCCCGTCTGGAGCCGGCCCTGGCCGGGGCACCGCTGCGGGCGCTGCTCACGGTCTGACGGCTCTCGTCGCACAGCGGAGGCGGGCCCGGAGGAATCCGGCGCCCGCCTCAGGCGTATCCCGGGTTGACGGCCCTCACAGTGGCCGGAAGGCAATCCCCGGGTGCAGGATCGCTACCATGGGGTTTCCGGAGCCTGACCGGGGGACCCGGATCGCGCACGAGGAGTCCTCTTGCCAGACGAGGCCCAGCCACTGACCGCCGCAAAGCCCGAGTCCGCCTCGGCGCCCGCGGCGAAGCCCGCGCCCAGTTCGCCGCAGGCGAAGAACGACACCCGCGGGCCGATTCAGCACGCCCCGTCCGCGCCCGTCGACAAGCCGGCCGACCAGCAGCCGCTTCCCAAGCCCATCCCGCCCGAGCGCGACCGGAACGCGCCCGTGGTCCGCACGCCGTCCGGACAGCCCGCGCGCTCCGGCTCCTCCAACCGCGTCCGCGCCCGCCTCGCCCGCCTCGGCGTGCAGCGCGCGAACCCGTACAACCCGGTCCTGGAGCCGCTGCTGCGGATAGTCCGCAGCAACGACCCCAAGATCGAGACGGCCACCCTGCGCCAGATCGAACGCGCCTACCAGGTCGCCGAACGCTGGCACCGCGGGCAGAAGCGCAAGAGCGGCGACCCGTACATCACGCATCCGCTCGCCGTCACCACCATCCTCGCCGAGCTGGGCATGGACCCGGCCACGCTGATGGCCGGCCTGCTGCACGACACCGTCGAGGACACCGAGTACGGCCTGGAGGACCTGCGCCGCGACTTCGGCGACGTGGTCACCCTCCTCGTCGACGGCGTCACCAAGCTCGACAAGGTCAAGTTCGGCGAGGCCGCCCAGGCCGAGACCGTGCGCAAGATGGTCGTCGCCATGGCCAAGGACCCCCGAGTCCTGGTCATCAAGCTCGCCGACCGCCTGCACAACATGCGCACCATGCGCTACCTCAAGCGCGAGAAGCAGGAGAAGAAGGCGCGCGAGACCCTGGAGATCTACGCGCCGCTCGCCCACCGGCTGGGCATGAACACCATCAAGTGGGAGCTGGAGGACCTCGCCTTCGCGATCCTCTACCCCAAGATGTACGACGAGATCGTCCGCCTGGTCGCCGAGCGCGCACCCAAGCGCGACGAGTACCTCGCGATCGTGACCGACGAGGTCCAACAGGACCTGCGCGCCGCCCGCATCAAGGCGACCGTCACCGGCCGCCCGAAGCACTACTACAGCGTCTACCAGAAGATGATCGTCCGCGGCCGCGACTTCGCGGAGATCTACGACCTGGTGGGCATCCGCGTCCTCGTGGACACCGTCCGCGACTGCTACGCGGCGCTCGGCACCGTGCACGCGCGCTGGAACCCGGTCCCCGGCCGGTTCAAGGACTACATCGCGATGCCCAAGTTCAACATGTACCAGTCGCTGCACACGACGGTCATCGGACCCAACGGCAAGCCGGTCGAACTGCAGATCCGCACCTTCGACATGCACCGCCGCGCGGAGTACGGCATCGCCGCGCACTGGAAGTACAAGCAGGAGGCCGTCGCCGGCGCCTCCAAGGTGCGCACCGACGCGCCCAGGTCGTCCGGCAAGGGCAAGGACGACCACCTCAACGACATGGCGTGGCTGCGGCAACTGCTGGACTGGCAGAAGGAGACCGAGGACCCGGGCGAGTTCCTGGAGTCCCTGCGCTTCGACCTCTCCCGCAACGAGGTCTTCGTCTTCACTCCCAAGGGCGACGTCATAGCGCTGCCCGCGAGTGCCACCCCCGTCGACTTCGCGTACGCGGTGCACACCGAGGTCGGCCACCGCACCATAGGGGCACGGGTCAACGGCCGCCTCGTCCCGCTGGAGTCCACCCTGGACAACGGCGACCTGGTGGAGGTCTTCACCTCCAAGGCGGCCGGCGCGGGCCCCTCCCGCGACTGGCTCGGCTTCGTGAAGTCGCCGCGCGCCCGCAACAAGATCCGCGCCTGGTTCTCCAAGGAACGCCGCGACGAGGCGATCGAGCAGGGCAAGGACGCCATCGTCCGCGCCATGCGCAAGCAGAACCTGCCGATCCAGCGCATCCTGACCGGCGACTCCCTGGTCACGCTCGCCCACGAGATGCGCTACTCGGACATCTCCGCGCTGTACGCGGCGATCGGCGAGGGCCATGTCTCCGCGCAGAACATCGTGCAGAAGCTGGTGCAGGCGCTCGGCGGCGAGGAGGCCGCCACCGAGGAGATCGACGAGTCGGTCCCGCCGTCCCACGGTCGCGGCCGCAAACGCCGGACCAACGCCGACCCCGGCGTCGTGGTCAAGGGCGTCGAGGACGTGTGGATCAAGCTGGCCCGCTGCTGTACGCCGGTCCCCGGGGACCCCATCATCGGTTTCGTCACCCGCGGCAGCGGCGTGTCCGTTCACCGCAGTGACTGTGTGAACGTGGACTCGCTCTCCCGGGAGCCCGAGCGCATCCTCGAGGTCGAGTGGGCTCCCAGCCAGTCCTCCGTCTTCCTGGTCGCCATCCAGGTCGAGGCACTGGACCGCTCCCGGCTGCTGTCGGACGTCACGCGGGTGCTGTCCGACCAGCACGTCAACATCCTCTCCGCGGCCGTCCAGACCTCCCGCGACCGCGTCGCCACCTCCCGCTTCACCTTCGAGATGGGCGACCCGAAACACCTCGGGCACGTCCTGAAGGCCGTACGGGGCGTCGAGGGCGTCTACGACGTGTACCGCGTGACGTCGGCGCGCAGACCGTCGTAACGGCCGGCCACACAGGCTCAGGGGCTCCCGTACGGGTGTACGGGAGCCCCTGAGCGCGTGCGCGTGTGCGGTTCAGCCGCCGAACTCGTGCAGACCCTTCAGGGCCTGGTCCAGCAGCGCCTGCCGGCCCTCCAGCTCACGCTCGAGCTTGTCGGCCTTGGCGTTGTTGCCCTGGGCCCGCGCCTGCTCGATCTGCGAGCGCAGCTTGTCCACGGCGGCCTGGAGCTGACCGGTCAGACCCTCGGCACGCGCGCGTGCCTCCGGGTTGGTCCGGCGCCACTCGGTCTCCTCGGCCTCCTGGAGCGCCCGCTCGACCGCGTGCATCCGGCCCTCGACCTTCGGCCGGGCGTCGCGCGGCACGTGACCGATGGCCTCCCAGCGCTCGTTCACCGTGCGGAAGGCGGCCCGGGCCGCCTTCAGGTCCGTGACCGGCAGGAGCTTCTCGGCCTCTTCGGCCAGCTCCTCCTTGAGCTTGAGGTTCTCCGCCTGCACGGCGTCCCGCTCGGCGAAGACCGAGCTGCGCGCGGCGAAGAACACGTCCTGGGCGCCGCGGAAGCGGTTCCACAGGTCGTCCTCGTGCTCGCGCTGGGCGCGGCCGGCGGCCTTCCACTCGGACATCAGGTCGCGGTAGCGCGCGGCCGTAGGGCCCCAGTCCGTCGAGTTCGACAGCGCCTCGGCCTCGGCGACCAGCCGTTCCTTGGTCCGGCGGGCCTCCTCGCGCTGCGCGTCCAACTGTGCGAAGTGCTGTTTGCGGCGCTTGGAGAACGCCGAGCGCGCGTGCGAGAAGCGGTGCCACAGCTCGTCGTCGGACTTGCGGTCCAGGCGCGGCAGGCCCTTCCAGGTGTCCACCAGGGACCGCAGCCGCTCACCCGCCGCCCGCCACTGGTCGGACCGAGCCAGCTCCTCGGCCTCGGCGACCAGCGCCTCCTTCGCGCCGCGTGCCTCGTCGGACTGCTTCGCCCGCTGCGCCTTGCGCTCCTCGCGGCGCGTCTCCACCAGCGCGACGAGCTTGTCCAGCCGGGCCCGCAACGCGTCCAGATCACCCACCGCGTGGTGCGCGTCGACCTGCTCCCGCAGATGGTCGACGGCGGTCTGGGCGTCCTTCGCCGACAGGTCGGTGGTCTTCACCCGCTTTTCGAGGAGGCCGATCTCGACAACCAGGCCTTCGTACTTGCGTTCAAAGTAGGCCAGGGCCTCCTCGGGGGAGCCCGCCTGCCAGGAACCGACGACCTGCTCGCCGTCGGCCGTACGCACGTACACGGTCCCCGTCTCATCGACGCGGCCCCACGGGTCGCTGCTCACAGCGCCTCCTCCACATGATGCCTGCGGGGGGCTTCGCTACCCCCGGGCATCGTCCACAGTTTCGTCACGGCCAACATAGGCGACCGGCGGGTGGCCTGTCCGCATCCCGCGCGACCGAACTTCCGCTGATGAGGGTCAGGATTTCGTGACGGTGGCCTTGTCGATCACGACCGTCGCGTTGGGTGCTCCGTCGCCCGCTCCGGTGCTCTCGCCCGCGGCGGCGATCTTCTTCAGCACCGTCATCCCCTCGTCCGAGATGGTGCCGAACGGCGTGTAGCTGGGCGGCAACGGGCTGTTCTGGTACACGAGGAAGAACTGGCTGCCGCCGGAGCCCGGCTGACCGGTGTTGGCCATCGCCACCGTGCCCGCCGGGTACATGTTCTCCTTGAGGCTCTTGTCCTTCAGGTTCTCGTCCGGGATGTTGTAGCCCGGTCCGCCGTTGCCCTGGCCCGTCGGGTCGCCGCACTGGAGCACGTAGATCCCGTTGGTGGTCAGCCGGTGGCACGGAGTGTGGTCGAAGTAGCCCTTGCCGGCCAGGAAGTTGAACGAGTTGACGGTGTGCGGTGCGGCCGACGTCTTCAGCGCGATGTCTATGTCGCCGCAGGTCGTGGCCAGCTTCATCGTGTACTTCGCCGACTTGTCGATGGTCATCGCAGGTTCCTTCTTCCAGGTCTGCGTCTTGACCTTGCCCTCGGCCGGCTTGTCGCACGGGTCGGGCGCCTTGCTGCTCGGCGAGGCGCTCGGGGTGACCTCCGCGCTCGCGTTCGTCTTGCTGTCGTCGTCCCCGAGGACCACGCCGGTCGTGTACAGCGCGACACTGCCGATCAGGATCACGCCGAGCACCGACGCGATCGCGGCGTTGCGCATGCGTGCCTTGCGCCGCGCGGAGGTGCGTCGCTGCTGTTGCCGCAAGAACTTCTCCCGGGCGAGCTGACGCCGCCGCTGCTCCTGGGTGACCACCGGGTTCTCTCCTCATGCGTCTTCGTGTGCCGACCGGTACGCGTGGGTGCGATGAGCCGACCGTGGGCGTGTAGCCCCGTACCGTATATGGGTTCGCTGAGGAATCGGCACCGCCGGTAGGCTCTGACCATGGGCGCGGACCGTTCGCAAGCCCACCCGTACCGACACAAACGAAGGACGATCGTGCTCATTGCCGGGTTCCCCGCCGGGGCCTGGGGGACGAACTGCTATCTCGTCGCCCCCGCCGCCGGTGAGGAGTGCGTGATCATCGACCCGGGCCATCAGGCGGCCCCCGGAGTCGAGGAAGCGATCAGGAAGCATCGGCTCAAGCCCGTCGCCGTCGTCCTCACCCACGGCCACATCGACCATGTGGCCTCGGTCGTCCCGGTGTGCGGCGCGCACGACGTGCCGGCCTGGATCCACCCGGACGACCGCTTCATGATGAGCGACCCCGAGAAGGGGATCGGCCGCACCATCGGCATGCCGCTCATGGGCGAGCTGACCGTCGGGGAGCCGGACGACGTCAGGGAACTGACCGACGGCGCGAAGCTGGGGCTGGCGGGCATGGAGCTGACGGTGGCGCACGCGCCGGGCCATACCAAGGGGTCGGTGACCTTCGGCCTGCCCGAGGCGGCGGACATCCCGCCGGTCATGTTCTCGGGCGACCTGCTCTTCGCCGGCTCCATCGGACGCACCGACTTCCCCGGTGGCTCCATGGACGACATGCTCGAGTCCCTGGCACGCGTGTGCCTGCCGCTTGACGACTCGACCGTGGTGCTGTCCGGACACGGCCCCCAGACGACCATCGGCCAGGAACGCGCCACCAACCCGTATCTGCGGCAGGTGGCAGCCGGCCAGGGAGTCCCCGGGGCTCCCCGACGAGGAATGTGACGAGAGACCTTCCGTGAGCACCTTCAAGGCCCCCAAGGGCACGTACGACCTGCTGCCGCCCGACTCCGCCAAGTACCTGGCCGTCCGCGAGGCGATCGCCGCCCCGCTGCGCAACTCCGGCTACGGCTACATCGAGACGCCCGGCTTCGAGAACGTCGAGCTGTTCGCGCGCGGTGTCGGCGAGTCGACCGACATCGTGACGAAGGAGATGTACGTCTTCGAGACCAAGGGCGGTGACCGGCTCGCCCTGCGCCCGGAGACGACGGCTCCCGTGCTCCGCGCGGTCCTGGAGGCCAACCTGCACAAGGCGGGCAACCTGCCGGTGAAGGTCTGGTACTCGGGCTCGCAGTACCGCTACGAGCGCCCTCAGAAGGGCCGTTACCGCCACTTCTCCCAGGTCGGTGCCGAGGCGATCGGCGCGGAGGACCCGGCGCTGGACGCCGAACTGATCATCCTCGCCGACCAGTCGTACCGCGCGCTGGGCCTGAGCGACTTCCGCATCCTGCTCAACAGCCTCGGCGACCAGGAGTGCCGTCCCGTCTACCGCGCCGCCCTCCAGGACTTCCTGCGCGGCCTTGACCTGGACGAGGACACGCTGCGCCGCGCCGAGATCAACCCGCTGCGCGTCCTGGACGACAAGCGCCCGGACGTCCAGAAGCAGCTCACCGACGCCCCGCTGCTGCGCGACTACCTCTGCGACGCCTGCAAGGCGTACCACGAGGAGGTGCGCGAGCTGATCACGGCCGCGGGCGTGGTCTTCGAGGACGACCCGAAGCTGGTGCGCGGCCTGGACTACTACACGCGCACGACCTTCGAGTTCGTCCACGACGGCCTCGGCTCCCAGTCCGCGGTGGGCGGCGGCGGCCGGTACGACGGCCTGTCCGAGATGATCGGCGGCCCCGCACTGCCGTCGGTCGGCTGGGCCCTCGGCGTCGACCGCACCGTCCTCGCCCTGGAGGCGGAGGGCATCGAACTGGACATCCCGTCCGCCACCTCCGTCTTCGCCGTGCCGCTCGGCGAGGAGGCCCGCCGGATCCTCTTCGCCAAGGTCACCGAGCTGCGCAAGAACGGCGTCGCCGCCGACTTCTCCTACGGCGGCAAGGGCCTCAAGGCCGCGATGAAGGCGGCCAACCGCTCGGGCGCCCGCTACGCCCTGGTCCTGGGGGAACGCGACCTCGCCGAAGGCGTCGTCCAGCTCAAGGACATGGAGTCCGGCGAGCAGGCGGCCATCGGCGTCAACGAGATCGTCGCCGAGCTGGAGTCGAGGCTCGGCTAGCAGGTCTGTACGTCTCGTCGTCCCCCGGGGCGCGCGTGTTCGCTCGCGTGTGCCCCGGGGGAACGGACATCGGCCGGAACACACCGCTCGAGGGCGATCACCGGTGCGTTCTTATGTTCATCGAACGGTGGCCATACAGGTCCGTGCGGCACAATGGCCCTGCCCGAAGCAGGTCCGACTCAAGTGACGGAATCGGCGTGATGAGCAAGACGACAGTGAAGGACGTCTCCACCGTGGCAGAGCCCGCGCCGGAACCCACCGCCGGAGCATCGCGCGCCGAGGGCGGCAGCCGTGCCCTCGCCCTGCTGCTGGTGATCACGGGCGCGGCCGGGGTGCTCGCCGCGTGGGTCATCACGCTCGACAAGTTCAAGCTCCTCGAGGCCAAGGTCGCGGGCACGACGTTCACCCCCGGGTGCAGCCTGAACCCCGTCGTCTCCTGCGGCAGCGTCATGGAGAGCGACCAGGCGGCCGTCTTCGGCTTCCCCAACCCGATGCTCGGCCTGGTCACCTACGGCATCGTCGTCTGCGTCGGCATGAGCCTGCTCGCCGGGGCCCGCTTCCCGCGCTGGTACTGGCTCACCTTCAACGCCGGCTGCCTGTTCGGCGTCGGATTCGTGACGTGGCTGCAGTTCCAGTCCCTGTACCGGATCAACGCGCTGTGCCTGTGGTGCTGCCTGGCCTGGGTCGCGACGATCCTGATGTTCTGGTACGTGACGTCCTTCAACGTCCGCAAGGGCTTCCTGCCCGCGCCGAACTGGCTCAAGGGCTTCTTCGGCGAGTTCACCTGGGTCCTGCCGGTGCTGCACATCGGCATCATCGGCATGATGATCCTGACCCGCTGGTGGGACTTCTGGACCGCCTGACGGGTGGCCGGCGCACCGCCCGACGGTTCGGCGGCCGGCCCCGCCCACCGCGCCCGCCGCGTTGTCGGTGCGGTGATTTAGGGTTCTGAGGGTGGAGCCCGACCTGTTCACCGCCGCAGCAGAAGAACGCCAGGAGAAGGACCCGACCGGCAGCCCCCTCGCCGTCCGGATGCGCCCGCGCACCCTCGACGAGGTCGTCGGTCAACAGCACCTTCTCAAGCCCGGGTCGCCCCTGCGCCGACTGGTCGGCGAGGGCGCCTCCGGCCCCGCCGGGCCCTCCTCGGTCATCCTCTGGGGCCCGCCGGGCACCGGCAAGACCACCCTGGCGTACGTCGTCTCCAAGGCCACCAACAAGCGCTTCGTGGAGCTGTCCGCGATCACCGCCGGCGTCAAGGAGGTCCGCGCGGTCATCGACGGCGCCCGCCGCGCGGTCGGCGGGTACGGCAAGGAGACCGTCCTCTTCCTCGACGAGATCCACCGCTTCAGCAAGGCCCAGCAGGACTCCCTGCTCCCGGCCGTCGAGAACCGCTGGGTCACATTGATCGCCGCCACCACGGAGAACCCGTACTTCTCGGTGATCTCCCCCTTGCTCTCCCGCTCCCTCCTCCTCACCCTCGAACCCCTCACCGACGACGACGTCCGCGGCCTGCTGCGCCGGGCCCTGACCGACGAGCGCGGCCTGAAGGAGGCCGTCACGCTCCCCGAGGACACCGAGGACCACCTGCTGCGCATCGCCGGCGGTGACGCCCGCCGCGCGCTGACCGCCCTGGAGGCCGCCGCCGGGGCCGCGCTCGACAAGGGCGAGGCCGAGGTCACCCTGGCGACGCTGGAGGAGACGGTCGACCGGGCGGCCGTGAAGTACGACCGCGACGGCGACCAGCACTACGACGTCGCCAGCGCCCTGATCAAGTCCATCCGCGGCTCCGACGTGGACGCCGCCCTGCACTACCTGGCCCGGATGATCGAGGCCGGCGAGGACCCCCGCTTCATCGCGCGGCGTCTGATGATCTCCGCCAGCGAGGACATCGGCCTCGCCGACCCGAACGCCCTGCCGATCGCCGTCGCCGCCGCCCAGGCCGTGGCCATGATCGGCTTCCCGGAAGCCGCCCTCACCCTCAGCCACGCCACCATCGCCCTGGCCCTCGCCCCCAAGTCCAACGCGGCCACCACGGCCATCGGCGCCGCCCTGGACGACGTACGCAAGGGGCATGCCGGACCGGTCCCCTCGCACCTGCGCGACAGCCACTACAAAGGCGCGGGCAAGCTCGGACACGGGCAGGGATACGTGTACCCGCACGACCTGCCGGAGGGCATCGCCGCCCAGCAGTACGCCCCGGACGAGCTGAAGGACCGGACGTACTACGCCCCGACCCGGCACGGCGCCGAGGCCCGGTACGCGGACGCGGTGGAGTGGACCCGCGGGCACCTCGGTCGCAAGCGGTCCTGAGCAGCCTGTAGAATCGCCCGAAGTGCCGAGCCCCGTGCAGTCAGAACGGGACAACCGGCCGGAACCCCCAGCGGGTTCCAGGAGCGTCGCGCACCGTCGATAGGTGTCGCGGGCAGCCCACCACCACCCGGAGCTCCGGGAGCGGTCGGTGGGCCACTCGCGTGCTGCACGTATGTGCCCAGACCAGGGGAGCGGCTGCCCGGCAGGTCCCACGCGGACCCGGCGGGTTTCCCCGGCTGCGGATTGCGACCTCCCTCAACCCTGACAAGCCGGAAAACTAGGAAAGAGACACAGTGGCGAACCAGTCCCGCCCCAAGGTCAAGAAGTCGCGTGCCCTCGGCATCGCGCTGACGCCGAAGGCCGTCAAGTACTTCGAGGCCCGCCCCTACCCGCCGGGTGAGCACGGCCGCGGCCGCAAGCAGAACTCGGACTACAAGGTCCGTCTGCTCGAGAAGCAGCGTCTGCGCGCGCAGTACGACCTCAGCGAGCGCCAGCTCGTCCGCGCCTACGAGCGTGCCTCCAAGACCAACATGAAGACCGGCGAGGCCCTGGTCATCGAGCTCGAGCGCCGCCTCGACGCGCTGGTCCTGCGTTCGGGCATCGCCCGCACGATCTACCAGGCCCGCCAGATGGTCGTCCACGGCCACATCCAGGTCAACGGCCAGAAGGTCGACAAGCCGTCCTTCCGTGTCCGCCCGGACGACGTCGTGCAGGTGCGCGAGCGCTCCAAGGAGAAGACGCTCTTCACGATCGCCCGTGAGGGTGGCTTCGCCCCCGACGGCGAGACCCCGCGCTACCTCCAGGTGAACCTCAAGGCCCTGGCGTTCCGCCTGGACCGCGAGCCGAACCGCAAGGAGATCCCGGTGATCTGCGACGAGCAGCTCGTCGTCGAGTACTACGCCCGCTGATCCAGCGGACACGCTGAGACAGGCAGGCGCAGTACCACCAGCGGTACCTCAGCCCGCCGTCTCCCCGCCCTTCCGGGTGGGCGAGGCGGCGGGCTTCGCCGTCCGCGCGCCCGCCGTGGCCCGCCGTCCGCCCCCGCGCGGCGCCGGCAGCGAGGCCGGCACCCCGGGCCGCCGCAGCGCCCGCGACACCGCCTCCCGGCGGCCGAGCCGCGCCCCGTGCCGTACGCACTCCTCGTACCGCTCGTCGCCGAGCTGCTCCCGGGCCGCCGCCTCGCACAACTCGTGCGGCACGTTGTAGTGCGCCGAGCCGAACAGGCGCAGCCCCACCGACGGCCACATCCGCCCCGCCGCTCCCTGCAGCACGGCGGCCTCCGCCGCGTCGCCGTCAGCCACCGCGACCAGGGCGAGCAGTTCCACCGCCAGCACCGAGCCGAGCTGGTCCCGAAAGCGGTGGGCACTGGCCAGGCACTCGGCCAGCAGCTCGCGGGCGCGCCCCGGCTCACCGTCGCTCCAGGCCGCGTAGGCAAGCACATACAGGGCGTAGCCCCGGGTCCAGCGCTCGCCGTGGTCCTCGCACACCTGCCGGACGTCCTCGCACAAACGCACCGCGTCCGGCATGTCGCCCTGGAACGCCCGTGTCATCGCCAGCTCCACCTGGCCCATCAGGACGTTGCTGTTGAGCTCGCCGATCTCCCGGTAGCGCCGCAGCGCGGAGCGCAGCAGCCTCTCGGCGCGCGGCATGTCGTCCATGATCAGCGCCAGACAGCCGGTGCGGTGCTCCGCGTACGCCGCCGCCGTGGGATTCGCCGACCGCTCGGCCCCCTGCCGGCACTCCTGGAGCGCCGCCAGCGCGGGCACCGTGTCGCCCTGCAGGATCGCCACGTAGGCGAGCACCCACAACGCCTTCAGCCGGGACTGCCCGCCCGCCGTGCCCTCCACGTCCAGTCGCACCGCCCGCTCCAGCCAGCGCCGCCCCTCCGACAGCCGTCCGCAGCCGACCCAGTGGAACCACAGGGCACCCGCCAGATACTGGCCCAGGTGCGCCTCGTCGGGCTCGGTCAGGCAGTGCTCCAGGGCGATGCGCAGGTTCGGCAGCTCCGCTTCCACCCGCGCGGCGACCTCGTGCTGGCGCGGCGAGAACCACTCCAGCTCGCACCAGGTCGCCAGGCCCACGTACCAGTCCCGGTGCCGCCGCCGCAGCCGCGCCGCGTCGCCCGTCGACTCCAGCCACGCGGCGCCGTACGCCCGCACCGTGTCGAGCATCCGGTAACGCACCCCGGCCGGGGTCTCCTCGCGGGTCAGCACGGACTGCGCCAGCAGAGCGGAGAGCACGTCGAGCACGTCGTCGGCGGCCAGCCCGCCGCCGCTGCACACGTACTCGACGGCCTCCAGGTCGAACGGCCCGGCGAACACCGACAGCCGCGCCCACAGCAACCGCTCCTCGGGCGTGCACAGTTCGTGGCTCCAGCCGATCGCCGTGCGCAGCGTCCGGTG
Source organism: Streptomyces pactum (assembly GCF_002005225.1). Classification (NCBI taxonomy): domain Bacteria; kingdom Bacillati; phylum Actinomycetota; class Actinomycetes; order Kitasatosporales; family Streptomycetaceae; genus Streptomyces; species Streptomyces pactum. The sequence continues at coordinate 6,967,572 of NZ_CP019724.1, forward strand.
ACGGGGCAGCGCGCAGCGGTCCCCGCCGGTCAGCAGGCGGAAGCGGTCGTCCAGCCGCTGCAGCACCTGCCCCGGCGACAGCGCGCCCAGCCGCCCCGCCGCCAGCTCGATCGCCAAGGGGATCCCGTCCAGGCGCAGGCACAGCTCGCGCACCTCCCCGTGGTCCTCGTCCGGGTCGGCGTCGTACCCGTACGACAGGCGCCGCTGCCCCGCCCGGACCGTCAGCAGCTCCACCGCCTCCTCCGGGCTCAGCGGCGCCAGCGGGAACTGCCGTTCCCCGGCCACGCCCATCGGCCTGCGCCCCACCGCCAGCACCCGCAGCCCCGGGGCGCGGCCCAGCAGGTCGGTGACCAGCGCGGCGCATGCGTCCACCAGGTGTTCGACCCCGTCGAGGACCAGCAGCAGTTCCCGCTCGGCGAGGTGCGCGAGCAGCGTCTCCCGCGGCAGCCGGGCGGTGTGGTCGGTCAGGTTCAGTGCCTCCACGACCGCGTAGTCGACGAACTCCTCGTCGCGCACCGGCGCGAGTTCCACCCGCCAGACCCCGTCCCGGGGCGCACACCGCGAGGCCGCCCGTGCCGCCAGACGCGACTTGCCGACCCCGCCGGCCCCGGTCACGGTCACCAGCCGCCCGCAGTCCAGGGTCCGGGCCAGCTCCGCGAGTTCCGTGGCTCTCCCCACGAAGGTGTCGAGTTCCAGCGGAAGATTGCCGGGCGGGATGCCGTCGCGCCGATGGTCTCGCATGAAACACGGAGCGTACTGAACCGAATCCACTCCGTACAAACGCTTCAGGCAACTCCGCCGCGCTCCACCGGCCTCCTCCACACCCCGCGAGCACGGCACCGGACGCGGACGGCAATCCGGTACGGAGCCCGGCCCCCGGCGCGATAGGCTCGGTGAACGACTTTCCCGATGTTCAGGCACGTCTTTCAGGGAGCGGGTGCACACAGTGTCCGGTGGCGAGGTGGCCGGGATCCTGGTGGCCGTCTTCTGGGCGATCCTGGTCTCCTTCCTCGCCGTCGCACTGGCGAGGCTGGCCCAGACGCTCAGGGCGACCACCAAGCTCGTGGCGGACGTGACCGACCAGGCCGTCCCGCTGCTCTCCGACGCCTCGTCGGCGGTGCGCTCCGCGCAGACCCAGATCGACCGGGTCGACGCGATCGCCTCCGACGTCCAGGAGGTCACGTCGAACGCCTCCGCGCTGTCCACCACCGTGGCCTCCACCTTCGGCGGCCCCCTGGTCAAGGTCGCCGCGTTCGGGTACGGCGTGCGCCGGGCACTCGGCGGTCGCAAGGAGGACGTGCCCGCGGGCCCGGCCAAGGAGCCGCGGCGCACCGTGATCGTCGGCCGTACGATCCCGGCGTCGCGGCGGACGAAGCGGAAGAAGGACTGATCCAGCGATGTTCCGCCGTACGTTCTGGTTCGGCACCGGCGTCGCCGCCGGCGTGTGGGCCACCACCAAGGTCAACCGGAAGCTCAAGCAGCTCACCCCCGACAGCCTCGCCGCGACCGCGGCGAACAAGGCGCTGGACGCGGGCACCCGGCTCAAGGACCGCGCGGTGGGCTTCGCGCTCGACGTCCGCGACAACATGGCCCAGCGGGAGGCCGAACTGGACGACGCGCTGGGGCTGAACGCCCCCGTCGACCGCGAACTGCCCGCACCCCGGCGTTTCGACGCCATCGAGAACCGCAACAACCCGAAGTCCGTCGTCAACGGCAGGACGACGGACCCGTACAACCGGAATGAGGACCACTGATGGAGTCGGCCGAGATTCGTCGCCGCTGGTTGAGCTTCTTCGAGGAGCGCGGTCACACCGTCGTCCCTTCGGCGTCGCTCATCGCGGACGACCCGACTCTGCTGCTGGTCCCGGCCGGCATGGTGCCCTTCAAGCCCTACTTCCTGGGTGAGGTCAAGCCGCCCTTCGACCGCGCCACGAGCGTGCAGAAGTGCGTGCGCACGCCGGACATCGAAGAGGTCGGCAAGACCACGCGGCACGGCACGTTCTTCCAGATGTGCGGCAACTTCTCCTTCGGCGACTACTTCAAGGAAGGCGCCATCAAGCTCGCCTGGGAGCTGCTCACCGGCCCCCAGGACAAGGGCGGTTACGGCCTCGACCCCGAGCGCCTGTGGATCACCGTCTACAAGGACGACGACGAGGCCGAGCGCATCTGGCACGACGTCGTCGGTGTCCCGTCCGAGCGCATCCAGCGCCTGGGCAAGAAGGACAACTACTGGTCCATGGGCGTCCCCGGCCCCTGCGGCCCCTGCTCCGAGATCAACTACGACCGCGGTCCCGAGTTCGGCGCCGAGGGCGGCCCCGCCGTCAACGACGAGCGGTACGTGGAGATCTGGAACCTCGTCTTCATGCAGTACGAGCGGGGCGAGGGCATCGGCAAGGAGGACTTCGAGATCCTCGGGGACCTGCCGAGCAAGAACATCGACACGGGCCTCGGCCTGGAGCGGCTCGCCATGATTCTGCAGGGCGTGCAGAACATGTACGAGATCGACACCTCCATGGCCGTCATCAAGAAGGCCACCGAGCTGACCGGTGTCGCCTACGGCGACGCGCACGCCTCGGACGTCTCCCTGCGCGTGGTCACCGACCACATGCGCACCTCCGTGATGCTCATCGGCGACGGCGTCACCCCCGGCAACGAGGGCCGCGGCTACGTGCTGCGCCGCATCATGCGCCGCGCCATCCGCAACATGCGCCTGCTCGGCGCCACCGGTCCGGTCGTCAAGGACCTGATCGACGTCGTGATCGAGATGATGGGGCAGCAGTACCCCGAGCTGATCACCGACCGTGAGCGGATCGAGAAGGTCGCCCTCGCCGAGGAGAACGCCTTCCTCAAGACGCTGAAGGCCGGCACCAACATCCTCGACACCGCCGTCAGCGACACCAAGGCCTCGGGCGGCACCGTCCTCGCCGGCGACAAGGCGTTCCTGCTCCACGACACCTGGGGCTTCCCGATCGACCTCACCCTGGAGATGGCCGCCGAGCAGGGGCTCTCCGTGGACGAGGACGGCTTCCGGCGCCTGATGAAGGAGCAGCGGGAGCGCGCCAAGGCCGACGCCCAGGCCAAGAAGACCGGCCACGCCGGAGTCGGCGCCTACCGCGAGATCGCCGACCAGGCCGGTGCCACCGACTTCGTCGGCTACAGCGACACCGAGAGCGAGTCCACGATCGTCGGCATCCTCGTCGACGGCGCCTCCTCCCCGGCCGCCACCGAGGGCGACGAGGTCGAGATCGTCCTCGACCGCACCCCGTTCTACGCCGAGGGCGGCGGCCAGATCGGCGACACCGGCCGGATCAAGGTCGACACCGGTGCCGTCATCGAGGTCCGCGACTGCCAGAAGCCGGTTCCGGGTGTCTACGTCCACAAGGGCGTCGTCCAGGTCGGCGAGGTCACCGTCGGTGCCAAGGCCCAGGCCTCCATCGACGACCGGCGGCGCAAGGCCATCGCCCGCGCCCACTCGGCCACCCACCTCACCCACCAGGCCCTGCGCGACGCCCTCGGCCCGACGGCCGCCCAGGCCGGCTCCGAGAACCAGCCCGGCCGCTTCCGCTTCGACTTCGGCTCGCCGTCCGCCGTTCCGACGGCCGTGATGACCGACGTCGAGCAGAAGATCAACGAGGTGCTCGCCCGTGACCTCGACGTCCGCGCCGACGTCATGGGCATCGACGAGGCCAAGAAGCAGGGCGCCATCGCCGAGTTCGGCGAGAAGTACGGCGAGCGCGTGCGCGTGGTGACCATCGGCGACTTCTCCAAGGAGCTGTGCGGCGGCACCCACGTGCACAACACGGCCCAGCTCGGTCTGGTGAAGCTGCTCGGCGAGTCGTCCATCGGTTCCGGCGTGCGCCGCATCGAGGCCCTGGTCGGCGTGGACGCCTACAGCTTCCTCGCCCGCGAGCACACGGTCGTCGCCCAGCTCCAGGAGCTGATCAAGGGCCGCCCGGAGGAGCTCCCGGAGAAGGTCTCCGCCATGCTCGGCAAGCTCAAGGACGCCGAGAAGGAGATCGAGAAGTTCCGCGCCGAGAAGGTCCTCCAGGCCGCCGGCGGTCTCGCCGACTCCGCCAAGGACGTGCGCGGTGTCGCCCTGGTCACCGGCCAGGTCCCGGACGGCACCGGCGCGGACGACCTGCGCAAGCTGGTCCTGGACGTGCGCGGCCGCATCCAGGGCGGCCGGGCCGCTGTCGTGGCCCTGTTCACCACGGTCAACGGCAAGCCCCTGACGGTCATCGCCACCAACGAGGCCGCCCGCGAGCGCGGTCTCAAGGCCGGTGACCTGGTGCGCACCGCCGCCAAGACCCTCGGCGGCGGCGGTGGCGGCAAGCCGGACGTCGCCCAGGGCGGCGGCCAGAACCCGGCCGCCATCGGTGACGCCGTCGACGCCGTCGAGCGGCTCGTGGCGGACACCGCCAAGTGAGCGACTCGGCGAACGGCCGGCGGGGCGACGGCCAGATGGACGAGCGGGCCGACGGCCCGGTCATGCGCCGCGGTCGCCGCCTGGCGGTCGACGTCGGGGACGCCCGCATCGGGGTCGCCTCGTGCGACCCGGACGGGATCCTCGCCACGCCGGTGGAGACCGTCCCCGGCCGGGACGTCCAGGCGGCACACCGCCGCCTGCGGCTGCTGGTCGAGGAGTACGAGCCGATCGAGGTCGTCGTGGGCCTCCCTCGCTCCCTCAAGGGGGGCGAGGGCCCGGCCGCGGCCAAGGTCAGGCGCTTCGCGCAGGAGCTGGCCCGCGGCATCGCGCCGGTCCCGGTCAGGCTCGTCGACGAGCGGATGACGACGGTGACGGCCAGCCAGGGACTGCGCGCCTCGGGAGTGAAGTCCAAGAAGGGCCGGTCCGTCATCGACCAGGCAGCCGCTGTGATCATCCTCCAGCAGGCACTGGAATCCGAACGGGTGTCAGGCAGAGCACCCGGCGAGGGCGTCGAAGTGGTCATCTGATCGCGATACGGTAACGTTCCGCGCGATGCGGAGGCATTCGAACAGCCACCGCACAGCAAGAGGCGGAACGGAAGCCGACCCCCACGACAGGTCGCGCGCACCCGTCGCCTCGCGGCTCTAGGGGATCGATGACTGAGTATGGCCGGGGCCCAGGCTCCGAACCGTGGCATCCGGAGGACCCGTTGTACGGGGACGGCGGATGGGGCGGACAGCAGGCCCATGCGGGTCAGCAGTCCCCCTACGGCGGCCAGCCACAGCAGTATCCGGAGCAGCAGCAGTCGCAGCAGCAGTACGGCGACTGGGGCGACGGCGGCCAGTCCGCATACGGTCAGCAGCCGCAGTACGACCAGTACGGCCGGCAGCACCCGGAGCCGCAGTACGACCAGTACGGCCAGCAGCACCAGCAGCACCAGCACCAGTACGACCAGCAGCAGCACCAGTACGACCAGCAGCAGTATGACCAGCAGTACGCCTCCCAGGCGCAGCCGCAGCAGAGCTACGACAACGGCGACTGGGGCACGGGCGCGCATCCCCACGCGCAGTACCCCGCCGACCCGTCGGACCCCTACGGCCAGCAGCCCGCCCCCTACGGCGCGGAGCAGCCCGACTTCTACGGCACCCCGGATGCGTACCCGCCGCCGGAGCCGCCCGCCCGCCGCCGCACCGAGCCCGACCCTGAACCCGAGGGCACCGACTGGGACCCCGGCCCCGACGAGGGCGAGCACGCCTTCTTCGCGGGCGGGGACGGCGGCGAGGAAGAAGGCGGCGGTGAGGGCAACGCGGGTCGGGGCGACCGCAGGAGCCGGGGCGGCAAACCCAAGAAGGGCCGCAGCGGAGTCGCGTGTCTCGTGGTCTGCCTGGTGCTCGGCGGCGGCGTGGTGGGAGTCGGGTATTTCGGTTACCAGTTCTACCAGGACCGTTTCGGCGCCGCCCCGGACTACGCGGGGGACGGCAACGGCGAGCAGGTGACCGTCACCATCCCCAAGGGCGCGGGCGGCTCGGCCATCGGCCAGGAGCTCAAGAGCAAGGGCGTGGTGAAGAGCGTCGACGCCTTCATCACCGCCCAGCAGAGCAACCCCCGGGGCAAGAGCATCCAGGACGGCGTGTACACGCTGCAGAAGGAGATGTCGGCCGAGAGCGCGGTCGAACTCCTGCTCAACCCGGACAGCCGCAGCAACCTGATCATCGCCGAGGGCAGACGCAACGTCGACGTCTACAAGAAGATCGACAAGCAGCTCGGCGTGGACGAGGGCACCACGGCGGAGGTCGCCAAGACCGAGTGGAAGAGTCTCGGCCTGCCCGACTGGGCGATGAACCACGAGAACGTGAAGGATCCGCTGGAAGGGTTCCTCTACCCGTCCAGCTACGCGGCCGCCAAGGGGCAGAAGCCCGAGGACGTACTCAAGCAGATGGTGGCGCGGGCCACCGAGAAGTACGACGAGCTGGGCCTGGAGGAGAAGGCAGAGGAACTCGACCTCGAAGGACCGTGGCAACTGCTGACCGTGGCGAGCCTGGTCCAGGCCGAGGGCACGAGCCACGACGACTTCCGCAAGATGGCCGAAGTCGTCTACAACCGCCTCAAGCCGGGGAACACGCAGACCAACGGGTTGCTCGAGTTCGACTCGACGTACAACTACGTCAAGAACCAGAGCAAGCTCGACCTGTCGCTCAGCAAGCTGCGCAGTTACGACAACCCGTACAACACCTACTACCACAAGGGTCTGCCGCCCGGTCCGATCAGCAACCCCGGCGAAGAAGCGCTGAAAGGCGCTCTCGATCCGAGCGATGGCGGCTGGTACTACTTCATCTCGCTCGACGGCAAGACGAGTGAGTTCACCAAGACCAACGCGGAACATCAGAAGCTGGTCGACAAGTGGAACGCATCGAGGAAGAACTGATGTCCGCACACCGCCGAGCCGCCGTTCTGGGCTCGCCGATCGCCCACTCGCTGTCCCCGGTGCTGCACCGCGCCGCCTACACCGGGCTGGGCCTGGACGGCTGGACGTACGACCGCTTCGACGTGGACGAGGCGGCGCTACCGGGCTTCTTCGACAAGCTCGGACCGGAGTGGGCGGGGCTGTCGCTGACCATGCCGCTCAAGCGGGCGGTCATCCCGCTGCTCGACGGGATCAGCGAGACCGCCGCCTCGGTGGACGCCGTGAACACCGTCGTCTTCACCGCGGACGGCCGCAGGACCGGCGACAACACCGACATCCCCGGCATGGTCGCGGCCCTGCGCGAGCACGGTGTCCAGCAGGTCGAGACCGCCGCGATCCTCGGCGCCGGCGCCACCGCCTCCTCCGCGCTCGCCGCGTTGGCCCGGATCTGCACGGGCGAGGTCGCCGTCTACGTCCGCAGCGAGGCGCGTGCGGCCGAGATGCTGGAATGGGCCGAGCGGCTGGGGGCCGAGGTGCGCATCGGCGACTGGGCGGATGCCCAGGAGGCGCTGTGCGCCCCGCTGGTGGTCTCCACCACCCCGGCGGGCGTCACCGACACCTTCGGCCAGGGCGTACCAGAACACCCGGGAACCCTCTTCGACGTCCTCTACGACCCGTGGCCGACCGTCCTCGCGGACCGCTGGTCCGCCCGCGGCGGGGCCGTCGTCAGCGGCCTGGACCTGCTGCTGCACCAGGCGGTGCTCCAGGTCGAGCAGATGACGGGCCGATCCCCGGTTCCGCTGGCCGCGATGCGCGAGGCCGCTTCGAACGCCCTGGTCACCCGGTCGTGAGGGCTGCCCGCCGGGAGTGAACGACCGAGCCCGCCGCCGGGTGACGGGGCCCGGTCGTCTTCGGCGAGCCGGACCGCGGTCAGCCGGACCGGCGCGGGCCGCTGGTGCACTCCTACTCCCGCGTCCGTCGGGAGCGCGTCCTTCCACATCGTGCCGCCCCCCCCGTCCGACCAGGTGCGGTGCGCGGTGCCCGCTCCGCCCACGACCGGCGGCGCCACGGCGACGGTTCCGCCCGGTCCGGCACGTCCGCCAGATGGACCGGCCGCCGGGCTCCGGGCCCGGACATGGGAGGATCGGAGGTGGCGGACCGGGGCCCGCGCACCCGGACACGCCGTCGCCGTACGCAGAGAAGACGCGTACGCAGGGCATAACCGGGGCGCGAGCACTGAGGAGCACCGTTGAGCAGGTTGCGCTGGCTGACCGCGGGGGAGTCCCACGGTCCCGCACTCGTCGCGACGCTGGAGGGTCTGCCCGCCGGCGTGCCGATCACCACGGACCTGGTGGCGGACCATCTGGCGAGGCGGCGGCTGGGCTATGGGCGCGGTGCGCGGATGAAGTTCGAGCGGGACGAGGTCACCTTCCTCGGTGGTGTCCGGCACGGGCTGACCCTCGGTTCCCCGGTCGCGGTGATGGTGGGCAACACCGAGTGGCCGAAGTGGGAGCAGGTCATGGCGGCCGATCCGGTGGACCCGGAGCTGCTGGCGGGGCTTGCCCGCAACGCACCGCTGACCCGGCCCCGTCCCGGTCACGCCGACCTCGCGGGCATGCAGAAGTACGGCTTCGACGAGGCCCGGCCGATCCTGGAGCGCGCCTCGGCGCGGGAGACGGCCGCCCGGGTGGCCCTGGGTGCGGTGGCGCGGTCGTACCTGAAGGAGACGGCCGGCATCGAGGTCGTCAGCCACGTCGTCGAGCTGGCCGCCGCCAAGGCTCCCTACGGCGTGTACCCGACGCCGGCGGACGTGGAGAAGCTGGACGCCGACCCGGTGCGCTGCCTGGACGCGGACGCGTCGGAGGCGATGGTCGCGGAGATCGACCAGGCGCACAAGGACGGCGACACCCTCGGTGGCGTGGTCGAGGTGCTGGCGTACGGCGTCCCGGTCGGGCTGGGCTCGCACGTGCACTGGGACCGGCGGCTGGACGCCCGGCTGGCCGCCGCGCTGATGGGCATCCAGGCGATCAAGGGTGTGGAGGTCGGCGACGGCTTCGGGCTGGCCCGGGTGCCCGGCTCGCAGGCGCACGACGAGATCCTCACCGGCCCCGACGGCATCAAGCGCGCCTCCGGCCGGTCCGGGGGCACCGAGGGCGGCCTGACCACCGGCGAGCTGCTGCGCGTGAAGGCGGCCATGAAGCCGATCGCGACCGTGCCGCGGGCCCTGCAGACCGTGGACGTCGCCACCGGTGAGGCCGCGCAGGCCCACCACCAGCGCTCCGACGTGTGCGCGGTGCCGGCGGCCGGCATCGTCGCCGAGGCGATGGTCGCCCTGGTCCTGGCGGACGCGGTGGCGGAGAAGTTCGGCGGCGACAGCGTGGTCGAGACCCGCCGCAACGTCACCTCGTACCTCGACAACCTGGCCATCCGGTGACCGCGGCCCCGCTGATCGTCCTCGTCGGACCGATGGGCGTCGGCAAGTCCACCGTCGGGCGGCTGCTGGCCGAGCGGCTCGGCGTCGGCTACCGGGACACGGACGAGGACATCGTCACCGGTCAGGGACGCACCATCGCCGACATTTTCGTCGACGAGGGCGAGGCGGCCTTCCGGGCCCTGGAGAAGCAGACCGTGCACCGGGCGCTCGCCGAGCACGACGGCGTCCTCGCCCTCGGCGGCGGCGCGATCCTGGACGCGGACACCCGCGCCCTGCTCGCGGGGCGGCGCGTCGTCTACCTCTCGATGGATGTCGAGGAGGCGGTCAAGCGCACCGGCCTGAACGCCGCGCGCCCGCTGCTGGCGGTCAATCCGCGCAGGCAGTGGCGCGAGCTGATGGAGGCCCGCCGCCACCTCTACGAGCAGGTCGCCACGGCCGTGGTGGCCACGGACGGTCGTACGCCCGAAGAGGTCACTCAAGCCGCCCTGGACGCACTGGAGTTGAAGGAAGTATGAGCGAGGCAGTCACCCGGATCCAGGTCGGCGGCACCGCGGGGTCCGACCCCTACGAGGTACTGGTGGGCCGTCAGCTCCTGGGCGAGCTCGGCGGCCTGATCGGCCCGAAGGCCAAGAATGTCGCGGTGATCCACCCCGAGGCCCTCGCCGAGACCGGCGACGCGCTGCGCGCCGACCTCGCCGGGCAGGGCTACGAGGCGATCGCCATCCAGGTGCCCAACGCCGAGGAGGCGAAGACCGCCGAGGTCGCCGCCTACTGCTGGAAGGCGCTCGGCCAGTCCGGATTCACCCGCACCGACGTCATCGTCGGTGTCGGCGGCGGTGCCAGCACCGATCTGGCCGGGTTCGTGGCCGCGACCTGGCTGCGCGGGGTCCGCTGGATCGCCGTCCCGACCACGGTGCTGGCCATGGTGGACGCGGCCGTCGGCGGCAAGACCGGCATCAACACCGCCGAGGGCAAGAACCTCGTCGGCGCCTTCCACCCGCCCGCCGGCGTCCTGTGCGACCTCGCCGCGCTGGACTCCCTCCCGGTCAACGACTACGTCTCGGGGCTGGCCGAGGTCATCAAGGCCGGCTTCATCGCCGACCCGGAGATCCTGGACCTGATCGAATCCGACCCCCAGGCCGCGCGCACTCCGGCCGGGCCGCACACGGCCGAGCTGATCGTGCGCTCGATCAAGGTCAAGGCGGAGGTCGTCTCGTCCGACCTGAAGGAGGCGGGCCTGCGGGAGATCCTCAACTACGGTCACACGCTCGGCCACGCCATCGAGAAGAACGAGCGCTACAAGTGGCGGCACGGCGCCGCCGTCTCCGTCGGCATGCACTTCGCCGCCGAACTGGGCCGTCTCGCGGGCCGCCTGGACGACGCCACCGCCGACCGGCACCGCAGCATCCTCGAATCGGTCGGCCTGCCGCTGCACTACCGCTACGACCAGTGGCCCAAGCTCGTCGAGAACATGAAGGTCGACAAGAAGTCCCGCGGCGACCTGCTGCGCTTCATCGTCCTGGACGGCCTCGCCAAGCCCACCGTCCTCGAGGGCCCCGACCCGGCCGTCCTCCTCGCCGCCTACGGCGAGGTGGGCGAGTAGTACCCCGGCGCACCTTCCGCCCGATTCGCCTTGCGCGGCGGGCACTTCGGACCGCCCCCGGCCGTTCACCAAACGACGGCCGGGGGCGGTACCGTTCGGACGGCTGTCCCCCCGCGCCCTTTAGGGTGTGGGGGAAAGCGGGCGGGCACCCGTCCCGCTGTCAGCGCCCATCGCCTGTACGAGACGGAGTGGCACCGGATGCAGCACGCAGTGGGTCCTCCGCTGCCGCCGCCCCACCAGCCGGGGCACGGACCGGCCGTCGGCTGGTCCCCGGCCGCACACCTCCCGGGCCCGCACCAGGGTTCCGCCCCCGTTCCTCCGCCCGCGCCGGGCTATCCCATGGGGGCCCCGCACCCCGCGGCCCCCCGGCAGGTCCCGGCCCCGGGTCCGCAGCCGGCTCCGGGTCCGCAGCCGGCTCCGGGTCCGCACCAGGCGGCGCCCGTCCCGCCCGTCGTGGACACCACCGGCCACGTACCGCTGCCACCCGGCGGCCCCGTGGCCGTACCCAGCGTGCCGCCCGCCACGGCCGCCGCGCCCGACCCCACCACGACCACCCTCGCGGTGCTGCTCATCGGCCCCGCGGGCGCCGGCAAGACCAGCGTCGCCAAGTACTGGGCGGACCACCGCCGGGTTCCCACCGCGCACATCAGCCTCGACGACGTCCGCGAATGGGTCCGGTCCGGCTTCGCCGACCCCCAGACCGGGTGGAACGAGCACTCCGAAGCCCAGTACCGCCTCGCCCGCCGCACCTGCGGCTTCTCCGCGCGCAACTTCCTCGCCAACGGCATCTCCTGCATCCTCGACGACGCGGTCTTCCCGGACCGCCCGGTCGTCGGCCTCGGCGGCTGGAAGCGGCACGTCGGTCCCGGTCTGCTCCCGGTCGTCCTCCTGCCGGGCCTGGACATCGTCCTGGAGCGCAACGCCGAACGCAGCGGCAACCGGCGCCTCACCGACGAGGAGGTCGCCCGCATCCACGGCCGGATGGCCGGCTGGTACGGCTCCGGCCTCCCCATCATCGACAACTCCCAGCTCGACATCCCCGAAACGGCCCGCCTCCTGGACGAGGTCCTGTCCCGCTCGATAGCCAGCCCCCCGAACTGGTAGGAAGCGGACAGGGAGGGCGCCCCGAGGGAGCGCGGGGAGCTGCGCGACAAGCCCCACCGGCGGTCAGCCGCACCGGCGGTCAGCCGCCGGACAACGACAAGCCCCGCCCCGGTCTGGCGCTCTCGGGGCAGGCGGCGCTCCGTCCACTGGGCGTATCCGGGGTACCCGGCCCACCGCCCACTGGGCGCCCGGTGTACGCGGCCCACCGCCCACTGGGCGCACCCGGTCACGCGGTGTACCGCCCCTGAGCGCACCCGGCGTACGCGGCGCTCCGCCCACTGGGCGCACCCGGCGTACCAACGCGCACCGCCCACTCGGCCTCTCCCGAGCGGCGCCCCCCGAGCGGAGCTCATACGCTCGGCTCATGTCAGAGGTGTACGCGGCCCGCCGGACGCGCCTACGAGAACGCTGCAACGCGGGCGGCAGCGCGGCGGCGCTCGTCTCCCGGCCCGCCAACGTGCGCTATCTCGCGGGCGCCGCCCCGCACGGCGCCGTACTGCTGCTGGGCAAGACCGAGGATCTCCTGGTCTGCTCCGGCCCGCCGGACGACCGGTCGACGGTGGGCCGGCCCGACGAGTCGCTGCCGGTGCGCGCGCTGCCCGGCCCCGGAGGCGACCCCGCCGTCGCGGCCACCGGTCTCGCCGCGGCCCAGGGCACCGAGTCCCTCGCCACCGAGGACCACCACCTCACCGTGGTCCGGCACCGCGCCATGCGCTCGGTCGCGTCCCGGCTGCGGCTGACCGACCTCGGCCAGGCGGTCGAGCAGCTCCGGGTGGTCAAGGACGAGGAGGAGATCTCCTGCCTGCGCATCGGTGCCGAGATCGCCGACCAGGCCCTCGGCGAACTCCTGGAGTCCATCCTGGTCGGCCGCACCGAACGGCACCTCGCCCTGGAGCTGGAGCGGCGCCTGGTCGACCACGGCGCCGACGGGCCCGCCTTCGCCACCTCCGTCGGAACGGGACCGAACTCGGGACGCCGCGGCCACCGGCCCACCGACCGGCGCGTGGAGGAGGGCGACTTCCTCTCCGTCTGCCTGGGCGCGACGTACCGCGGCTACCGCTGCGAGATCGGCCGTACGTTCGTCATCGGCACCTCGCCGGCGGACTGGCAGATCGAGTTGTACGACCTCGTCTTCTCCGCCCAGCGGGCCGGCCGGGAGGCACTCGCACCCGGTGCCGCCTGCCGCGACGTGGACCGTGCCGCCCGCCAGGCACTGGACTCGGCGGGGTACGCCGAGAACCTTCCGACGCTCACCGGTCACGGTGTCGGACTCGAAATCGACGAGGACCCGCAGTTGGCCCCCGCGGCCATGGGTAAACTGGACGCTTGTGTGCCGGTCACCGTCGAACCGGGGGTTCACCTCCCGGGCCGGGGCGGGGTCCGGATCGATGACACGCTCGTCGTGCGCCCCGAGGCGGACGGCGGACCCGAGCTACTCACCATCACGACCAAGGAGCTGCTCGCGCTCTAGCCTTCGCGCTGTGCGCCTGCCGCACCGGGGTCGTCCACGTCAGTCCAGTCCAGGAGATTCCGCAACCGTGGCTTCCACGAACGACCTCAAGAACGGCATGGTGCTCAAGCTCGAAGGCGGCCAGCTCTGGTCCGTCGTCGAGTTCCAGCACGTCAAGCCCGGCAAGGGCCCCGCCTTCGTGCGCACCAAGCTCAAGAACGTGCTTTCCGGCAAGGTCGTCGACAAGACCTTCAACGCCGGCGTCAAGGTCGAGACGGCCACTGTCGACAAGCGTGACATGCAGTTCTCGTACATGGACGGCGACTACTTCGTCTTCATGGACATGGAGACCTACGACCAGTTGCACGTCGACCGCAAGGCCGTCGGCGACGCCGCCAACTTCCTGGTGGAGGGCTTCACCGCCACCGTCGCGCAGCACGAGGGCGAGGTGCTCTTCGTCGAGCTGCCCGCCGCCGTCGAGCTGACCATCCAGGAGACCGAGCCGGGCGTCCAGGGCGACCGCTCCACCGGCGGCACCAAGCCCGCCATCCTGGAGACCGGTCACCAGATCAACGTCCCGCTCTTCATCACCACCGGTGAGAAGATCAAGGTCGACACCCGCTCGAGCGACTACCTCGGCCGGGTGAACAGCTAACCGTGGCTGCCCGCAACACGGCCCGCAAGCGCGCCTTCCAGATCCTCTTCGAGGGCGATCAGCGCGGCGCCGACGTCCTGACGGTCCTCGCCGACTGGGTCCGGCACGCCCGGTCCGACACCCGGCAGCCGCCGGTGAGCGAGTACACGATGGAGCTGGTCGAGGGCTACGCCGAGCGCGCCAAGCGCATCGACGAGCTCATCGCCCAGTACTCGGTCGGCTGGACGCTCGACCGCATGCCGGTCGTCGACCGCAACATCCTGCGTCTGGGCGCGTACGAGCTGATCTGGGTCGACGCGACCCCGGACGCCGTCGTCCTGGACGAGATGGTGCAACTGGCGAAGGAGTTCTCCACGGACGAGTCGCCCGCGTTCGTCAACGGCCTGCTCGGCCGGCTGAAGGACCTCAAGCCCTCGCTGCGCCGCGACGAGAGCTGAGCGGGGCCCGCAGGCCCCGGGGAGAGACCCACCACGCCGGAGGGCCCGCAGCAGGCGCGCTGCGGGCCCTCCGGCATGTCCCCGTATCGCCCGCGGCCCGGGACACACGGCCCGAAGTACGTGGCCGAGGGACGAAAGAAGCCGCCGGGGTGGCCGGAACCGCTTGGTTCCGGCCACCCCGGCGGCACGTTTCTGCTGAGGCGGCTGCGGCTCAGAGGTCCTCGTGGGACGCCACCGCGCGACGCGCGTCCGCGTCCAGGACACCCCAACTGATGAGCTGCTCGGTCAGGACCGAGGGCGACTGGTCGTAGATGACGGCGAGTGTGCGCAGGTCGTCCTGGCGGATCGAGAGCACCTTGCCGTTGTAGTCACCGCGCTGCGACTGGATCGTGGCGGCGTAGCGCTGGAGCGGGCCCGCCTTCTCGGCCGGCACCGTGGCCAGCCGCTCCAGGTCCAGGACCAGCTTCGGCGGCGGCTCGGCGGCACCGCCCGGGGTGGTGCCCGGGAGCAGCTCCTGCACGGGAACGCCGTAGAAGTCCGCCAGCTCGGCGAGGCGCTGCACGGTCACGGCGCGGTCGCCGCGCTCGTACGAACCGACCACGACGGCCTTCCAGCGGCCCTGGGACTTCTCCTCGACACCGTGGAGGGAAAGGCCCTGCTGGGTGCGGATGGCCCGGAGCTTGGCCCCGAGCTGTTTGGCGTATTCGCTGGACATATGGCTCCCCGGACAAGGTGTCGACGCGGCCTGCTGTGTTGCGTACCGCGCGGCTGGTAACTCACTGTGAGGTTACGCAGCGTTACTCTCCTGCGTCAAGCCGAATGGTCCGCACCGACTCTTCCGTGGTATCCGTCCTTCGTTACGCCGAACGGGTGGCGTGGGTGCGGCAAAAGGGTGACGGGGGAGTGTCCGGGGGGCCAGCGGGGCGTCTCTGTGAGCCTGATACCGTAGGTGGCGCATATCCGACGTCCTTTAAGGTCCGTCCCGTGAGGCGGAGAAGGAGGTCCGTTTCCTATGGACAAGCAGGACAGGCAGGATCAGCGGCCGGACCCGCGGCACGACGCGCGACCGGACGCTCCGCAGGACGCGCGGCACGAAGCGCGGCCCGTACTCGAAGGGCCCGACATCGCGCGGGTCCTGACGCGCATCGCCCACGAGATCGTCGAACGCGCCAAGGGCGCCGACGACGTGGTGCTCCTCGGTATCCCGACCCGGGGCGTCTTCCTCGCCCGGCGGCTCGCCGACAAGCTCGAGCAGATCACCGAGCGCAAGATGCCGGTCGGCTCGCTCGACATCACCATGTACCGCGACGACCTGCGCATGCACCCGCCGCGTGCGCTGGCCCGCACCGAGATCCCGGGTGACGGCATCGACGGCCGCCTGGTCGTCCTCGTCGACGACGTGCTCTTCTCCGGCCGCACCATCCGCGCCGCCCTCGACGCGCTGAACGACATCGGCCGCCCGCGCGCGGTGCAGCTCGCCGTCCTCGTCGACCGCGGCCACCGCGAACTGCCCATCCGTGCCGACTACGTCGGCAAGAACCTCCCGACGTCGCTGCGGGAGACGGTCAAGGTCCAGCTCGCCGAGGAGGACGGTCGCGACACCGTGCTGCTGGGCGCCAAGCCGGCCACCCCGGGCGCCCACCCTTAGCACCTCGCGTACGCGTCCAGTCGTGCCGTATGCCCGCTCGGTACGCCCGCGCGCGTGCCCGGCCGCCCGAATTATCCCGCTCTTCCGCATGAATCGCCTTACGGAGCCTGACAGATGCAGCGTCATCTCATCTCGGCCGCCGACCTCACCCGCGACGACGCCGTCCTGATCCTCGACACCGCCGAGGAGATGGCCCGGGTCGCCGACCGGCCGATCAAGAAACTGCCGACCCTGCGCGGCCGTACCGTCGTCAACCTCTTCTTCGAGGACTCCACCCGTACCCGGATCTCCTTCGAGGCCGCCGAGAAGCGCCTGTCCGCGGACGTCATCAACTTCACCGCCAAGGGGTCGAGCGTCTCCAAGGGCGAGTCCCTCAAGGACACCGCCCAGACGCTGGAGGCCATGGGCGTCGACGCCGTCGTCATCCGGCACAGCGCCTCCGGCGCCCCGTACCGCCTGGCCACCTCCGGCTGGATCGACGCCGCCGTGGTCAACGCCGGGGACGGCACCCACCAGCACCCCACCCAGGCCCTGCTGGACGCCTTCACCATGCGGCGCCGCCTGGTCGGCCGCGACGCCGGGCTCGGCAAGGACCTGGACGGACGCCGGATCACACTCGTCGGCGACATCCTGCACAGCCGGGTCGCCCGCTCCAACGTCGACCTGCTGCACACCCTCGGCGCCGAGGTCACCCTCGTCGCCCCGCCCACCCTGCTGCCGGTCGGCGTCGAGACCTGGCCCTGCGAGGTCTCCTACGACCTCGACTCGACGCTGTCCAAGTCCGACGCGGTGATGCTGCTGCGCGTCCAGCGCGAGCGCATGAACGCCGCGTTCTTCCCGACCGAGCGCGAGTACTCCCGCCGTTACGGCCTCGACGGCGACCGCATGGCGAAGATGCCCGGCCACGCCATCGTGATGCACCCCGGCCCGATGGTCCGCGGTATGGAGATCACCGCCGAGGTCGCCGACTCCGACCGCTGCACCGTCGTCGAGCAGGTCACCAACGGCGTCTCCATCCGGATGGCGGTCCTGTACCTGCTGCTCGGCGGCAACGAACCCGCCGTCGCCCACGCCCGCCCCACCGAGGAGAAGTAAGACAGATGAGCAAGACCCTGATCCGTGGTGCGAAGGTGCTCGGCGGCGAGCCGCAGGACGTGCTGATCGACGGCGGGACCGTCGCAGAGGTGGGTACCGGGCTGAGCGCCGAGGGCGCCCAGGTCGTCGAGGCCGGCGGCAAGGTGCTGCTGCCCGGCCTGGTCGACCTGCACACCCACCTGCGCGAGCCCGGCCGCGAGGACTCCGAGACGGTCCTCACCGGCACCCGCGCCGCGGCGAGCGGTGGCTACACCAACGTCTTCGCCATGGCCAACACCTTCCCGGTCGCCGACACCGCCGGCGTCGTCGAGCAGGTCTGGCGGCTCGGCAAGGAGTCCGGCTACTGCGACGTGCAGCCCATCGGCGCGGTCACGGTCGGCCTGGAGGGCAGCAAGCTCGCCGAGCTGGGCGCCATGCACGAGTCCGCGGCGGGCGTCACCGTCTTCTCCGACGACGGCAAGTGCGTCCACGACGCCGTGATCATGCGGCGCGCCCTGGAGTACGTGAAGGCCTTCGACGGCGTCGTCGCCCAGCACGCCCAGGAGCCCCGGCTGACCGAGGGCGCCCAGATGAACGAGGGCGTCGTCTCCGCCGAGCTGGGCCTCGGCGGCTGGCCCGCCGTCGCCGAGGAGTCGGTCATCGCCCGGGACGTGCTGCTCGCCGAGCACGTCGGCTCCCGCGTCCACATCTGCCACCTGTCGACCGCCGGCAGCGTCGAGATCGTCCGCTGGGCCAAGTCCCGCGGCATCGACGTCACCGCCGAGGTCACCCCGCACCACCTGCTCCTCACCGACGAACTGGTCCGCTCCTACAACCCGGTCTACAAGGTCAACCCGCCGCTGCGCACCGAGCGTGACGTCACGGCCCTGCGCGAGGCGCTCGCCGACGGCACGATCGACATCGTCGCCACCGACCACGCCCCGCACCCCCACGAGGACAAGGACTGCGAGTGGGCCGCCGCCGCCATGGGCATGGTGGGTCTGGAGACCGCGCTGTCGGTGGTCCAGGAGACCATGGTGGACACGGGCCTGCTGGACTGGGCCGGCGTCGCCGACCGCATGTCCTTCAAGCCCGCGCAGATCGGACGGGCCACCGGGCACGGCCGTCCCGTCTCGGCTGGTGAGCCCGCCAACCTCACCCTCGTCGACACGGCATACCGTGGCCAGGTGGACCCCGCGGGCTTCGCCTCGCGCAGCCGCAACACCCCGTACGAGGGCCGCGAGCTGCCGGGCCGTGTGACGCACACGTGGCTGCGGGGCAAGGCCACGCTCGTCGACGGGAAGCTCACGTGACACCTGTAATCCTGCTGGCCGCCGAGAAGGAATCGGCGGAAGTGACCGACTGGGCCGCCCGCCTCGGCTGGGTCGTCGGCCTGGGCCTGTTCGTCGCGCTCGTCTACTGGCTGATGCGCGAGGGCTGGAAGTGGCGCAGCACCCTCCAGGGTGACCTGCCCGACCTGCCCACCGCGCCGGACTCGCCCGGTGCGGCGAGACTGACCGTGTTGTCGATGAGCGGCCGCTACCACGGCTCCACCACCGCCGGTCAGTGGCTGGACCGCATCGTGGCGCACGGCCTGGGCACCCGCAGCCGGGTCGAGCTCACCCTGACGGAGGCGGGACTGGACGTCGTACGCCCCGGCGCGAACGACTTCTTCGTCCCCGTCGCCGCACTGCGCGAGGCCCGCCTCGACAAGGGCATCGCCGGGAAGGTCCTCACCGAGGGCGGCCTGCTGGTCGTCACCTGGGAGCACGGCGACAAGCTGATCGACTCCGGCTTCCGCTCCGACCACGCGGCCGAGCACAACGAGTGGGTCGAAACCCTGAACGACATGATCGACAAGACGGAAACGGAAGGCGCACGATGACGACCTCCAAGCCGGGGACTGCCTCGAAGAGGAAAGAGGCGTCTCCCGCCGTACTCGTCCTGGAGGACGGCCGGATCTTCCGCGGCCGCGCCTACGGGGCCGTGGGGGCCACCTTCGGCGAAGCCGTGTTCTCCACCGGCATGACCGGCTACCAGGAGACCCTCACCGACCCGTCGTACCACCGCCAGGTGGTCGTGATGACCGCCCCCCACGTGGGCAACACCGGCGTCAACGACGAGGACATGGAGTCCAAGAAGATCTGGGTCTCCGGCTACGTCGTGCGTGACCCCGCGCGCGTCCCCTCGAGCTGGCGCTCGGCCCGCACGCTGGACGAGGAGCTGGCCGCCCAGGGCGTCGTCGGCATCTCCGGCATCGACACCCGCGCCCTCACCCGCCACCTGCGCGAGCGGGGCGCCATGCGCGTCGGCGTCTTCAGCGGGGATGCGATCCAGGACGACGCCGCGCTGCTGGCCAGCGTCCGGGAAGCCCCCGAGATGACCGGCGCCGACCTCTCCGCCGAGGTCGCCACCACCGAGGCCTACGTGGTCCCGGCGATCGGCGAGAAGAGGTTCACCGTCGCCGCCGTCGACCTCGGCATCAAGGGCATGACCCCGCACCGCATGGCCGAGCGCGGCATCGAGGTGCACGTGCTGCCGGCGACCGCGAGCGTCGACGACGTCTACGCCGTCGACCCCGACGGTGTGTTCTTCTCCAACGGTCCCGGCGACCCGTCCACCGCCGACCACCCGGTCGCCCTGATGCAGGCGGTCCTGGAGCGCGGCACCCCGCTGTTCGGCATCTGTTTCGGCAACCAGATCCTGGGCCGTGCGCTCGGCTTCGGCACGTACAAGCTGAAGTACGGCCACCGCGGCATCAACCAGCCGGTGCAGGACCGTACGACCGGCAAGGTCGAGGTCACCGCGCACAACCACGGCTTCGCCGTCGACGCCCCGCTCGACACGGTCTCCGACACCCCCTACGGGCGCGCCGAGGTCTCCCACGTCTGCCTCAACGACAACGTGGTGGAGGGCCTCCAGCTCCTCGACAGGCCGGCCTTCAGCGTCCAGTACCACCCCGAAGCGGCAGCGGGCCCGCACGACGCCGCCTACCTGTTCGATCGCTTCACGTCTTTGATGAGCACAGTCCTGATGGAGGGCCAGCGTGCCTAAGCGCACCGATATCCAGTCCGTCCTGGTCATCGGCTCCGGCCCGATCGTCATCGGCCAGGCCGCCGAGTTCGACTACTCCGGTACCCAGGCGTGCCGCGTCCTCAAGGCCGAGGGCCTGCGCGTCGTCCTGGTGAACTCCAACCCGGCGACGATCATGACCGACCCGGAGATCGCCGACGCCACCTACGTCGAGCCGATCACCCCCGAGTTCGTCGAGAAGATCATCGCCAAGGAGCGCCCCGACGCGCTGCTGCCCACCCTGGGCGGTCAGACCGCGCTCAACACCGCCATCTCGCTGCACGGTAACGGCGTCCTGGAGAAGTACGGCGTCGAGCTGATCGGCGCCAATGTCGAGGCGATCAACAAGGGCGAGGACCGCGACCTGTTCAAGGAGGTCGTGGAGGAGGTCCGCAAGAAGATCGGCCACGGCGAGTCGGCCCGGTCCTACATCTGCCACTCCATGGACGACGTCCTCAAGGGCGTCGAGGAGCTGGGCGGCTACCCGGTCGTCGTCCGTCCCTCCTTCACCATGGGCGGCGCCGGCTCCGGCTTCGCCCACGACGAGGAGGAGCTGCGCCGCATCGCCGGACAGGGCCTCACCCTCTCGCCGACCACCGAGGTGCTCCTGGAGGAGTCCATCCTCGGCTGGAAGGAGTACGAGCTGGAGCTGATGCGCGACAAGCACGACAACGTCGTGGTCGTCTGCTCCATCGAGAACTTCGACCCCATGGGCGTCCACACCGGCGACTCCATCACCGTGGCCCCCGCGATGACCCTGACCGACCGCGAGTACCAGGTGCTGCGCGACGTCGGCATCGCGATCATCCGCGAGGTCGGCGTCGACACCGGCGGCTGCAACATCCAGTTCGCGGTGAACCCCGTGGACGGTCGCGTGATCGTCATCGAGATGAACCCGCGCGTGTCGCGGTCCTCGGCGCTCGCCTCCAAGGCGACCGGCTTCCCGATCGCGAAGATCGCGGCCAAGCTCGCCGTCGGTTACACGCTGGACGAGATCCCGAACGACATCACGCGGGAGACCCCGGCCTCCTTCGAGCCGACCCTCGACTACGTGGTCGTCAAGGCCCCGCGGTTCGCCTTCGAGAAGTTCCCGAGCGCGGACTCCACCCTGACCACCACCATGAAGTCGGTCGGCGAGGCCATGGCCATCGGCCGCAACTTCACCGAGGCCTTCCAGAAGGCGCTGCGCTCGCTGGAGAAGAAGGGCAGCCAGTTCACGTTCGTCGGCGAGCCCGGCGACAAGGCGGCTCTCCTGGAGGAGGCCGTCCGCCCGACCGACGGCCGGATCAACACCGTCATGCGGGCCATCCGCGCGGGCGCCACGCCCGAGGAGGTCTTCGCGTACACGAAGATCGACCCCTGGTTCGTCGACCAGCTCTTCCTGATCAAGGAGATCGCCGACGAGCTGGCCGAGGCGCCGGAGCTGACCGCCGGCCTGCTCGCCGAGGCCAAGCGGCATGGCTTCTCCGACCAGCAGATCGGCGAGATCCGCGGCCTGCGCGAGGACGTCGTCCGCGAGGTGAGGCACGCGCTCGGCGTCCGCCCGGTCTACAAGACGGTCGACACCTGCGCCGCCGAGTTCGCCGCGAAGACGCCCTACTTCTACTCCTCCTACGACGAGGAGACGGAGGTCGCGCGACGCGAGAAGCCGGCCGTCATCATTCTGGGCTCCGGCCCGAACCGCATCGGCCAGGGCATCGAGTTCGACTACTCCTGCGTCCACGCCTCCTTCGCGCTGAGCGACGCCGGGTACGAGACCGTGATGGTCAACTGCAACCCGGAGACCGTCTCCACCGACTACGACACCTCCGACCGGCTGTACTTCGAGCCGCTCACGCTGGAGGACGTGCTCGAGGTCGTCCACGCGGAGCAGCAGGCCGGCCCGATCGCGGGCGTGATCGTCCAGCTCGGCGGCCAGACCCCGCTGGGCCTGTCGCAGGCGCTCAAGGACAACGGCGTGCCGGTCGTCGGCACCCCGCCCGAGGCCATCCACGCCGCCGAGGACCGGGGCGCCTTCGGCCGGGTCCTGGCGGAGGCCGGCCTGCCCGCCCCCAAGCACGGCACCGCCACCACCTTCGCCGGGGCCAAGGCGATCGCCGACGAGATCGGCTACCCGGTCCTCGTGCGGCCCTCCTACGTCCTGGGCGGACGCGGCATGGAGATCGTCTACGACGAGACCCGCCTGGAGGCGTACATCGCCGAGTCGACCGAGATCAGCCCGTCCCGGCCGGTCCTGGTCGACCGGTTCCTGGACGACGCGATCGAGATCGACGTCGACGCGCTCTACGACGGCCAGGAGCTGTACCTCGGCGGCGTCATGGAGCACATCGAGGAGGCCGGCATCCACTCCGGCGACTCGGCGTGCGCCCTGCCCCCGATCACGCTCGGCGGCTTCGACATCAAGCGGCTGCGCGCCTCCACCGAGGGCATCGCCAAGGGCGTCGGTGTGCGCGGACTGATCAACATCCAGTTCGCGCTGGCCGGGGACATCCTCTACGTCCTGGAGGCCAACCCGCGCGCCTCGCGCACCGTCCCCTTCACCTCCAAGGCGACCGCGGTGCCGCTGGCCAAGGCCGCCGCCCGCATCTCGCTCGGCGCGACCATCGCCGAGCTGCGCGCCGAGGGCCTGCTCCCGGCCACCGGCGACGGCGGCGAGCTGCCGCTGGACGCGCCGATCTCCGTCAAGGAGGCCGTGATGCCGTGGTCCCGCTTCCGGGACATCCACGGCCGCGGCGTCGACACGGTCCTCGGCCCGGAGATGCGCTCCACCGGCGAGGTCATGGGCATCGACTCGGTCTTCGGCACGGCGTACGCCAAGTCGCAGGCCGGCGCCTACGGCCCGCTGCCCACCAGGGGACGGGCGTTCATCTCGGTCGCCAACCGCGACAAGCGCTCGATGATCTTCCCGGCCCGCGAGCTGGTCGCCCACGGCTTCGAGCTGCTCGCCACCTCCGGCACCGCCGAGGTCCTCAGGCGCAACGGCATCAACGCCACGGTCGTGCGCAAGCAGTCCGAGGGCACCGGACCGAACGGCGAGAAGACCATCGTCCAGCTCATCCACGACGGCGGCGTCGACCTCATCGTCAACACCCCGTACGGCACCGGCGGCCGCCTCGACGGCTACGACATCCGTACGGCGGCGGTGGCCCGCTCCGTGCCCTGCCTGACGACGGTCCAGGCGCTCGCCGCGGCGGTCCAGGGCATCGACGCCCTCAACCACGGCGACGTGGGAGTGCGCTCGCTCCAGGAACACGCCGAGTTCCTGATCGCGGCCCGCGACTAGCAGCCCCGAGGGGGACACCGGAAACGGTGTCCCCCTCTTCTTGAGCCCTGCCCACGAGCCTTTCCGATGAGCCCTCTCCGTGGCTTCACGAGGACACCATGTACCAGACCTTCTTCAAGCTCTTCTTCTCCCGCATGGATCCGGAGCAGGCCCACCACCTGGCCTCCCGCTGGATCCGGCGCGCCGCCCGCATCCCCGTGCTGCGCACCTTCGTCGCCGCCGCGCTCGCGCCCCGTTACCGGGAGCTGCGCACGGAGGCCTTCGGGCTGCGCATGCACGGCCCCTTCGGACTCGCCGCCGGCTTCGACAAGAACGCGGTCGCCATCGACGGCATGGCGATGCTCGGCTTCGACCACGTGGAGATCGGCACGGTCACCGGGGAGCCGCAGCCCGGCAACCCCAAAAAGCGGCTGTTCCGGCTGGTGGACGACCGGGCCCTGATCAACCGCATGGGCTTCAACAACGACGGCTCACTGGCCGTCGCCGCCCGCCTGGCCTCCCGCACGCCCGTCTTCCGGACCGTCGTCGGCGTCAACATCGGCAAGACGAAGGTCGTACCGGAGGAGGAGGCCGTCGGCGACTACGTGAAGTCCGCCGAGCGGCTCGCTCCCCACGCCGACTACCTCGTCGTCAACGTCTCCTCCCCGAACACGCCCGGGCTGCGCGACCTCCAGGCGGTGGACCACCTGCGTCCGCTCCTGAGCGCCGTCCGCGAGGCCGCCGACCGCGCGGTCACCGCGCGGCGCGTGCCGCTCCTGGTCAAGATCGCGCCCGACCTCGCCGACGAGGACGTCGACGCGGTCGCCGACCTGGCCGTGGAGCTGGGCCTGGACGGGATCATCGCCACCAACACCACCATCGCGCGCGAGGGACTCGGGTTGACGTCCTCGCCCGTCCTGGTCCGGGAGACCGGCGGTCTGTCCGGCGCACCCCTCAAGGCGCGCTCCCTGGAGGTGCTGCGCCGCCTCTACGCGCGCGTGGGCGACCGGATCACCCTGGTGGGCGTCGGCGGCGTGGAGACCGCCGAGGACGCCTGGGAGCGCATCCTGGCCGGGGCCACGCTGGTCCAGGGCTACAGCGCGTTCATCTACGAGGGGCCGTTCTACGCTCGCGATCTCCACAAGGGGCTCGCCGCGCGCCTGCGGCAGAGCCCGTACGCCACCCTCGCCGACGCGGTCGGCGCCGATGTGAGGAAGCCCCGATGACCGGTACGACCGAGCCCTTCGGCGCGCGCCTGCGCCGCGCGATGGACGAGCGCGGCCCGCTGTGCGTCGGTGTGGACCCGCACGCCTCCCTGCTCGCCGAGTGGGGTCTGAACGACGACGTGGCCGGCCTGGAGCGCTTCAGCCGCACCGTCGTGGAGGCGGTCGCCGACCGTGTCGCCGTGCTGAAGCCGCAGAGCGCCTTCTTCGAGCGCTTCGGTTCGCGCGGCGTGGCCGTTCTGGAGAAGTCGGTCGAGGAGGCACGGGCGGCGGGCGCCCTGGTCGTGATGGACGCCAAGCGCGGCGACATCGGCTCGACCATGGCCGCGTACGCCGAGTCCTTCCTGAGCGAGGGCGCCCCGCTGTTCTCGGACGCGCTGACCGTGTCGCCGTACCTCGGCTACGGGTCCCTGAAGCCGGCCGTCGACATGGCCCGCGAGAGCGGCGCGGGCCTGTTCGTGCTGGCGCTGACCTCCAACCCGGAGGGCGGCGAGGTCCAGCACGCAGTCCGGGCCGACGGGCGGAGCGTCGCGGCGACGGTGCTGGCGCACCTGGCCGCCGAGAACGCGGGGGAGGACCCCCTCGGTTCCTTCGGCGCGGTGGTCGGCGCCACCCTGGGGGACCTGTCGTCGTACGACCTGGGCATCAACGGCCCGCTCCTGGCACCCGGCATCGGCGCCCAGGGGGCCACCCCCGCGGATCTGCCGCGGGTCTTCGGCACCGCGGTGCGCGACGTCGTTCCCAATGTCAGCCGGGGTGTTCTGCGTCACGGTCCCGATGTGGCCGCGTTGCGGACGGCCGCGGACCGCTTCGCACAGGAGATCAGGACCGCGCTCGCGGCGGCCTGACCCTGGATACATCCTCAAATCCGAGGCAGTATGTCCTAAATGCCCGTCCTGACGGAGGCTGACCAGGACTTTTCCGCTGTTCTCGCTGACTCTGGCGGACTTGACCGCTAGTCTCCGACGAGAGTCAACGGGCTAGCGTGTTGCTCGTGGCTCCCCAGGTGTGGGGCGACTAGGTTCCTCACCGGTCCGTATCCGACAGTTCGACATCCGAGGTGACGTAGGCGTGGCTCTTCCGCCCCTTACCCCTGAACAGCGCGCAGCCGCGCTCGAAAAGGCCGCCGCGGCTCGCCGGGAGCGGGCCGAGGTCAAGAATCGACTCAAGCACTCCGGCGCCTCCCTCCACGAGGTCATCAAGCAGGGCCAGGAGAACGACGTCATCGGCAAGATGAAGGTCTCCGCCCTCCTCGAGTCCCTGCCGGGCGTGGGCAAGGTCCGCGCCAAGCAGATCATGGAGCGACTGGGTATCTCCGAGAGCCGCCGCGTGCGTGGTCTCGGTTCCAACCAGATCGCCTCCCTGGAGCGTGAGTTCGGCAGCACCGGCGGCTGAGTCCGGACCACTCCGGGATTGCTGGAATAATCGCTGCATGGCTGCAACACCCCGGGGGACGTCCCCCGTACCCCCGGACGCACGTCCGCGGCTGACCGTGCTCTCCGGCCCCTCGGGGGTCGGCAAGAGCACGGTCGTCGCCCATATGCGCAAGGAACACCCCGAGGTATGGCTGTCGGTCTCGGCGACGACCCGCAGGCCCCGCCCCGGCGAGCGGCACGGTGTCCACTACTTCTTCGTCACCGACGAGGAGATGGACAAGCTGATCGCCAACGGCGAGCTGCTGGAGTGCGCCGAGTTCGCCGGCAACCGCTACGGCACGCCGCGCGCGGCCGTACTGGAGCGCCTGGAGGCCGGTGAGCCGGTGCTCCTGGAGATCGACCTCCAGGGCGCGCGGCAGGTCCGCGAGTCCATGCCCGAGGCCCAACTGGTGTTCCTGGCCCCGCCCTCCTGGGACGAGCTGGTGCGCAGGCTCACCGGCCGGGGCACCGAGCCGCCGGAAGTGATCGAGCGCCGCCTCGCCGCGGCCAGGATCGAGCTGGCGGCCGAGCCGGAGTTCGACCAGACCCTGGTCAACACCTCCGTCGAGGACGTGGCGCGCGAGCTGCTAGCCTTGACGAACGTCGTGTGATCGTCACTGGTCCGCTGATCCCCACCGATCGGCCGGCCGATCGCCCGGCTGAATCTTTCCCATCCATCGGAAGGTAGAGCGTGTCCTCTTCCATCTCCGCGCCCGAGGGCATCATCAACCCGCCGATCGACGAGCTCCTCGAGGCCACGGACTCGAAGTACAGCCTCGTGATCTACGCGGCCAAGCGGGCCCGCCAGATCAACGCGTACTACTCGCAGCTCGGCGAGGGTCTCCTCGAGTACGTCGGTCCGCTCGTCGACACCCACGTCCACGAGAAGCCGCTCTCGATCGCCCTGCGCGAGATCAACGCGGGGCTGCTGACCTCCGAGGCCATCGAGGGTCCGGCGCAGTAACACCGGCGGTAGTATTTTCAGCTAGAAGCTGACTTTTCCACAGGCCCGGCAGTCCGACTGCCGGGCCTGTGGTGTGTGATGGGTCGTACGCGATATCCGAGTCGGGGAGAGACGGTGGACAAGCCCAAGGTCGTTCTGGGGGTCAGCGGCGGCATCGCCGCCTACAAGGCCTGTGAGCTGCTGCGCAGATTCACCGAGTCGGGGCACGAGGTCCGGGTCGTCCCCACCGCCTCCGCGCTGCACTTCGTCGGCGCCGCCACCTGGTCCGCCCTGTCCGGCAATCCCGTCTCGACCGAGGTGTGGGACGACGTCCACCAGGTCCCGCACGTGCGCATCGGCCAGCACGCCGACCTGGTCGTCGTCGCCCCGGCCACCGCCGACATGCTCGCCAAGGCGGCCCACGGCCTCGCCGACGACCTCCTCACCAACACACTGCTCACGGTTCGCTGCCCGGTCGTCTTCGCGCCCGCCATGCACACCGAGATGTGGGAGCACCCGGCCACCCGGGAGAACGTGGCGACGCTGCGCCGCCGAGGGGCCGTGGTCATCGAGCCGGCCGTCGGCCGCCTCACCGGCGTCGACACCGGCAAGGGCCGGCTGCCCGACCCGGGCGAGATCTTCGAGGTCTGCCGCCGGGTGCTCGCCCGCGGCGTGGCCGAGCCGGATCTCGCGGGACGGCACGTCGTCGTCAGCGCGGGCGGCACCCGGGAGCCCCTCGACCCGGTCCGCTTCCTCGGCAACCGCTCGTCCGGCAAGCAGGGCTACGCCCTCGCCCGCACCGCCGCCGCCCGGGGCGCCCGCGTCACGCTGGTCGCGGCGAACGCGTCGCTGCCGGACCCGGCCGGCGTGGACGTGGTTCCGGTGGGCACGGCCGTGGAACTGCGCGAGGCGATGCTGCGCGCCGCGGCGGACGCCGACGCCGTCGTCATGGCCGCGGCGGTCGCGGACTTCCGCCCCGCGGCGTACGCCGCAGGGAAGATCAAGAAGAAGGGCGACCAGGAACCCGCGCCGATCGCCCTGGTGCGCAACCCCGACATCCTCGCGGAGATCGCCGCGGACCGGCCCCGCTCCGGACAGGTGGTCGTCGGCTTCGCCGCCGAGACCGACGACGTCCTGGCCAACGGCCGGGCCAAGCTGAAGCGCAAGGGCTGCGACCTCCTCGTGGTCAACGAGGTGGGGGAGCGCAAGACCTTCGGCTCCGAGGAGAACGAGGCCGTGGTCCTCGGTGCCGACGGCAGCGAGACCCCGGTGGCGCACGGCCCCAAGGAAGCCCTGGCCGAAACCGTGTGGGACCTTGTGGCGGAACGGCTCGGCTGAATGACTCATTCACTCCATCCGGCCCGCGAACCCCGCCGCATTCGAGCGTGGCGGCCCTGGCCAAGGGCGCTCCGTTCCGGGCAGAATGCCCGTGCCGCAGGTCACAGCCCTTCCGAAAAGCGGTGGGGGCCCCGCTCGAGCGCAGCCGTGAGTGGGGGAGGGTGGGCCCGTGGCGGAGCGCGACCGATAAACTGTTCTCGGACGTCGCCGGGTGCAGCTCCCCGTGCCGTCCACCAATGATCAGCCAGCAGCCGCTGCAACCCCAGGGAGCGTTGTGTCCCGTCGCCTGTTCACCTCGGAGTCCGTGACCGAAGGTCACCCCGACAAGATCGCTGACCAGATCAGCGACACGATTCTCGACGCGCTACTGCGTGAGGACCCGACCTCCCGGGTCGCCGTCGAAACCCTGATCACCACCGGTCTGGTGCACGTGGCCGGCGAGGTCACGACCAAGGCCTACGCGGACATCGCCACGCTGGTCCGCGGCAAGATCCTGGAGATCGGGTACGACTCCTCGAAGAAGGGCTTCGACGGCGCCTCCTGCGGTGTCTCGGTCTCGATCGGCGCCCAGTCCCCGGACATCGCGCAGGGCGTCGACACGGCCTACGAGACCCGGGTGGAGGGCGACGAGGACGAGCTGGACCGGCAGGGTGCGGGCGACCAGGGCCTGATGTTCGGCTACGCGTCCGACGAGACGCCGACCCTGATGCCGCTCCCGGTCTTCCTGGCGCACCGTCTGTCCAAGCGCCTGTCGGAGGTCCGCAAGAACGGGACCATCCCGTACCTGCGCCCGGACGGCAAGACGCAGGTCACCATCGAGTACGACGGCGACAAGGCCGTCCGCCTCGACACGGTCGTCGTCTCCTCCCAGCACGCGAGCGACATCGACCTGGAGTCCCTGCTGGCTCCGGACATCAAGGAATTCGTCGTCGAGCCGGAGCTCAAGGCGCTGCTCGAGGACGGCATCAAGCTGGACACGGAGAACTACCGCCTCCTGGTCAACCCGACCGGCCGCTTCGAGATCGGCGGCCCGATGGGCGACGCAGGCCTCACCGGCCGCAAGATCATCATCGACACGTACGGCGGTATGGCCCGTCACGGCGGTGGCGCCTTCTCCGGCAAGGACCCGTCCAAGGTCGACCGCTCCGCCGCGTACGCGATGCGCTGGGTCGCCAAGAACGTCGTCGCCGCGGGCCTCGCCGCCCGCTGCGAGGTCCAGGTCGCCTACGCCATCGGCAAGGCCGAACCGGTCGGCCTCTTCGTGGAGACCTTCGGCACCGCCAAGGTCGACACGGAGAAGATCGAGAAGGCGATCGACCAGGTCTTCGACCTCCGTCCGGCCGCCATCATCCGCGACCTCGACCTGCTCCGCCCGATCTACGCCCAGACCGCGGCGTACGGCCACTTCGGCCGTGAGCTGCCCGACTTCACCTGGGAGCGCACGGACCGCGTGGACGCCCTGCGGCAGGCGGCGGGGCTGTAAGAGCCCGAGCGCCCCGCCCGACTGGTACGTCGCGAGGCCCGGTGTCCCCGGTGGGGGGCGCCGGGCCTCGGCGTGTCCGCGGGCGGGTACGCGGCGCGGGGGTGCGAGCCCGGGCGCCGTCGGTTGTCAGTGGTCTTTGGTAGGAATGCAGGCGTGAGCAGCGAGAACGAACCGGCGGGTGGTGGCGCGCAGGACGCGCCGCCCGAGCAGCTCGCGCTCATCCGGGAGAGCGTGCGCCGGGCGAAGACGCCGCGGGCCAAACCGCGGACCTGGCGCGGAGCCGCGCTCGCCAAGGAGCTGCCCGTCGCCCGGGTCCTCGTCGACAAGGGCGTGCTCCACCTCGACCGGTACTTCGACTACGCCGTGCCCGAGGAGCTGGACGCGGACGCCCGGCCCGGAGTGCGGGTGCGGGTGCGGTTCGGCGCGGGGCGGCACCGGGTGCGGGACGGGCGGCGCGAGGGCGGGGGGCTCGTCGACGGGTTCCTGATCGAGCGGCTCGCCGAGTCCGACTACTCGGGTCCCCTCGCCGCGCTGGCCCAGGTCGTCTCGCCCGAGCGGGTGCTGGACGAGGGACTGCTCGGACTCACACGGGCGGTCGCCGACCGGTACGCGGGCAGCCTCGCCGATGTGCTGCAGCTCGCCGTACCGCCGCGCAACGCGCGCGCCGAGAAGCGCGCGTCACCCGATCCGCTGCCCCCGCCGCCGGTGCCGGAGCCGGGGCCCTGGGCGCGGTACGAGCAGGGGGCCGCGTTCGTCGCGGCCCTCGCCTCGGGGGGTGCGCCGCGCGCGGTGTGGAACGCGCTGCCCGGCCCGCAGTGGGCCGAGGAACTGGCCCGGGCCGTCGCGGCGACCCTGGCCTCAGGCCGCGGCGCGGTCGTCGTACTCCCCGACGGGCGGGCCGTCGCACGCGCCGACGCCGCGCTGACCGCCCTGCTGGGCGCGGGACGGCACGCAGTGCTCACCGCCGACGCCGGGCCCGAGAAGCGGTACGCGCAGTGGCTCGCGGTGCGCCGGGGGTCCGTACGGGCCGTCATCGGGACCCGCGCCGCCATGTTCGCGCCGGTCCGGGACCTCGGGCTGGTCGCCCTCTGGGACGACGGCGACGACAGCCACAGCGAGCCGCACGCCCCGCAGCCGCACGCGCGCGAGGTGCTGCTGCTGCGCGCCGCCCAGGACAGGTGTGCCTTCCTCCTGGGCGGCTGGAGCTGCACCGTGGAGGCCGCCCAGCTCGTGGAGACCGGCTGGGCACGGCCGCTGGTCGCCGCGCGGGAGCAGGTGCGGGCCGCCGCCCCGCTGGTGCGGACCGTGGGGGACCAGGACCTGGCCCGGGACGAGGCCGCCCGCGCCGCTCGGCTGCCGACCCTCGCCTGGCAGGCCGTCAGGGACGGGCTGCGGCGGGGACCGGTGCTCGTGCAGGTGCCCCGGCGGGGTTACGTGCCGCGGATGGCGTGCGCCGCGTGCCGGACGCCCGCGCGGTGCCGGCACTGCTCGGGGCCGCTGGAGGGGCAGGAGTCCGGTGCCGCGCTGCGGTGCAGTTGGTGCGGGCGCGAGGAGGGCGGGTGGCACTGCCCTGAGTGCGGGGCGTTCCGGTTGCGCGCCCAGGTCGTGGGGGCGCGCCGCACCGCCGAGGAACTGGGGCGGGCGTTCCCGGCGGTGCCGGTGCGCACCTCGGGGCGGGAGCAGGTGCTGGACACCGTGCCGGAGACGCCCGCGCTGGTGGTGAGCACCCCGGGTGCCGAGCCCGTCGCCGAAGGCGGCTACGCGGCGGCCCTGCTGCTCGACGGCTGGGCGATGCTCGGGCGGCCCGACCTGCGCGCCGGCGAGGACGCGCTGCGGCGCTGGCTGGCCGCCGCCGCCCTGGTGCGCCCGCAGAGCGCCGGGGGCACCGTCGTGGCGGTGGCCGAGCCGACCCTGCGGCCGGTGCAGGCGCTGGTGCGCTGGGACCCCGTCGGCCACGCGGTGCGGGAACTGGCCGAGCGGGCCGAGCTGGGCTTTCCGCCGGTGTCGCGGATGGCGGCCGTGGCGGGGCCGGCCGAAGCGGTGGCGGGCTTCCTGGGCGCCGTCGAACTGCCCCGTGAGGCCGAGGTGCTGGGCCCGGTGCCGCTGCCGGTCACGGCCGCGGGGCGGCCGCGGCGGGTGGGTGCGCCGCCTCCCGGGGAGCACTGGGAGCGGGCGCTGGTGCGGGTGCCGCCGGGGCGCGGGGCGGCGCTGGCCGGGGCGCTGAAGGCCGCTCAGGCGGCACGGATGGCGCGGGGGAGCGAGGCGGCGGTGTGGGTGCGGATCGATCCGCCCGACATCGGGTGAGGACGTGCGCGCAGGTGTGACCGGCCGAGGCCCGCACACAGGAGCCCGCCGTCCTCCTGTGGACCGGGAGGACGGCGGGCTTGGGCCGCAGCGACTCGGGCGTAGCGGCTCAGCCGTTGCGCGGGCCGGGAAAGGCGGTCGGCCGGACGTCGTCGCGCAGGGCCTGACTGCCCGCCGTCGGCTGGGTCGGCATGGAACGGGCGGCCGGGACCGTGGGCACGGCGGGGAGGCCGGAGCCCGAGTTGACCGGGTGGGCGCCCGCCGGTTCCGGTGCGTGCTCGGGGGCCTCGGTGATGGTGGGGGCCGCCTGGGCCGCGGCGCGGCGGGAGCCGTAGCGGCGGTGTACCGCCTGCTTGGTGACGCCGAGCGCGGAGCCCACCGCGTCCCACGAGAAACCGAGCGAACGGTCGAAGTCCACGGCGGCCGTGACCAGGGTCTCGACACTGTCCCGGAGTTCCTGGGCGAGACGGACCGTCGGGGCGGGGGCGCGTCCGTAGACGACGAAGCCCGTGGAGGGACCGGAGCGGCGCGGGCGGTAGACGTTGCCGAGCTGGGCGGTGAGGGTGCGCAGCGCGTCCACCTGCCGGCGGACCCGCTCGATGTCCCGCACCAGCAAGTGCAGGCTGGCCCGAGCCTGGGCGTCGTGGGTTGCGTGGTCGGCCATGAACAAGCCTCTCGAACCGGCGTTGAAAGGAATCGGGCCGCGCGGGCGGCCCGGGGTCAACTCTTCCTTGACCAACGCGTGGGCGCTCCGCGGGTCACGGGGTGGGGGCGTGGCGGCATATGCGTGCGCCGCCCGCGGTGCTGTGCGCCTCGCTCTTCGGCCTCGGGCTCCCCTCCCGTCCGTGGACCACCGGCGCACCACCCGCGGCCGGCCGGAGGGCGGGCGGGCGCCCACCGCCCCGGGTGCCGAGCCGTCGGAGGCCTTCCGCCGCGTCCGGGCTCGTAGACTGGTGCGTCGCCCGCAACCACCCCCGCCCGAGAGGCCCGTCCCACCCATGAAGCTCGTCTTCGCCGGTACCCCCGAGGTCGCCGTTCCCGCCCTGGACGCCCTGATCGCCTCCGGGCGCCACGAGGTGGCCGCCGTCGTCACGCGGCCCGACGCTCCGGCCGGGCGCGGGCGCCGGCTGGTCGCCTCTCCCGTGGCCGAGCGCGCGGAAGAGGCCGGGATCGAGGTGCTCAGGCCCGCGAAGCCGCGCGACCCGGACTTCCTGGAGCGGCTGCGCGAGATCGCGCCCGACTGCTGCCCCGTCGTCGCCTACGGCGCCCTGCTGCCCCGCGTCGCGCTGGACGTGCCCGCCCATGGCTGGGTCAACCTGCACTTCTCGCTGCTGCCCGCCTGGCGCGGCGCCGCTCCCGTGCAGCACGCGCTGATGGCGGGCGACGAGATCACCGGGGCGTCCACCTTCCTGATCGAGGAGGGCCTCGACTCCGGCCCCGTCTACGGGACGGTCACCGAGACCGTCCGGCCCACCGACACCAGCGGTGACCTGCTGACCCGGCTCGCCTTCGCCGGCTCCGGGCTGCTCGCCGCCACCATGGACGGCATCGAGGACGGCAGCCTGAAGGCCGTGCCGCAGCCCGCCGACGGTGTCACCCTCGCCCCGAAGATCACCGTCGAGGACGCCCGGGTCGACTGGGCCGCCCCGGCGCTGCGCGTCGACCGGGTGGTCCGCGGCTGCACCCCGGCCCCGGGGGCCTGGACCACCTTCCGGGGCGAGCGGCTCAAGCTCGTGCAGGCCGTGCCCGCGCCCGACCGGACGGACCTCCCCCCGGGGCGGCTCGCCGCCGGCAAGAACAACGTGCACGTCGGTACCGGCTCGCACGCCGTCGAGCTGCTGTGGGTGCAGGCCCAGGGCAAAAAGCCGATGCGGGCCGCCGACTGGGCGCGTGGCGCGCGGATCGCCGAGGGCGAGCTGCTGGGCGGCTGACCACCGCCTCCGTATCACCGTTCGCCGGCCCGACGTACGCTGGTGAGCGCACTTCACCCCACACCCGGAGCACCTTTTTCGTGAGCGAGCAGCCTCGTCGTCCCCGCAAGCCCGGCAAGCCGTACCGCAGGCCTCAGAAGGACCCCGTCCGCGTCCTCGCCTTCGAGGCGCTCAGGGCCGTGGACGAGCGGGACGCCTACGCCAACCTCGTCCTGCCCCCGTTGCTGCGCAAGGCGCGGGAGAAGGAGGGGCCCGAGAAGTTCGACGCCCGGGACGCCGCCCTGGCGACCGAGCTGGTGTACGGGACGCTGCGCCGGCAGGGGACCTACGACGCGATCATCGCCGACTGCGTCGACCGGCCGCTGCGGGAGGTCGATCCGCCGGTGCTGGACGTGCTCAGCCTCGGTGTCCACCAACTGCTCGGGACGCGGATTCCCACCCATGCGGCCGTGTCCGCCTCCGTGGAGCTGGCGCGGGTCGTGCTCGGCGACGGGCGGGCCAAGTTCGTCAACGCCGTGCTGCGCAAGGTCGCACGGGACGATCTCGACGGATGGCTGGAGCGGGTCGCCCCGCCCTACGACGAGGACCCCGAGGACCACCTCGCCGTCGTGCACTCGCACCCGCGCTGGGTCGTCTCCGCGCTGTGGGACTCGCTCGGCGGCGGCCGGGCCGGCATCGAGGAACTGCTCGCCGCGGACAACGAGCGGCCCGAGGTCACCCTGGTCGCCCGCCCCGGGCGCGCCACGGCCGACGAGCTGCTGGGCGAGGAGGCCGCCGTGCCGGGGCGCTGGTCGCCGTACGCCGTGCGGCTGAGCGAGGGAGGCGAGCCCGGAGCCGTCGAGGCCGTCCGGGAGAACCGGGCCGGCGTGCAGGACGAGGGCAGCCAGCTCGTCGCCCTCGCGCTGGCGAACGCGCCCCTGGACGGACCGGACCGGCGCTGGCTGGACGGGTGTGCCGGGCCGGGCGGCAAGGCCGCGATGCTCGGGGCGCTGGCCGCCGAGCGCGGTGCCTTCCTGCTCGCCTCCGAGAAGCAGCCGCACCGGGCCGGTCTTGTGGCCAGGGCACTGGACGGGAACCCGGGGCCGTACCAGGTGATCGCGGCCGACGGTACCCGCCCGGCGTGGCGGCCCGGCAGCTTCGACCGCGTCCTGGTCGACGTGCCGTGCACCGGGCTGGGCGCACTGCGCCGCCGCCCCGAGGCACGCTGGCGGCGCCGCCCGGAGGACCTGGACGGCTTCGCCCCGCTCCAGCGCGGGCTGCTGCGCGGCGCCCTGGAGGCGGTACGGACCGGCGGCGTCGTCGGCTACGCGACCTGCTCGCCCCACCTCGCCGAGACCCGCGCCGTCGTCGCGGACGTCCTCAAGCAGTTCCCCGACACGGAACTGCTCGACGCCCGCCCCCTGCTCCCCGGTGTACCGCACCTCGGCGACGGCCCGGACATCCAGCTCTGGCCCCATCTGCACGGCACCGACGCGATGTACCTCGCCCTGATCCGCCGCACCGCGTAACCGCGCCTCACGTCGGCGGGCGCGGCGGCCCCCTGGTTCCGCCCGCCCGCCGGGACGCGCTCCAAGGGGCGCGGGGAACCGCGCGACCAGCCATGTCCCGCCCGCACCCGCGAAACAACCGCGTACCCCGGGACCGCCGCCCCCCGCCCCCGCCGAGCATGGCAGTCTTGGGGCATGGCCGCGCAGATCAACCCCAGCATCCTGTCCGCCGACTTCGCCCGCCTCGCGGACGAGGCCAAGGCGGTCGGGGGAGCCGACTGGCTCCACGTCGACGTCATGGACAATCACTTCGTCCCGAACCTCACGCTCGGCGTGCCGGTCGTGGAGTCCCTGGCCAGGGCGACGGACACCCCGCTGGACTGCCACCTGATGATCGAGGCCCCGGACCGGTGGGCGCCGCAGTACGTGGAGGCGGGGGCCGGTTCCGTCACCTTCCACGTGGAGGCGGCCGCCGCGCCGGTGCGGCTGGCCCGGGAGATCCGGGCCAAGGGCGCCCGCGCGTCCATGGCGCTGCGGCCCGCGACGCCGATCGAGCCGTACGAGGATCTGCTGCCCGAACTCGACATGCTGCTGATCATGACGGTTGAACCGGGCTTCGGCGGGCAGGCGTTCCTCGACATCATGCTCCCGAAGATCCGGCGCACCCGTGAGCTGATCAAAAAGCACGGTCTGGAGTTGTGGCTCCAGGTCGACGGCGGGGTGTCGGCATCGACGATCGAGCAGTGCGCCGACGCCGGCGCCGACGTCTTCGTCGCGGGTTCCGCCGTGTACGGGGCGTCCGACCCGGCCGAGGCGGTACGTGCATTGCGCACGCAGGCCGAGGCGGCGACCGCCAAGGCGTCTTGGGCGTGCGACCACTGAGGAACAGAAAGTGAACGGCTCTCATCAGGGCTGATCAAGTGCGCCGAATCTGCAAGGATGAACGGCGTATCCAGAGTGTGAACAGCAGTGAGGAGATCGCCGTGTCGGGTATGTCGGCGGGCCGTTCAGCCATGCGGATGGGACCCGCTGAGCTGGTCCAGGCGGCGGCCATGGCCCGCCGCTTCTACCTCGAGGGCAAGTCCAAGATCCAGATCGCGGAGGAGTTCGGCGTCAGCCGCTTCAAGGTGGCCAGGGTTCTCGAGACCGCCCTCGAGAGAGACCTTGTACGAATCGAGATCCGGGTGCCGGCCGAGCTGGACGCCGAGCGTTCGGACGCCCTGCGGGCCCGCTACGGCCTCCGGCACGCCGTCGTGGTGGAGTCCCCGGCCGACGCCGAGGAGACGCCCGACCCGGAGAACCTGGGAGAGGTGGCCGCCGACCTGCTCGGTGAGCTGGTCAACGAGGGGGATGTGCTGGGCCTGGCCTGGGGCCGCTCCACCATCCACATGGCCGCGGCGCTCGACAAGCTGCCGCCGTGCACGGTGGTGCAGTTGACGGGCGTGTACGACGCCGGGACCGCCGAGCGCGGCTCGGTGGAGGCCGTGCGCCGCGCCGCCCAGGTGTCGGGCGGTGACGCCCACCCCATCTACGCGCCGATGCTGCTGCCGGACGCGGCCACCGCGCAGGCGCTGCGCCACCAGACCGGGATCGCCCGGGCCTTCGAGTACTTCGACAAGGTCACGGTCGCCTGCGTCTCCATCGGTTCCTGGGAGCCGGGCATCTCGACGGTGCACGACATGCTCAGCGACGAGGAGCGCGCGCACTACGCCTCGCTCGGTGTCGCCGCCGAGATGTCCGCGCACCTCTTCGACGCCGAGGGGCGCCGGGTCGGGCGGGACCTGGGGGAGCGGTGCATCACGGTCAAGGCGGACCAGCTCCGCCGCATCCCCGAGGTCGTGGCGATCGCGGGCGGGCAGCGCAAGGCGGGGGCCATCGACGCGGTGCTGCGCTCCGGTCTCGTCACCAGCCTGGTCACGGACACGTCGGCCGCGGACTACCTGATGACGTCGGGCTCGGCGCCCAAGTCGACGCTCAACCGGACGGATCCCGACGGGGTCTGACGACCGGTCAGGTGATCAGGCGATCGGACGACCGGATGACGACGGGGCGATCGGGCGATCGGGCGACCGGGCGCTCACGAGAGGGAGAAGGGCGCGAGATGATCGAGGACTTCGCGGGGCGGCTCGTGGTCACGCTGGACCTCGACGGGGTTACGGACAAGGCGGGCCTGATGGACCGCTGCGCCCGTGACCTGGCGCTGCCCGACTGGTTCGGCCGGAACTGGGACGCGCTCGCCGACTCCCTCGCCGACCCCTCCGTCTGGCCCGAGGGCTCGGTGGAGCGGGGGCTGGTCCTCGTCGTGCGGGGCTGGCGGGAGTACGCCGAGGCGCGGCCGGGCGAGTGGGCGGTCGCCGAGGAGGTCTTCGCCGAGGCGACGGACCGCGGTCCGGGGCTCTTCGTGACCCTCGGGCCTGGAGGATCGTCCAAAGAGGTCGCTGACCAGCCTGGATGATCCGACCGGGAGTTGCCGGGCGTCCGCCGTGGGAGAATGAAGTACGTGCTCTTTCCCCCTGGCTGACCTGTCCGGGGGCCACCTCTGATCGACTGGGATGTGCAGCACGTGCGTTTCCTGAATGACATCCAGCCCTCGTACGACCTGACGTACGATGACGTGTTCATGGTGCCGAGCCGCTCCGCCGTGGGCTCCCGGCAGGGCGTGGACCTCGGCTCCCCGGACGGCACGGGCACCACCATCCCGCTCGTCGTCGCCAACATGACCGCCATCGCGGGCCGCCGGATGGCCGAGACGGTGGCCCGGCGCGGCGGCCTGGTGGTCATCCCGCAGGACATCCCGATCGAGGTCGTCACCGACGTCGTCTCCTGGGTGAAGAGCCGCCACCACGTCCTGGACACCCCGATCGTGCTGGCCCCGCACCAGACCGTGGCCGACGCGCTGTCCCTGCTGCCCAAGCGCGCGCACGACGCCGGCGTCGTCGTCGACGAGGATTACAAGCCGGTCGGTGTGGTCACCGACGCCGACCTGAGCGGCGTGGACCGCTTCACCCAGCTCGAAGAGGTCATGTCCAAGGACCTGATCCTCATCGACGCGGACATGGACCCGCGCGAGGCCTTCAACACCCTCGACACCGCCAACCGCCGCTACGCGCCCGCCGTGGACAAGGACGGCCGCCTCGCCGGCATCCTGACCCGCAAGGGCGCCCTGCGCGCCACCCTCTACACCCCGGCCACCGACGAGCGGGGCCGCCTGCGCGTCGCCGCCGCCGTCGGCATCAACGGCGACGTGGCGGGCAAGGCCGGGCAACTGCTGGACGCGGGTGTGGACACCCTCGTCATCGACACGGCGCACGGTCACCAGGAGTCGATGATCGGCGCCGTCAAGGTGGTGCGCGACCTCGACCCGCGGGTCCCGATCGTCGCGGGCAACATCGTCTCCGCCGAGGGCGTGCGCGACCTGATCGAGGCGGGCGCCGACATCGTCAAGGTCGGCGTCGGACCCGGCGCCATGTGCACCACCCGCATGATGACCGGCGTCGGCCGGCCGCAGTTCTCCGCGGTCCTGGAGTGCGCCGCCGAGGCCAGGAAGTACGGCAAGCACGTGTGGGCCGACGGTGGCATCCGGCACCCGCGCGACGTGGCGATGGCCCTCGCGGCCGGTGCGTCGAACGTGATGGTCGGCTCCTGGTTCGCGGGCACGTACGAGTCCCCGGGCGACCTCCAGCACGACGCCAACGGCCGCCCCTACAAGGAGTCGTTCGGCATGGCCTCCGCGCGCGCGGTGCGCAACCGCACCTCCGAGGAGTCGGCCTACGACCGGGCCCGCAAGGGGCTGTTCGAGGAAGGCATCTCCACCTCCCGGATGTTCCTCGACCCGACCCGTCCCGGCGTCGAGGACCTGATCGACTCGATCATCGCGGGCGTCCGCTCCTCCTGCACCTACGCCGGTGCCGCCTCCCTGGAGGAGTTCGCCGAGAAGGCCGTCGTCGGCATCCAGAGCGCGGCCGGCTACGCCGAGGGCAAGCCGCTGCACGCGAGCTGGGGCTGACCGCGCCCGAGTCCGGGCGCCCGGCCCATGGTGTCGGGCACCGGTGCCGGGTCCTGGTGCCGGCCCTGGTGTCGTCAGGGCGGCTGACGTCGAGCCACCCTGACGTGAGGTGAGTCCCCGGCCGGGGACGCCGGTGGCGAGGAGGCCCTAGATGTATTGACCTGAAGCGTTGTTCACGCGGCTGATGGGTGGGTGGCCGCCGAGTGCGGTGTGGCAACGGTGGTGGTTGTAGGTGTGCAGGAAGTCTGCCAGGGCGGCGGTGCGTTCAGCGTTGCTGGTGTAGGGCCGCAGGTAGGCCCATTCGTCGAGCAGGGTGCGGTTGAAGCGTTCGACCTTGCCGTTGGTCTGCGGCCGGTAGATGCGCGTGAGCTTGCCGGACGCGCCGAGGTCGGCAAGCGCCTGCCGCCAGGCGAAGCTCTTGCGGTAGGGCCAGGCATTGTCTGTCAGGACGCGTTCGACGCGGAGGATGCCACAGGTGGCGAAGAAGGCTGCGGCCCGCTGCAGGAAGGCCGCGCAGGTGGCGGCCTTCTCGTCCGGGTGGACTTCGCTGTAGGCGAGGCGGCTGTGGTCGTCGACTGCGGAGTGGATGTAGTCGAAGCCGGTGGTGCGGCGGCGGTCGGGGCAGGCGGCACGGCCGTGGATGCGCCATCCGCCGCCGTCGGGGATGCGGCCGAGTTTCTTGACGTCGACGTGGACGAGCTCGCCGGGCCGGCTGCGTTCGTAGCGGCGGATGACCTGTCCGGTGGGGCGGTCCAGGAAGGCCAGACGGTTCAGGCCGTGTCGGGCCAGGACCCGGTGGACGGTGGAGGCGGGCAGGCCCAGGATCGGTCCGATGCGGGCCGGGCCCAGCTTGCGTTCTTGCCGCAGTCGGCAGACCCGGTCCTCCAGCGCGGCCGGGGTCCGGTGCGGCGTCCTGCGGGGCTGGCTGGAACGGTCGTGCAGGCCGGACTCGCCCTCTGCTCGCCAGCGCAGCAGCCATTTGTGAGCCGTGGGCCGTGAGACGCCCATCTCGGCCGCGACATGCGCTACCGGACGGCCGGAACGGACACGCTCGACCAGCAGCCGCCTGCCGTGAACGGTCAGCCGGGCATTACGGTGGGACATGAAGACCTCCGTGTGGTGCGTTCCTAGACAGCTTCACCACACCGGAGGTCTTCGCCGTGATCAAGCCCCGCCGGCGTTAACAAGGCTCGTGATCAATACACCTAGACCGCACCCGGCTCCTCCAACGGCCCGCACTGAGCGAGGCGGCGGCCCGCGAGGCCGCCCACGGGCCCGGCTCGCCGCCCACGGGCCCGGCTCGCCGCCCACGGGCCCGGCTCGCCGTCCGCGCGGCCCGGGGGCCGGCCGCCTCCTGGCGGCGGATCGGGGCCGCGCCGCGCACCGGCGAGCAGGGCGCCCGGGAGGCGCGCACGCGTCGGTGCGGGGCCCGGAACGCGCACCCGACCGCCCCGGAGGCTCGGTCGCGACGGGGCCGACGCGACTGGGACACGGCCGGCCACGGGGAGCCGGATGGTCGCTGACCAGGGCAGATCCACCGCCCACCGACCCCGGTGCGGGGCGCTCCACAGCCTCCGCGCAACGAACACGCGCCCTGTCCCGGTGAACGCAACGATCGTGCGGAGATGCGCAAGGTTGCTGCATTACCGGGGGGCCGCACCGCTCGTAGTGTTCTGCGCTGTACGTGGCGTGGCGGGGACCCCGCTCGGTGGGTTCCCGCTCTGCACGGGAGTGTCCGCCGGTCCCCGCCGCTCCAGCAGCCCGCCGAGAGCCCTCCCGCTCACCACCGGCGGTGCGACCGGCAGCGACAGAGGAGTCAACGCGTGCTCGACCAAGGCGCACCCCCGCACCACGACGCATCGGCCACCCCTTCTTCCCCGGGCCTGGCCGCGCGCCTCATGCGTCGCAAGCCCGTGGAACGCCTGGTCGCGGAGGGCGGCCAGGGCGAGGGCGGCACGCTGCGCCGCTCCCTCGGCCTGTGGCAGCTCACGATGATCAGCATCGGCGCCACGCTCGGCACCGGCATCTTCGTCGTCCTCGGCGAAGCCGTCCCCAAGGCCGGCCCGGCCGTCACGCTCTCCTTCGTCATCGCCGGCCTCACGGCGCTCTTCTCGGCCCTGTCCTACGCCGAGCTGGCCGGCACCATCCCGGTCGCCGGCTCCTCGTACTCGTACGCCTACGCCACCATGGGCGAGCTGGTCGCCTGGGTCTGCGGCTGGTGCCTGGTCCTGGAGTACGGCGTGTCGGTCGCCGCCGTCGCCGTCGGCTGGGGCGAGTACCTCAACGAACTCCTCGACGGCACCATCGGCGTCACCATCCCGGCGGCGCTCTCGGCCCCGCCCGGCGACGGCGGCATCTTCAACCTGCCGGCGCTGATCGTGGTGCTCCTCGCCATGACCTTCCTGCTGGGCGGTGCCCGCGAGTCCGCCCGCGCCAACACGATCATGGTCGTCGTCAAGATCGCGGCGCTGGTGCTGTTCTGCGCGATCGGCGTGCAGGGCTTCCGCTCCGGCAACTACGAGAACTTCATGCCGCTCGGCATGGCCGGCGTCAGCGCGGCCGGCGCGACGCTCTTCTTCTCGTACATCGGCTTCGACGCCGCCTCCACCGCCGGTGAGGAGGCCAAGAACGCCCAGCGCGACCTGCCCCGCGCGATCATGCTGTCCCTCGTCATCGTCACGGTGCTCTACGTCCTCGTCGCGGCGGTCG
The DNA here is from genome assembly GCF_002005225.1 of Streptomyces pactum. Classification (NCBI taxonomy): domain Bacteria; kingdom Bacillati; phylum Actinomycetota; class Actinomycetes; order Kitasatosporales; family Streptomycetaceae; genus Streptomyces; species Streptomyces pactum. The sequence goes on from NZ_CP019724.1 coordinate 7,009,980, forward strand.
CCGTCGGCGCCAAGCCCTGGCGGAACTTCACCGACTCCGAGGCCTCCCTCGCCCAGATCATGACCGACGTCACCGGCCAGGACTTCTGGGGCACCCTGCTGGCGTTCTGCGCCGTCATCGCCATCGCCAGCGTCGTCCTGACGGTGCTCTACGGCCAGACCCGCGTCCTGTTCGCCATGTCCCGCGACGGACTGGTGCCCAAGGTGTTCGCCCGGGTCCACCCGAAGACCGGCGCGCCCCGCGCCAACACGCTGATCGTCTCGCTGTTCTGCGGCGTCCTGGCCGCCGCCGTCCCGCTCGGGCAGCTCGCCGACGCCACCAGCATCGGCACCCTCTTCGCCTTCGCCCTGGTCAACGTGGCCGTCGTGGTGCTGCGCCGGACCCGTCCGGACATGCCCCGCACCTTCCGGGTGCCGCTGTCGCCGGTTCTGCCGGCGCTGGGCCTCGCCTTCTGCGTCTGGATGATGGGCAGCCTGTCCACCGTCACCTGGGTGGTCTTCGGTGTCTGGATGGCGGTCGGGCTCGTGTTCTACTTCGGGTACGGCCATCGCCGCTCCCGGCTCGCCACGCCGGACACCTCACAAGTCCAGACGCACCAGAAGTGAAGTGAACGACCCGCAGTGCTGAACGATCTCGACGAACGCATCGTGCACGCCCTCGCCGAGGACGCCCGCCGCTCCTACGCGGACATCGGGCAGTCGGTCGGCCTCTCCGCGCCCGCCGTGAAACGGCGCGTGGACCGGCTGCGCGCCACCGGAGCCATCACCGGGTTCACCGTTCGGGTCGACCCCGCCGCGCTCGGCTGGGAGACCGAGGGGTTCGTCGAGATCTTCTGCCGCCGCAACACCTCGCCGGAGACCATCCAGCGGGGCCTGGAGCGCTACCAGGAGGTGGTGGCCGCGTCCACCGTCACCGGCGACGCGGACGCGGTCGCCCAGGTCTTCGCCTCGGACATGCGGCACTTCGAACGGGTCCTGGAGCGGATCGCCGGCGAGCCGTTCGTGGAGCGGACCAGGTCCGTGCTCGTGCTCTCGCCACTGCTTCGGCGCTTCTCGTCGGGATCGCCCACGTGAGCAGGGGCTGCCTCCGGTAGCCGGGGCAGCCTCCGGTAATCGGTGGGCAGCGGGCCCGGTGCCGTCTAGCATCGGTGCCATGACCTGGCGACATTGATCCACCAGCCGTGCCTCCTCCCGAGGGCCGCCTCGGACGCCGTACCCCCGGTGTCCGATCCGCCCCCTCGGGAAGGCCTCATGACTCTCTCACCCGGGCGTGCCCCCGCCACCGCCGGTACCCGGCGGCTGACGCGCACGCTGTACGCCTCCGCGTTCTGCGACGACTTCGTCCTGCTGTACCCGGTGTACGCGCTGCTGTTCAGCGACACCGGTTTGTCCGTCTGGCAGATGTCCTCCCTGTTCGTCCTGTGGTCGCTGACCAGCGTGGTCCTGGAGGTACCCTCCGGCGCCTGGGCCGACGCCGTCTCCCGGCGGCTGCTGCTGGTGCTCGCCCCGCTGCTCACCGCCGCCGGCTTCGCCCTGTGGGTGCTCGTGCCCTCCTACGGCGCCTTCGCGCTCGGCTTCGTGCTGTGGGGCGCCGGTGGAGCGCTCGGCTCGGGAGCGCTGGAGGCGCTGGTCTACGACGAACTGGACCGGGCCGGCGCCGCCGACCGGTACGCCCGCGTCATGGGCCGGGCGCGGGCGGTCGGTATCGCCGCGACGATGACCGCGATGGGCCTGGCCGGACCGGTCTTCGCCCGGGGCGGCTACGACGCGGTGGGCGCGGCGAGCGTGCTGGTCTGCCTGGCCGGGGCGGCCGTGGCGACACGGTTCCCCGAGCACCGCGCACCGTCCGCCGACGGGGACCGGTGGTCCGCCGCCCTGCGCACCGGACTCGCGGCCGCCCGCACCGACCGGTCCGTGCGCGGCGCGCTGCTCCTCGTACCGGCCGTGACAGCGGTGTGGGGCGCCCTCGACGAGTACACGCCGCTGCTGGTGCGCGACACCGGCGTGGCGCGGGAGACCGTCCCCTGGCTGCTGCTCGTGATCTGGGCCGGGGCCACGGCCGGCAGCCTGCTGGCCGGTACCGCCGGACGCCTGACCACGACCGGGTTCGCCGCCCTGCTCACCGGCTCGGCGCTCGCCCTGGCGGTGGGCGCCGTGGCGGGCACCCCGGCCGCCCTGGTCCTGGTCGCGGTGGCGTTCGGCGGCTTCCAGCTCGCGACCGTGCTGGCCGACGCCCGTCTCCAGGAGCGCATCGACGACACCGGCCGAGCCACCCTGACCTCGGTCGCCGGCCTGGGCACCGAGCTGGGCACCCTCACCACCTTCGGGGCGTATGCGGCGGCCGCCACGGTCACGGGGCACGGCACCGCGTTCGCCCTGTCCGCGGCGCCGTACCTGCTGACGGCGCTGCTGCTGGCCACCGCCGCCCGCACTACAGCCGCGGCTGCCAGGGCACGACCTCGAAGTCGCCGGTCCCCTTCCTGACCTTCTCGAAGGGTGCCGACGACACGCACCTGGGCAGCTCCCCGCCCTCCGCGGGGCTGCCCGTCGCGGCCCAGCTATAGCCGAGGCGGTCGTGGCGGCCGCGGTCGTGGACGGTGACGCCGACCCGCTCGCCCTCGGCGCCGGGCAGGTCTGAGTCGGTGACGAGACCCGAGACGACGGCCACGTCACCGCCGGTCAGCAGGCAGTCGACGGCGACCTGTGCCCGGGCGCCCTCGCCGTTCACGTAGTGGCTGAACTCGAACGTTCCGGTGGCCTTGAGCGGGTCGTCGTTGTCCTCGGCCGCCAGATGCGCGTCGAAGGTGAAGGTGATGTCGTCCCCGGCCGACCGGTACAGCTTGGCGGTGCCGGTGAGGGCGGCGGCCTCCCTCGGGGGGCGCTCCTCGTGGGGGCCGGAGGCGACCGCGGCGCCCGTCGTCACGGCGGTGAGAAGCAGTGCGGTACAGAGTGCGGCGGTCATCGTACGGCGTTTCACGGCGGTCCTCTCGCAGGCGGAAACTGGCGAACTGAACACCCACCACTGTCCCGGCGCCGCGCTCTCGCCACATCGCGCTCAGGACGGGGCCGCCCTCCGCCGCGCGGCGGGGGAGGAGCGGCACGGTCTGCCTCCTCGGGAGGAGCCGGGGGTACGTCCGCGGGCGGCCCCGGAGCCGTGGGCTCCGCAGCCGCGAGTCCCAACGCCGTGAGTTCCGGAGCCGCCTGCCGTCGGCGAGGCCGGGCCTACCCTGGCAGGCGGCAGGCGGCAGGCGGCAGGCGGCAGGCGGCAGGCGGCAGGCGGCAGGCGGCAGGCGGCAGGCGGCAGGCGGCAGGCGGCAGGCGGCAGGCGGCAGGCGGCAGACGGCAGACGGCAGACGGCAGACGGCAGACGGCAGACGGCAGACGGCAGACGGCAGACGGCAGACGGCAGACGGCAGACGGCAGACGGCAGACGGCAGGCCGCTGGGCCGGCCGGTCCGCGCTCCCGCGCGCGCGGGGCCGGCACATGGTCAGGAGGGGGCCGGCGGCCGTGGACGGGCGGGTAGCCGGGGCGGCGGGCGCAGGACGGGCGGATGCCGGGGCCGTGCGCGGCGCCGAGGGCGGTCCGGCCGTGGGGGTGCACAACGAATCGCCGTGGGGTGCCCCGCCAACGCAACGATCCACTCACCGGCGCGCAACGGGTCCTTCTTGTCCGGCCGTGTCCGCCGACCGTACCGTCTATCTGGCCCCCCGACCCCCTCCCACCGGTGAGGAACACGCATGCGCACCGCCCTGCTCCAGAGCTCCGGCAGGCCCGGCTCCACCGCCGAGAACCTCAAGGTCCTCGACGAGGCCGCGGGCCGGGCCGCCGCCGCGGGAGCCGGGCTGCTGGTCACCGCCGAGCTGTTCCTGACCGGGTACGCGATCGGCGACGACGTCGCCGTCCTCGCCGAGCCCGCCGACGGCGCCTCGGCCGACGCCGTCGCGGAGATTGCCGGGCGCCACGGACTCGCCATCGCCTACGGATACCCCGAGCGGGCCGGCGAGGGCGTCTTCAACTCCGTCCAGCTCGTCTCCGCCGACGGCACCCGACTGGCGAACTACCGCAAGACCCACCTCTTCGGCTGCTTCGAGCGCCACCACTTCACGCCGGGCGGGCAGCCGGTCGTCCAGGCGGAACTCGACGGAGTGACCGTCGGCCTGATGATCTGCTACGACGTGGAGTTCCCGGAGAACGTCCGCGCCCACGCCCTGGCCGGCACCGACCTGCTGCTGGTCCCGACCGCGCAGATGCACCCCTTCCAGTTCGTCGCCGAGTCCGTCGTGCCGGTGCGGGCCTTCGAGAACCAGATGTACGTGGCGTACGTCAACCGCGTCGGCCGGGAGGGCGAGTTCGAGTTCGTCGGGCTCTCCACCCTCGCCGGGCCCGACGGTACCGCCCGCGCCCGAGCCGGGCGTGCCGAGGAACTGGTCCTCGCCGACGTCGACCCGGTCTTCCTCGCCGCCTCCCGCGAGACCAACCCGTACCTGAAGGACCGCCGTCCCGGCCTCTACGGGGCCCTCGCCTGAGTCCCGAGCCCCCGGCCCCCCTGTTCCACCCCGCCCTCGCAAGGAGTCCGTACCCCATGACGTCCACCGTGCCCAACGCGATCGAGCACGCAGACGAGCAGCAGCCGCCGATCACCATGTTCGGGCCGGACTTCCCGTACGCGTACGACGACTTCCTCGCCCACCCGGCGGGCCTCGGGCAGATACCCGCGACCGAGCACGGCACCGAGGTCGCGGTCATCGGCGGCGGTCTCTCCGGCATCGTGGCCGCCTACGAGCTGATGAAGATGGGCCTCAAGCCCGTCGTGTACGAGGCCGACCGGATCGGCGGGCGACTGCGGACCGTGGGCTTCGACGGGTGCGACCCGTCCCTGACCGCCGAGATGGGCGCGATGCGCTTCCCGCCGTCCTCCACCGCCCTCCAGCACTACATCGACCTGGTGGGGCTCGAGACCCGCTCGTTCCCCAACCCCCTCGCCGAGGCGACACCCTCGACCGTCGTCGACCTCAAGGGCGAGTCGCACTACGCCGAGGCGCTCGACGACCTGCCCCAGGTCTACCGTGACGTCGCCGACGCCTGGGCGAAGTGTCTCGAAGAGGGCGCCGACTTCTCCGACATGAACCGCGCCCTGCGCGAGCGCGACGTCCCGCGCATCCGCGAGATCTGGGCGCAACTGGTCGAGAAGTTCGACAACCAGACCTTCTACGGCTTCCTCTGCGACTCCGAGGCCTTCAAGTCCTTCCGGCACCGCGAGATTTTCGGCCAGGTCGGCTTCGGCACGGGCGGCTGGGACACCGACTTCCCCAACTCCATCCTGGAGATCCTCCGCGTCGTCTACACCGAGGCCGACGACCACCACCGCGGCATCGTCGGCGGCTCCCAGCAGTTGCCGCTGAGGCTCTGGGAGCGCGAGCCGGAGAAGATCGTCCACTGGCCGTACGGCACCTCGCTGAAGTCCCTGCACGCGGACGGGGAGCCGCGCCCGGCGGTGACCCGGCTGAACCGCACCGCCGGCAACCGCATCACCGTGACCGACGCCGACGGGGACATCCGCACGTACCAGGCGGCGATCTTCACCGCCCAGTCCTGGATGCTGCTCTCGAAGATCGCCTGCGACGACTCGCTCTTCCCGATCGACCACTGGACCGCGATCGAGCGCACCCACTACATGGAGAGCTCCAAGCTCTTCGTCCCGGTGGACCGGCCCTTCTGGCTGGACAAGGACGAGGACACCGGGCGGGACGTCATGTCGATGACGCTCACCGACCGCATGACCCGTGGCACCTACCTCCTGGACGACGGACCGGACAAGCCGGCCGTCATCTGCCTCTCCTACACCTGGTGCGACGACAGCCTGAAGTGGCTGCCGCTGTCCGCGAACGAGCGGATGGAGGTCATGCTGAAGTCGCTCGGCGAGATCTACCCCAAGGTCGACATCAGGAAGCACATCATCGGCAACCCGGTGACGGTCTCCTGGGAGAACGAGCCCTACTTCATGGGCGCGTTCAAGGCCAACCTCCCCGGTCACTACCGCTACCAGCGGCGCCTGTTCACGCACTTCATGCAGGAGGAGCTGCCCGAGGACAAGCGGGGCATCTTCCTCGCCGGCGACGACATCTCCTGGACGGCCGGCTGGGCCGAGGGTGCCGTCCAGACCGCGCTGAACGCGGTCTGGGGCGTCATGCGCCACTTCGGCGGGGAGACCGACGCGACCAACCCGGGTCCGGGTGACGTCTACGACGAGATCGCGCCGGTCGAGCTGCCCGAGGACTAGATCCCGCCCGCCCGCGCCTTCTCGTACACCTCGGCGGCGATGTCCTTGAGCTCCTCGGCGTCCCGGGCCGTGCTCTGGAAGTCGAGGAGGATCTCGTCCAGGCCGATCTCGGCGTGTGCGGCGAGGTCCTCGACGATCTGGTCGACGACGCCGTGGAAGGGGCTTCGGCCGGAGGCGTCCCGGGGCGCCGTCCGGTAGCGGACGTTGGCCCGCAGCACCGTCCGGATCGGCTCCGTACGACCGCGCTCGGCGGCCAGATCCCGCAGTACCCGCCACTGCTCGGCCACGGCCTCGACGCCGATGGCGTTGGGCAGCCAGCCGTCGGCGTGGTCGACCAGCCGGCGCCGGGCCCTGCCGCTGCCCGCCGCCAGCAGGACCGGGATCGGCCGGGCGGGCTTGGGGCCGACGACGGCGGACGCGATCTTGGTGACCTCGCCGTCGTACACCACCGGGTCCGGCCCCCAGACCGCGCGGCACACCTCGATCAGCTCGTCCAGGGCCCGCCCGCGCTCGGCGAACGGCCGCACGGACGCCGCCGCGTACTCGTCGTGGGACCAGCCGGTCCCGAAGCCCGCGACCACCCGGCCGCCGCTGGCCGCGTCCAGCGAAGCCAGCGCCTTGGCCAGTCGGAACGGGACGTGCAGCGGCGCGACCAGGACACTGGAGCCCAGCTCCGCCCGTTCGGTGGCCGCGGCGGCGAGGGTCAGGGTGACCAGCGGCTCCGCCACGTCGCGGTACTCGTCCGGCCAGGGCAGGCCCTCGATGCCGTACAGCCCCTGGGAGGCGGGCTCGGGGAACAGGGCCCGTTCGAAGACCCAGAGGCTCTCGTAGCCCATCCGTTCCGCCGCGCGGGCCACTTCGGGGACGTCCTTGCCGAGGTCGTACTGCCGCATCTGGGGGAGGCCGAGACCGAGCCGGATCGTCATACCTGGGTGCTCCTTCGCAGTCGGGACGCGATGTTGCCCAACTCTCAACGTACTGCGGCCGCCGGGCGGTCACCGGAGCGCTCACCGGGGATATTGGCGGGGTCGGTCCGGCAGCGGGGTGAGCAGCATGCGGCCCGCGAGGCCCACCGCCGCGTCCAGCCGCTCGGTGAACTCGCCGGCGACATCGGGCAGCCGGCGCAGCGCCCACAGCGCGCGGGCCGCCGCCCAGGTGGCGTCGCGGGCGCGCTCCAGGCTCCAGGAGCCGAGCAGATGGGTCAGCGGGTCCGCGATCTGCAGGAGGTCGGGGCCCGGCATCAGCTCGTCACGGATGCGCTCCTCCAGCGACACGAGGAGATCGCCCACCCGGTCGAACTCGTCCTCCAGCTCGACGGGGTCGCAGCCGAGCGTACGACAGGTGTCCACGACGGCCAGCGCGAGGTCGTGGCCGATGTGCGCGTTGATGCCCGCCAGCGCGAACTGCAGCGGCCGTACGCCGGGGTGGCGGCGGAACTGGAACAGCGGCCGCCAGCACGCGGGCGGCCGGTGCCCGTCCTCCAGCGCGTCCACGGCGGCCAGGTAGCGCTCCGCGAACCGTACGTCCAGCGCGATCGCGGCCCGGGCGTCCGCGAAGCGACCGGTGTCGATGTGCCGGTCGACCGCCTCGGTGACGGCCAGGTAGACGCGGTTGAAGACGGCCACCCCGTCCCGGACGGGCAGCGCCGCGTCGAGGGCGCGCATCCGGATCAGGACCGTGTCCACCGTGCGGACGGCCGCCGGGACTTGTTCGCAGTGCGCCATGGCGGCAGGGTCGCAGCTTTAGGCTGGCGGCAGTGCCGGCGGACCCGACGCTTCCCCAGAACGGGGGAACGCGCCCGCCGTGCGGGGGAGGGGGAACCACACGTGTCAGGCCTTCGTGCCCGGCGCCTGGCCGTTCGGCGGGCCGAGCGCAGACGTGCCGCCCGCCGCGGCGCGATGGTCGCGGCGGCGTCCGTCGTGGTCGCGGTGGGCACCGCGACCGGCATGCTGTCCGCGCTCGGCGACGACGGCGGCGGGGTGGACGAGGCCCGGCCGCAGGTGACGCGGTCGCCGCGGCTGCAGTCCCTGCCGGTCGTACCGTCCGCGTCGGCGACGCCGTCGGTCTCCGCCTCGCCCTCCGCCCCGGCGAAGAGGACGAGCCCCGGTCCCGCGCCGAAGCCGGAGAAGACGTCCGGGGAGTCCGGGCGGGCCGGGCAGGAGGAGTCCCGGACCGCCCCGGCCTCCACCCGGCTCTACCGGCACCCCAGGTCCCAGGTCCTCGACTGGGTCCGGGCCCACCCCGACGACCCGCGCCGGGACGTCATCGAGTCCCGTATAGCCGGTCACCCGGCCGCCGTGTGGTTCGCCGACTACTCGCCCGGGACCATCGCCTCCCGGGTCCGCGCCGTCACGTCGGGCGGCGCGGAAGCGGGCCGGGTGCCGGTCGTCGTGCCGTACGCGGTACCCGACCGCGACTGCGGCGGCCACTCCCAGGGCGGGGCGCCCGACCTCGACGCCTACGACGCCTGGATCGACCGTTTCGCCGCCGGGCTCGGCTCGGGTGACGTCATCGTCGTGCTGGAGCCCGACTCGGTCGCCCAGGCGGAGTGCCTGTCCGCCGGTGAACGCGCCGACCGCTTCGCCTCCCTGGCCCGCGCGGGGCGCGTGCTCAAGGACGCCAACCCCAAGGCCCGGGTCTACTTCGACGCCGGGCACTCCGGCTGGCACGCGCCCGCCAAGCAGGCGGGCTGGCTGAAGCAGGCGGGTGCCGCCTCGGCCGACTCCTCCGACGGCATCTTCAGCAACGTCTCCAACTTCCACGCCACCGCCGACGAGGTCGCCTACGACCGCGCGGTCCTCGACGCCCTCGGCGGCCCAGCGAGCCTGGGCGCCGTCATCGACACCAGCCGCAACGGCAACGGCGCCCCGACCGACGGCGAGTGGTGCGACCCGGCCGGCCGCAAGCTCGGCCGCGCACCGACGCTGTCCACCGGCATGGGGCGCGTCGACGCCTACCTGTGGGTCAAGCTGCCGGGGGAGTCGGACGGCTGCAGGGGAACGCCGGGCACCTTCACGCCGTCGTACGCCTACGACTTGGCGCGCTGAGTCCCGTCGTCGCCCCCGGCCTGCTCGTCGTACGACGCCTCGGCCTGCTCGTCGTACGACGACGTGCCCTCGTCCAGCAGCGGCTGCTGTGTCTTGAGGTGGGCCGGGGCGAAGGCCCGCAGGGCGTGGTAGCCGGTGATGACGACCACGGTGCCGAGCGCGATGCCGCTGAGGGAGAAGGTGTCGGTGAACTCCATGCTGACGTTGCCGACGCCGATGATGATGCCCGCGGCGGCCGGCACCAGGTTCAGCGGATTGCGCAGGTCCACCTCGGCGTTGATCCAGATCTGGGCCCCGAGCAGGCCGATCATGCCGTAGAGGATGACCGTGATGCCGCCGAGGACACCGCCGGGGATGGCGGCCACGACCGCGCCGAACTTGGGGCAGAGGCCGAAGAGGAGCGCGAAGCCGGCGGCGGCCCAGTAGGCGGCCGTCGAGTAGACCCGGGTCGCGGCCATCACGCCGATGTTCTCGGAGTACGTCGTGTTGGGCGGGCCGCCGACCGCGGTGGACAGCATCGAGCCGACGCCGTCCGCGGAGATCGCCGTGCCGAGCTTGTCGTCGAGCGGGTCGCCCGTCATCTCGCCGACCGCCTTGACGTGCCCGGCGTTCTCCGCGACCAGCGCGATGACGACCGGCAGGGCGACCAGGATCGCCGACCACTCGAAGCTCGGCCCGTGGAAGGACGGCAGACCGATCCAGTCGGCCTGTCCCACGGCGGAGAGGTCCAGCCGCCAGTGGTCGGTGAGCTTGCCGCTGCCGTCCACCGAGTGGATCTTGCCGAAGACCCGGTCGAGGGCCCAGGAGAGGACGTAACCGAAGACCAGCCCCAGGAAGATGGCGATCCGGGACCAGAAACCGCGCAGGCAGACCACGGCCAGACCGGTGAACAGCATCACCAGCAGGGCCGTCCACTGGTCCTGCGGCCAGTAGGTGGAGGCGGTGACCGGGGCCAGGTTGAAGCCGATCAGCATCACCACCGCGCCGGTGACGATCGGCGGCATCGCGGCGTGGATGATCCGCGCCCCGAACCGCTGCACGGCGAGCCCCACCAGGAACAGCGCGGCACCGACCACCAGGACCGCGCCGGTCACCGTGGCGCTGGTGCCGCCCTGGGCGCGGATCACCGCGGCGACGCCCACGAAGGACAGGGAGCAGCCGAGGTAGCTGGGCACCCGGCCGCGGGTGGCGAGCAGGAAGATGACGGTCGCCACGCCCGACATCATGATCGCGAGGTTGGGGTCCAGGCCCATCAGGACCGGAGCCACGAAGGACGCCCCGAACATGGCCACCACGTGCTGGGCACCGAGCCCGGCCGTGCGGGGCCACGAGAGCCGTTCGTCGGGGCGGACCACCGCTCCGGGTGCGGGCGTGCGCCCGTCACCGTGCAGCTTCCAGCGCACGCCGAGGTCCATGGTGAGGTTTCGCTTTCTCTGTACGTGAGGACTGTCCGCACCATTGTCAGGGGTACCGGACGGTCCCCCGTCCCGCGCCCCCCGCTGACCAGCACCTTCCCGGCGGCTGATGCTGAGCGTCCGCTTAGGATGGAGGGGATCGACCGTACGTGAGTACCTGTGTGAGCACAGCCGAGCAAGACCAGGAGCCCCGCCCGTGACCGCCGAAGCCCCCGCCGCCCCCGCCCTCTCCTACGGCCGGCTCGTCCCCGTCACCGTCCACTTCGACGACCTGGACGCGCTCGGCCTGCTGCACAACGCCCGCTACCCCGTCATGGCCGAGCGGGCCTGGGCCGAGCTGTGGACCGAGCACGGCTTCCGGTTCGAGGGCGACTGGGCGGCAGCCGGCGACGCCTGCAACGCGGTCAGGGAACTGACGATCAGCTACGAGGCGCCGGTCACCCGGCCCGGCGCGTACGCCGTCCACCTCTGGCTGGACCGGCTCGGCACGACCGGGCTGACGTACGGCTTCCGGTTCTGCTCGGCGGACGGTGGGACCACCTACGCGCACGGCACCCGGGTGCTGGTCCGGCTGGACTCCGAGACGCTGCGCCCGGCGCCGTGGAGCGACACCTTCAGGACCGCCGGTCGGGCACTGCTGCGCTCGACGGACTGATCTTCGGGCGGTCGCGGTCCCCGGCGCGCAGCACCTTCGCGAACAGCACCAGGCAGCAGGCCAGCACCGTCACCAGGCCGAACGACACCACCAGGCTGGTCGCCTGGGCCAGACCGCCGATCGCGCCCGGAGCGACCAGGCCCGAGGTGTACGTGATGGTGGCGACGCCCGCGATGGCCAGGCTCGGATTGGAGCCGGCGCGGCCCGCCGCGGCGAAGCACAGCGGGACGACCACGGCGATGCCGAGCCCCATCAGGGCGAAGCCGGCCATCGCCACTGCCGGATGGCCCCCGACGACGATGAGCAGACCGCCGAGAGTGGCCAGCACACCGCTCACCCGGACCGTACGCACCGCGCCGAACCGGTCCACCACCTTGTCGCCGGCGAGCCGGGCCACGGCCATGGTCAGCGTGAAGCCCGTCGTGCACGCCGCCGCCAGACCGGCCGAGGTCTCCAGTTCGTCCCGCAGGTAGACCGCCGACCAGTCCAGGCTCGCCCCCTCCGCGAACACCGCGCAGAAACCGACCGCGCCGATCAGCAACGCCGACCTGGGCGGCAGCGCGAACCGCGGCGGCGGGTCCTCGTCCTCGGCGGGCTGGAGGTCCAGCACCCACGTGCAGGCGATCAGGCCCGCCACCGTCAGCACCGCGGCGGCCAGGACGTGGTGCAGCCGGGCGTCCGAGCCGAGATGGGCGGCGAGCGTACCGGCCGCCGAACCGATCAGGGCGCCCGCGCTCCACATGCCGTGCAGGCCGGACATGATCGACTTGTCGAGCCGGTTCTCGACCTCGACGCCGAGCGCGTTCATCGCCACGTCCGACATGCCCGCCGTGGCGCCGTAGACGAACAGGGCCAGGCACAGGGTGAGCAGGTTCGGGGCGAGGGCCGGCAGGACCAACGCCAGCGTCCACAGGGCCAGCAGACCGCGCAACGCGGTGCGGGCGCCGAAGCGGTGGCTGACGCCGCCGGCCAGCGGCATGGCGAGCGACGCGCCGATCGCCGGGAAGGCGAGCGCCAGCCCCAACTGGCCCGCGCTCACCCCCGCGTGGTCCTGGATCCACGGCACGCGGGTCGCGAACGAGCCGGTGACGGCGCCGTGCACGGCGAACACGGCCGCCACGGCGTACCGGGCGCTCCTCACCTCGTGTTGCTCGTAGACCACTGCGCTCATTTCTCGGGCCCCTCCGTCGGGTCTGTGCGGCCGGCTCGCTTCCTGGCGTCACTGCGCCGCGTAAACTATCAGGAACCCTGCCTGATAGATAGGCGATTACCGGCGTGGGCCCCCGCGCCGCCGATCTGGAAGGATCCCGGCATGCCCGCATCCCCGAGCACCGCCCGGGCCATCAACGACCGGCTCGCCCTGCGCCTGCTCCAGCAGGAGGGCCCGTTGACGGCAGGCCAGTTGAAGACCCTGACCGGCCTGTCCCGCCCCACCGTGGCCGACCTCGTCGAACGCCTCACCGCCTCCGGCCTGATCGAGGTGGCGGGGGAGTCGGGCGAGCAGCGCCGGGGGCCGAACGCCAAGCTGTACGGCATCGTCGCCGACCGCGCCCACCTCGCCGCCCTCGACGTACGCACCGAGGGCGTCGCCGTACTGGTCTCCGACCTGCTCGGCCGGGTGCTGGCCGAGGCGTCCGTGCCGATCGGTGACGAGGCCGGCACCGGGCCCGCGGTGGAGCAGGCGGTCGGTCTGGTCGAGCGGGCGGCGAAGGAGGCCGGGGCCGACCGGCTGCACACCGTCGGCATCGGCGCACCCGGCCTGATCGACCCGGCGAGCGGGGAGCTGCGCGACTCCACCGGCCTGCCCGAGTGGCACCGGCGGTTGATGGCCGCGTTGCGGGAGAAGTTCCCCGAGGCGCGGGTCGGCGTCGAGAACGAGACCAACCTCGCCGCCCTGGCCGAACAGCGCGCCGGGGCGGCCCGGGACCGGGACACGTTCGTCCTGCTCTGGCTCGGCCGGGGCATCGGTGCCGCGGTCGTCCTCGACGGCACGCTGCGGCGGGGCGTCTCCGGCGGCGCGGGGGAGGTCGGCTTCATGCCGGTGCCCGGTACCTCGGGCCTGCCGTCGGCCACCGACTGCGACGGCGGTTTCCACTCCGTGGCGGGGGCGGCGGCGGTGACCGCCCTCGCGGCGCGGCACGGCGTGACGGCGACGCCCGAGGGGCCCGAGCCGCACGCCGCCGCGCTGGTACGGGAGGCGGTACGCCGGTCGGTAACGGACCGGGAGCGGTACGCGGGCGCCCCGGACCCGGCCGCCGGACGGTTCCTCGACGCGCTCGCCGACCGGGTCACCCTCGGGGCCGCCGCCGTCGTCTCCGTCCTGGACCCCGGCTGTCTGGTGCTGGCCGGTGAGATCGGCCAAGCGGGCGCGGAGGCGCTCGCCGCCCGTGTCCAGGACCGTCTCACCCGGATGTCGCCGCTGGCCACCGAGGTCCGGCCCAGCACGCTGGGCGGCGGCGCCGTACTGCGCGGGGCCCTGCTGACCGCCCGCGACCGCGCCCAGGACGAACTGTTCGCGCCGCCGGGGCGGCCTTGACCGCTGCGGCCCCAGGCCGGGGCGGCCTTGACGGAGTGGCCCCGTATCGTCTTGGCCGGAGCGCCCAGACCGGAGCGCCCAGGCCGGAGCGCCCAGGCCGGAGCGCCCAGGCCGGAGCGGATGTCCCCGCAGCACAGCGTCCGGATCACGTGCCGCTCCGCCGAGACATCCGCTCCGCCGAGACATCTGTTCCGTCGGAACATCTGTTCCGTCGGAACATCCGCTCCGTCGGGCCATCCGCTCCGGTCCGCGTGCCGGGACGGCGGGTGCTCAGGGAGCGGACCGGCGGCCTGCGGGCCCGGGCTCGCGGAAGGCCACCCCGTCCGCCGCCAGCCACAACAGGGCCGCCGGCAGCACCACCGCCGCCCCCAGCAGGGCCATGAACCCCGCACCGCTCGCCGCCGACAGGGGCTCCAGGTGCCGGGCGTGGAAGAGGAGGTGGGCGCCGGAGGACACCAGGTAGGCCACCAGCGCCGTGATCACCAACCGCCGTTCCATCGCCGCCACCGCCGAGCACAGCACCACCGCCAGGGCGAGGCTCGCCCCGCCGAAGTCCCGCAGCAGGTGCTCGTTGTAGGGCGGCAGGTGAGACACCCAGGGCCACTTCCAGAACAACTCGGGCAGCAGCGAGATCCACAGCCCCAGCACCACCTGCGCACCGGCCAGCAGTCCCAGCCCCGACCGCAGCCACGCCCGTCTGCTCATCCGCGCCGCCCGTCCGTCCCGCCGTCCGAGGCGCACCGCCGGATGCTCCTCGAACGTCCTCTTGTCGACCGCCCCTTCGGGCGCGGGGTGCCCGCCCGTACGGAACCCCCGGTAAGCCTTCCCGGCGGGCGGCACCTTCACCGCCGACCGGGGCGCCGGGCCGTGCGACCAGCGCGCCGTCGCCGTTGACCCCGGTGACGCAGATGTGCCGGCCGGCCGCGAAATACGGGAGGCCGCTCTGCACGAAGCGGACGGCCTCCGGGCGGCCGCCGACCGGGCGCCGGAGCGCGGTGACCTCGCCACCGCCGTCGCCCCACCGGACCACGTCCTCGGCGAGCGGCTTCCCCGGCCCGGCCGGGCATACGGCAGGCCGGGCCGGACAGACGGGGCCGACGGGGTCGTCACGCGTCTCACCCTGCCGGGGGCGCGGCGGACGCCTCGGCAGACCCGGCGACGCGCTCGGGGCGACCCGGCGGGCGTTGGAGACCCGGCGGCGGGCAAGGGCCTTCGTCACCGCCGCCGGGCCGGTCCTTCCGGGGTCAGCAGGCGCCGAGGTCCTGCCAGACGCCCCACTCACCCGTGGTGCCGGGCTCCTCGCCCTTCGTCCACCACTTCGACTTCCACGAGTGCCCCTCGTGGGACACCGTGATGCCACCGCCGTACGGGGTGGCCGCGTCCCAGGCCGGGGCCGCGCACTGCCCGGTGCCGTCCGTCGGGCTCGGACTCGGGCTCGGGGACCCGGAACCCGTGGGCGTGGGCGTCGGGGTGGGGGTCGGCGTCCCGGTCCCGGGCTCCACGACGGTCGTTCCGCGGGCCAGGTCACCCGCCAGGGCGTACGTCTTCCCGCCGAAGGAGACCGTCCAGTTCGACGGGGTCGACACCGGCAGGTAGTAGACGAGGTCCACCGTCGTGGAGGCGCCCGGCGCCAGCGACTGCCAGGCCGGCAGCCTCAGTGAGACGCGGTGGTAGTCGCCCTTCAGGCCGCCGACGTTGGCGCCCGTGTGGTCGCTGCGGATCACCGAAGTGCCCCAGCCGGACTGGTCCTTGGCGTTGCCGGGCGCGGAGGTGGCGTAGTCGAACCGGAACTCCGTACCGCCGGGCAGGGCCGTCTTCGTGTTGTTGGTGATCTTCAGCTTGGGGCTGATCGGGTAGTTGGAGTCGCCGAGCGGGAACTCCCCGAACGCCACGTCGACGTCGAGCGCCTCGGCCGGCATGTCGATCGTGGCGCGCTCGGCACCGTAGGGGGAGGCCGACTTGAACGTGTCGTACATCGTGTCCGTCAGCGTCGAGCCCGGCACGTACTGCCCCCTGCCCGCGTCCCAGGCGTAGTCGCCCGCCAGCTCCCACACCATCGTGCCGCCGATGCCGCGGTCGGCCACGTAGTCCGCCTTGGCCTTCACCGACTGTTCGTCCTCGGTGGACAGGAAGACCTTCTTCTCGGCGTTCCACAGCCAGGGGGCGACCAGCGTGGCGTCGTACTTGCGGGCGTACGTCCCGGTCAGCTTCGTGTCGGCGGGGAAGCCGTAGTCGGTGACGTAGTCGCCGACGATGCCCTTCTCCAGGTTCTTGGCGTGCCACATCGGGTTGGAGCCCGCGGGCGACTCCTCGCCGTCGGTGTCCAGGTCGTGCCACAGGTTGTCGATGCCGACCGCGCCGTCACCGCACTTGGTCAGGCCGGAGCCCGCCGGGCAGTCCGTGGAGGGTGCCTTGCCCCAGAGCCCGTCGGTGCCGCCGGTGACGTTCTTGAATCCGCGCGTGTAGTACGGCAGGCCGATGTTGATCCGGCCGGCCGGCATCGAGCCGCGGAAGTAGTGGTAGGCCCAGTCGGTGTTGAGGTAGCCGACGCCGCCGTACTGGGAGGTGGTGTAGACACCCGCGGCGGCGAGTTCGGAGTCCTTGCCGTCGTCGAAGAGGGAGGCGTTCGGGCCGACGTGCTCGTTCCAGGCGCCGTGCAGGTCGTACGACATGATGTTGACGTAGTCCAGGTACTTCTGGACCTGGAAGGTCTCCATGCCGCGCAGCAGGTAACCGGAGGACGGCGCGGCGACGGAGAGGAGGTAGTGCCTGCCGTCCGCGGCGCCCGCGCGGTCGAGCTTCTCGCGCAGCGTCTTCATCAGCGCCGCGTATCCCTTGACCAGCCCCGCCCGGCGGCCGTTCGCGAAGGACCAGTCGAGCGGGTTCCCCGCGTCCTTCATCGTCGTCGGGTACTCGTAGTCGATGTCGACGCCGTTGAAGCCGTACTTCCGGACGAAGTCGACCGCGGAGTCCGCGAAGGTCTCGATGCCGGCCTGGTTGACCGAGCCGTCGGCGTGGGTGGCCATCGAGTAGAAGCCGCCCGAGTCCACGCGGGTGCCGTCGTCCGCGAAGTAGCCGCCCGTCTCGGCCCACCCGCCCACCGAGATCATCGTCTTGACGTCCGGGTGCTGCTTCTTGAACTTGTTGAGCAGGTTGAAGTGGCCCTTGTAGGGGAGGTCCGGGTCCATCCCGGCGCCCTCGACCCCGGGCCACGTCATGCCGGTCGCGGGGTTCTTCGCGGTGTCCGAGCCGACGGAGAGTCTGTTGCCGCCGTCCACGTGCGCGAAGGCGTAGTTGATGTGGGTGATCTTGTCCCACGGGATGTCCGAGGCGAGATAGGCGGGCTTGCCGTCCTTGCCGGTGCGCCAGCCCGTGAAGTAGCCGATCACGCGCCGCGGGTGGTCGGCGCCCATCTTCTCCCGGCCCGCGGAGTCGTAGACCGAGCAGTAGGGAACGTTGACGCCGGGGGTCCGGTAGAGCCCGTCGGGACGACAGGTCTCCTGGCCGGCGGCTTGCGAAGCGGTCGCCGGGAGGCCGGCGAGCAGTAGGCCGGCGACGGCGGCGGCCGCCGCGAACAGGGCCGGCCCCGCTCTGTGGCGGGATCTGGAGGGTGACGGGGAAGGCACAGTCGGTTCCTCTCCACGGAAGTTGCGCAGACCCTAGAGAGGACTAGACCAGTGAGTCAATAGGTATGGACCAATCTCAAGGTGGTTGGGTGGTGGCCCAGTTGGGGACGACCGTCGTGCCTCCCGGGCCTCTCGTAAAGCAAGCTGTGAGCTACCGCACACGCTGCGTCCGCATGGACGGCGATCAGGCGTGGCACACTGGCCGTGTACCAGAAGCAGCGCACTCCGGGGTCGGTGAAAGTCCGAACCGGCGGTTACAGTCCGCGACCCGGTCGCCTCCAGCGACCGGTTGACCAGGTGAAATTCCTGGACCGACGGTTAAAGTCCGGATGGGAGGCAGTGCGCGGCGGGCGAGCATACGTGCGCGCCGCCGATCTCTGGGCTCGCCCGTTGCCGGGCGGGTCCCGTCCGGCGTCGCTCCCGGTGTCCTCGCTCGCGATCTCTGTCGTTCCGACAGCCCCGGAGTCCGTGCCCGAAGAGGCAGGAGGACCCGGGAAGTGTTCACCGGAATCGTCGAAGAGCTGGGTGAGATCACCGCCGTCGAAACCCTCGACGACGCCTGTCGCTTCCGGCTGCGCGGCCCCGTGGTCACCGACGGCGCACGGCACGGCGACTCCATCGCCGTCAACGGCGTCTGCCTCACGGTCGTCGACCACGAGGGCGACGAGTTCACCGCCGACGTGATGGCCGAGACCCTGAACCGCTCCAGCCTGGGCGTTCTCGCCGTCGGCTCCCGCGTCAACCTGGAGCGCCCCACCGCCGTCGGCGCCCGCCTCGGCGGGCACATCGTGCAGGGCCACGTCGACGGCACCGGCGAGATCCTGGAGCGCAAGCCCTCCGAGCACTGGGAGCTCGTGAAGATCTCCCTGCCCGCGGACCTCGCCCGCTACGTCGTGGAGAAGGGCTCCATCACCGTCGACGGCATCAGCCTCACCGTCGTCGACGCCGGCCCCGACTTCTTCACCGTCAGCCTCATCCCCACCACCCTCGCCCTGACCACGCTCGGTCTGAAGCAGCCCGGCGACCCGGTCAACCTCGAGGTGGACGTCATCGCCAAGTACGTGGAGCGGCTGCTCGGCGTCCAGGGGGGCACCCGGTGAACTGGCTCAACTCCGAGGCGTTCACGCTCTTCGACCAGCACATCAAATGGTCGGACATGATCGGCAACGTGATCGGTCTGCTCGGCCTCGCACTCGGCTGGCGGCGCTCCATCTGGACCTGGCCCGTGCAGTTCGTCTCCGGGCTCGTCCTCTTCACCGCCTTCGCCACCGCCCACCTGTCCGGCAGCGCGGGCAAGCAGATCGTCGTCATGGCCGTCGCCGCCTGGGGCTTTTGGCAGTGGAACCGCGGCCGGCGGCAGACCCAGGACGGAACCATCGCCGTCCGGTTCGCCACCGGCCTCGAACGACTCCTTCTGGTGGGTGCCGCAGTCGTGGGAACCCTCGCGGTGGGAGGCCTGTTCACCCTCTATCCCTCGCTGTCCTGGGACCCCTGGCCGGACGCGTACATCTTCGTCGGCACCGTCGTCGCCATGTACGCCCAGGCGCGCGGCATGGTCGAGTTCTGGTTCGCCTGGCTGCTGGTCGACCTGGTCGGCGTCCCGCTGAACTTCGCCAACGGCTTCGCCTTCTCCGGCTTCGTCTACGTCATCTACGGCGCGCTCGTCCTGTGGGGCCTGCGCGACTGGTGGCTGCGCTCCCGCACCGCGGCGCGGCCCGTCCCGGAAGGAGCGCCCGCATGAGCACGGCACCCATTCTCTACAGCACCGAAGGCCTCGACGACCTCACGCTCGACCCCGTCGAGCAGGCCGTCGCCGACATCGCCGCCGGCCGCCCGGTCGTGGTCGTCGACGACGAGGACCGCGAGAACGAGGGCGACCTCGTCATCGCCGCCGAGAAGGCGACCGAGGAGATCGTCGCCTTCATGATGAGCGAGTGCCGCGGCCTGATCTGCGCCCCCATGGAGGGCGACGAACTCGACCGGCTCCGCCTGCCGCAGATGGTCGACGACAACACCGAGTCGATGAAGACCGCCTTCACCGTCTCGGTGGACGCCACCGCCGCGCACGGCGTCAGCACCGGCATCTCCGCCGCCGACCGCGCCACCACCCTCCAGCTCCTGGCGAGCGGCACCGCCGAGCCGGACGACCTGGTCCGCCCGGGCCACATCTTCCCGCTGCGCGCCCGCTCCGGCGGTGTCCTCGTCCGCAACGGCCACACCGAGGCCGCCGTCGACCTCGCCCGCCTGGCGGGCCTGCGCCCGGCCGGCGCCATCGTCGAGATCGCCGGCGAGGACGGGCGCATGCTGCGGCTGCCCGAGCTGATCCCGTTCGCCCGCAAGCACGGCCTGACGATCATCTCCATCGAGGACCTCATCGCCTACCGCCGCGGCGAGGAGCCCACCGTCCGCCGCGAGGCCGAGGTCCGGCTGCCCACCCGGCACGGCGAGTTCACGGCGTACGGCTACCGCTCCACCGTCGACGGCGTCGAGCACGTCGCCCTCGTGCACGGCAACCTCGGCGACGGAACGGACGTCCTCGTCCGCATCCACTCCGAATGCCTCACCGGCGACGTCTTCGGCTCCCAGCGCTGCGACTGCGGCCCCCAGCTCGACGCCTCCCTGGACCGCATCCAGGCCGAGGGCCGGGGAGTGGTCGTCTACCTGCGCGGCCACGAGGGACGCGGCATCGGCCTGATGTCCAAGCTGCGCGCCTACGAACTCCAGGAGCGTGGCCGGGACACCCTCGACGCCAACCTGGAACTCGGCCTGCCCGCCGACGCCCGCGACTACGGCGCCGGCGCCCAGATCCTCGACGACCTCGGCGTGCGCGCCGTGCGCCTGATGACCAACAACCCGGACAAGAGCGACGCCCTCGTCCGGCACGGGATCGAGGTCACCGGCCGCGAGCCGATGCCCGTCCAGGCCGGCGAGCACAACCTCCGCTACCTGCGCACCAAGCGGGACCGGATGGGACACGACCTGCCCTGGCTGGACACGACGCCCGTGTCCACCTGCGGCAACCAGTAAGCAAGGACCCCAGGAGAGACATGAGCGGCAAGGGTGCACCGGAGCTGTCCGTACGCAACGTGGGAGACCTGCGGGTCGCCGTCGTCGCGGCGCAGTGGCACGACAAGGTGATGGACGGACTGGTGGACGGCGCGCTGCGCGCCCTGCACGAGCTGGGCATCGACGAGCCGACCCTGCTCAGGGTCCCCGGCAGCTTCGAGCTGCCGGTGGTCGCCAAGGTCCTCGCGGGCCGCGGCTACGACGCGATCGTCGCCCTCGGCGTCGTCATCCGCGGCGGCACCCCCCACTTCGACTACGTGTGCCAGGGCGTGACCCAGGGCCTCGTCCAGGTCTCCGTGGAGACCGGCGTCCCCATCGGCTTCGGCGTCCTCACCTGTGACACCGAGGAGCAGGCCCTGGACCGGGCCGGCCTCGAGGGCTCCACCGAGGACAAGGGGCACGAGGCGGTGACCGCGGCCGTCGCCACGGCGGCCACGCTCCGCTCGGTATCCGAACCGTGGCGTCAGGCCGGTGGGCACTACGCGTAAAGTGGGCGCCACCATGTCCAAGAAGACTTTCGAGGAGCTCTTCACCGAGCTCCAGCACAAGGCCGCCGACGGCGACCCAGCCACCTCCCGCACCGCCGAGCTGGTGGACAAGGGGGTCCATGCCATCGGCAAGAAGGTCGTCGAAGAGGCCGCCGAGGTCTGGATGGCCGCCGAGTACGAGGGCAAGGAGGCGGCGGCCGAGGAGATCTCCCAGCTCCTGTACCACGTCCAGGTGATGATGGTCGCCCGCGGGATCTCCCTGGACGACGTCTACGCCCACCTGTAGAGCCCGACCGCCGTTTTCCACCCCATTCACGCAAAGGAAGCCGACCTCATGCTGCGCATCGCCGTCCCCAACAAGGGTTCCCTGTCAGGCCCCGCGGGGGAGATGCTGCATGAGGCCGGCTACCAGCAGCGCCGCGAGTCCAAAGAACTGCGGATCGTCGACCCGACGAACGAGGTCGAGTTCTTCTACCTCCGCCCCCGCGACATCGCGATCTACGTCTCCTCCGGCAAGCTCGACATCGGCATCACCGGCCGGGACCTGCTGATCGACTCCGGCGCCGACGCCGAGGAGATCCTCCCGCTCGGCTTCGCCCGCTCCACCTTCCGCTTCGCCGGCAAGCCGGGCACCGCGAGCGGCGTCGAGGACCTCAAGGGCCGGACCGTCGCCACCTCCTACGAGGGCATCGTCGCCGCGCACCTGGCGGACCAGGGCGTCGACGCCTCCGTCGTCCACCTCGACGGAGCCGTCGAGACCGCCATCGAACTCGGTGTCGCCGAGGTCATCGCGGACGTCGTCGAGACCGGGACCTCGCTGCGCAACGCGGGCCTGGAGGTCTTCGGCGACCCCATCATGACGTCCGAGGCCATCGTGATCCGCCGCTCCGGCGCGGAGCCCGACGAGACCACCGAACCCAAGGTGCAGCAGTTCCTGCGCCGCCTCCAGGGCGTCCTGGTGGCCCGGACGTACGTGATGATGGACTACGACTGCCGTGTGGAGCAGTTGGAGAAGGCCGTGGCACTCACCCCCGGCCTGGAGTCCCCGACCGTCTCCCCGCTGCACAACGAGGGCTGGGTCGCCGTCCGCGCGATGGTCCCGGCCAAGGACGCCCAGCGGATCATGGACGACCTCTACGAGATCGGTGCCCGGGCCATCCTGACCACGGCCATCCACGCCTGCCGTCTCTGAGCGCGACCCGGAGCGACGCCATGCCCGACACCACGCCTCCCGCCACGCCGGACCCGCCCGCACTGCCGGTGACCTTCCGGCCGGGGCGCACCCGTGCGGTCCTGACCGTCCTCGCCGTCGGCACGTTCGCGACCATCACGGCGATCGGAATGCTGCTGGACGGGCTCGGCACGGGGGAGCGCCTCAGCTTCGCGCTGACGGCCCTCCTCCTCGCCGGGGTCCTGCTCCTGCTGGCCCGGCCCCGGGTCACCGCCGACGAGGCGGGCGTCACCGTCGTCAACCTCACCGCCAAGCGGCGCCTCGCCTGGGCCGAGATCATCCGGGTCAACCTCCGCAACGGCGATCCCTGGGCCTTCCTCGACCTCAGTGACGGCACCAGCCTGCCCGCGCTCGGTATCCAGCCCGGTATCGCCCGGCAGCGCGCCGTCCAGGACGCGCGTGCTCTGCGCGCACTCGTCGAGGCCCGTTCCGCCGCCGCCCCCGAGGCTCCCCGCGGCTGACGCGGCAGCGGCGCCCCTGCCGCGGGCACCCTTTTCGTGATTAATCTGGGAACGACGACGCGGCCGTCGCGTCCTCACCCCTGTCGCTCCGCCCGGTGCGCGGGGGTTCCTGCTGACCGAGGAGTGACTCCCTCCGGCGATGGACGGATCGTCCTGCAGTACCTGCGCCGCTCCCTGCTGTGACTTCCCACAGGCGGCGGCATCATGACCACCCCCCTGCTGCTCCTGACCGCCGCGTTCCTGCTGATCCTCGCCAACGGCTTCTTCGTCGCAGCCGAGTTCGGCCTGGTGACCGTCGAACGCGCCGACGCCGAGCAGGCCGCCGCCGGCGGTGACCGACGTGCCCGCCGGGTCGTCGAGTCCCTCAAGGAGCTGTCCTTCCAGCTCTCCGGCACCCAGCTCGGCATCACCATCACCTCCCTCGTCGTCGGCATGCTCGCCGAACCGGCGCTCGCCCAACTGCTGGACGGCCCCTTCACCGCGACCGGCCTCCCCGACGGCGCCGTCCCCGGCGTCTGTGTCGTCGTCGGCATGCTGCTGGCCTCCGCGGTGCAGATGGTGATCGGCGAACTGGTGCCCAAGAACTGGGCGGTGTCCAAGCCGCTCCAGGTCGCGCGCTTCGTCGCGGGCCCGCAGCACGCCTTCGCCCGGCTCTTCCACCCGGTGATCGCCGCGCTGAACGCCGTGGCCAACCGCCTGGTCCGCGCCCTGGGCATCGAACCCACCGAGGAGCTGGCCTCCGCCCGCACCCCCGGCGAACTGGTCTCCCTGGCCCGGCACTCGGCCCGGGCCGGTGCCCTGGAACAGGACACCGCCGACCTCTTCGTCCGGACCCTGTCGCTGGGCGAGCTGACCGCGCAGCACGTCATGACCCCGCGCGTGAAGGTCAGTGCCCTGCACTCCTCGGCCACCGCAGAGGACGTGGTCAACCTGACCCGCGCCACCGGCCTGTCCCGCTTCCCCGTCTACCGGGAGAAGATCGACGAGATCGTCGGCATGGTCCACCTCAAGGACGCCCTCGCGGTCCCCGCGCACGACCGGCTGCGCACCCCCGCCGGCCGTATCGCCCGCCCGGCGCTGCTGGTCCCCGAGACCCTGCCCGTCAGGCCCCTGCTCACCCGCCTGCGCAGCGAGCAGCCCATCGCGGTCGTCGTCGACGAGTACGGCGGCACGGCCGGCGTCGTCACCCTGGAGGACATCGTCGAGGAGCTCGTCGGCGAGGTCCGCGACGAGCACGACGGCCTGGACCTCCCCGAACTCGCCCCCGCCCCGCCCGAGGACGGCCGGCCCGCCTGGGACGTCGACGGCAGTTGCCGCGTCGACGCGCTGCGGCGCGTCGGCCTCGACGCGCCCGAGGGACCCTACGAGACCGTGGCCGGTCTCGTCGCCGACCTGCTCGGCCGTATCCCGGCCGTCGGCGACCGGGCGGAACTCCCCGGCTGGCGCCTCTCCGTCCGCCAGGTCGGCCACTACCGCGCCGAACGCATACGACTGGTGCGGACGGCGCCGGTCACCGTGCCGGAGGCAGCCCGATGAGCGTCCTGCAACTCCTCTTCGCCGCGCTGCTCGTGCTCGCCAACGGCTTCTTCGTCGGTGCCGAGTTCGCCCTCGTCTCCGTCCGCCGCAGCCAGATCGAACCGCTCCGCACCGCACGGGCCCGCCAGGTCCTGTACGGCCTGGAGCGGCTGCCGCAGATGATGGCCGCGGCCCAGTTCGGCATCACGGTCTGCTCCCTCACCCTCGGCGCGGTCGCCGAACCGACGGTCGCCCATCTGCTGGAGCCGGTCTTCGAGTGGATCCACCTGCCGCACGGCGTGATCCACCCGCTCGGCTACGTCATCGCGCTGGCCGCCGTGGTCTTCTGCCACCTCGTCATCGGCGAGATGGTCCCGAAGAACCTCGCGATGGCCGCCCCGGAGAAAGCCGCGCTGTGGCTGAGCCCCGGCCTGGTCGCCTTCGCCCGCCTCTGCCGGCCGGTCACCGCCGCGCTCGGCGCCTGCGCACGGGGCATCCTGCGGCTTTTCCACGTCGAGCCCAAGGACGAGGTGGAGGCCGTCTTCACCAGCGAGCAGCTCAACCGGCTGGTGGAGGACGCCGGCCAGGCGGGTCTGCTCGACCCGGAGGAGCAGGAACGCCTGGAGGACGCCCTGGAACTGGGCTCCCGCCCGGTCACCGACGTGCTCCTCGCACGCGAGTCCCTGATCACGGTCAGCCCGTCCGTCACACCGGCAGGGATCGTCGACCTCACCGCCCGCACCGGCTACTCGCGCTTCCCGGTCGCGGCGGAGGCGGGCGCCTTCATGGGCTACCTCCACGTCAAGGACGTCCTCGACCTGGTCATGGACTCCGACGACTCCGGCCGGGCCGTCCCACAGCACCTCTGGCGCCCGATGACCACACTCCGTCCCGAACTGCCCCTCGACGACGCCCTCACCGTGATGCGCCGCGCGGCGACCCACCTGGCCCAGGTGACGGACGCGTCGGGGAAGGTACTGGGTCTGGTCGCGCTGGAGGACGTACTCGAGCTGCTGGTCGGGGAGGTACGGGATCCGGCCCACCGGGAGGTGACGCTGGCGACGTAGGCGCCGAGCCGCTTCTCACAAGGCCGACGGATCCTGCGGCCCCCGGCCCGACAGCACCTCTCCGTACGCCTGCATCAGATCCGGCAACCGCAGTGTCGCCAGATCATCCCGGGTCAGCGTCCCCGGATACACGGACAACCGCAGATCCCGATAGGCACAGCTCTTCTCGTACAGCGTCCGCAGAAACCGCCCGTTACCCAACTCGTCGATCCACCCCTGGTCCACCACGTGCCCGGCGATCGACCGCAGCTCGTCCAGTGCCTCCTCGTCCCACACGTCCCCGTTCTCGGCCGCGAGCACCTCGCCGATCGAGGTGAGCTCCAGCGGCCGGTACGACGGGAAGTCGACCCGCGTCGTGAAGCGGGAGGACAGTCCGGGGTTGGCGGTCAGCAGCCGGTCCATGCCCTCCGGATAGCCGGCCAGGATCACCACCAGGTGGTCCCGGTTGTCCTCGGCCCGCTTCAGCAGCACCTGCAGCGCCTCGTCGCCGTACGCGTCGCCCTTGCCGTAGCCGGAGTTGGACAGGGAGTACGCCTCGTCGACGAAGAGGACGCCGCCGAGCGCGGAGTCGATCAGCTCGTTCGCCTTCACGGCGGTCTGGCCGAGGTACTCGCCGACCAGGTCGGCCCGCTGCGCCTCCACCAGGTGGTCGCCGCCGAGCAGGCCGAGGGCGTAGAAGACACGGCCCAGGATGCGGGCCACGGTGGTCTTGCCGGTGCCGGAGGGGCCGGAGAAGACGAAGTGCCGCTTTGGCGGCTGGACCGGCAGACCCTGCCCGGCCCTCAGCCGCGCCATGTTCAGTTGTGCGGACAGGGCCTTGACCTGGCGCTTCACCGGCTCCAGCCCCACCATGCGCTCCAGCTCCGCGAGCGCCTCCTCCAGTAAGGCGGGGTCGGTGGGGCCGGTGGGCAGGGAGGGGTCCGGCCCGTCGGCCTTCTCGCGCACGGACGGACCGCTCAGCGAGGGGAGCGGTGCGGCGGCCGGCGAGGGATCGGGTACGGAGAGCTTGAGGTCGCGCTCCTCGGTGCCGAAGAGGGGGTCGAGACCGTCCAGGCCTTCCGGTCCCAGACCGGCCTGGGCGAGCCCCGCGAGATCGGTGGAGTCGTCGTAGCCGTCGCTCTCGGCGATCGCGGCCAGTCGTGCCGAGGTGTCCATGAAGGCCGGGTCGACGCGGTGCACGGCCCGGTACAGGGGCAGTGCCGCGGCGCTGCGGCCCGTGCCCTCGTGGGCCCGCGCCAGCCAGTAGCGCAGTTCCTTGCGCTGCGGCTGCTCGCTGCGGCAGCGCATGAGGGCCGCCGACAGCAGTGGCTCGGCCTGTCCGTACATCTCCAGGCGCACCCGGGCCATGCCGCTGAACAGGCCGGCCTCGATGCCGAGAAGGGGGTCGCCGAGCAGTGGGTCGGTGTGCCGGACGAGCTGTTCCCAGTCCTTGACGAGGTAGGCGCGGCAGGCGTGCAGGAAGCGCACCTGGGGGTCGGTGTCCACGGGCGGCAGCCCGGCCAGAGCCCGGTCCAGTTCCGGGACGTGGCGGCCGTCGAGCCAGTGGGAGGCGTGCGCCAGCAGCAGGTCGCGGGAACTCTCCAGCACGGGCTGCACCCACCAGCCCAGCCAGTACCAGGAGTTGAGCGTGCGACGGTGGCGGGCGCGCTGCTCGCCGAAGCGCTCCCGGTGCCGGAACATCCGCAGCAGCGCGTTGGTGGTGTCGACGCGCAGCGCGTGCAGTCCCAGCCAGCCGTCGGCCATCGTGGGATCGATGCGCACCGCCACCCGGAACTCCTCCTCCGCCTGCGGATACGCCCCCATGGTGTAGGCGTCCACGCCGCGCAGCCAGGCGAGGTCGGCCGGGGCCTGTGCGCCCTGCGTGCCGAAGTCCATCCCGTCCCCCACGTACCGTGCCCCCGTCGGTATGCCGCCGAGCCGTCGCCCGCCGACCGCCTCGGCCAACGGCTGCGCCGAGGACCGGAGTTGCAAGGTGCGCGCGGCAACCGCCCGTAGGTCGCACCGAGGGCATCGTACCCGCGGCGGTCCCTCCTCCGAAGGGTGCCGGGGCAGGCCGTTGCGCGAGGTGGGAGTGGACGGGGAGCGTACGGAATGGTGACCGAGGGTGAGCGATTCGCGCCGCCGAGCAGCAGGAAACCGGGCTCAGGGCAGAACGAAGCCCCCGGTCACGGGGGAACAACCGGGGGCTTCGCGTCTGCGGGCGGCTCCGAGTGGCCGCATATCCAGAACGTAAGACCTGTACGGTCCCCGGGTCAAGCGGAGTTGAGGCACTCCGAGCGCCAGCCGGGCAGTGATCTTCACGAGTTCAGCACATTGCGGACGGTCCGTCACCCTGCGTGAGGAAGTGGCTCGGTGAGGCGGTTCCCGCAGGTCCCGGAACCACCTCGTACCCCTTCTCCCTCTGCCGTACCAGAAGATGCGCGAAGGGGCGCGAAGGGTCGTCGGCGAAGTGTCGGCGCTCCGCCGGGATCCAATCGTCCCAGAACGTCCGCTGCTCCGCTCCGTCGCGCGCCCGCCCGCGGGCCCACGCCTCCTCGCGCGGCAGCTCCATCCAGAGCAGGTGGGCCAGGTACGGGCGCAGCGCCTCGCGGCCGGCCCCCACGCCCTCCACCACGACCACGCGGGCCGGCGGCAGCGGGCGGGGCGCGCCGAAGGACCGCCTCCGCCAGTCGTAGGGGGCGTAGTGCGCGGTGTCCCCGCGTCGCAGGGGCTCGATCACCTGGCTCAGCAGCCGCCCGGTCCAGTGGAACAGTTCCTCGTGACTGGCGATGTCGTCGAGGTGCAGTACCGGCACGCGGCCCAGCTCGGCGGCCAACCGTCCGGCGAACGTGGACTTCCCGGAGCCGGCGTACCCGTCGACGCCGACCAGACGCACGGGCCCGCAGGAGGGGGGAAGCCGGTGGATCCGGGCTGCGAGGTCGTGGATGGCGGTTCCCGGGCGCGAGGGGGCGGACATCGTTCGCCCGCACTCTAACCGTGTCCGCCGCAGTCCCGGCCGCCCGGACTACCCCGGCCACCTCGCGAGGCGCCGCCCTCCCCGCCTCCCCGCCCGCTCGCTCGGCCGGCGTGGCGTCTCCCGGCCGACGTGGCGCCCCGCGACCGGTGGTGTGTCCCGGCCGGCGTGGCGTCTTGCGGCCGGTGGTGTGTCCCGGCCGGCGTGGCGTCTTGCGGCCGGTGTGTGTATCCCGGCGGGCGTCGCGCCTCGCGACCGGCGTGGCGTCTCCCCGCCGGCTCCGGCATATCCGGCCTCCGGCCACGCCTCCAAGGCCGGTACCGGTCACGCCCGACGCCGGTCGCGTCCACCGAACCCGCCCCGGCGCGCGCACGCGGTTCGCACCCAGCCGATCCGACGGGCCGGGGCCGGCCACGTGGTCCGTGACGCCGGGCCCACCCCCTCCCGCCGCCGTACTCCTCCTCGGCCCCGAGCCCACGCCACTGGTCGATACCAATAATCATGGCGTGGCGGGCGCAGAGGTGCTGGCAGGAGTGGGCGCCTGCGGCCATAGTTGGCGCACAACCGTGCAACGGACCCGCCCGACCCGGACACCTGGGGGTCTTCCGCCCATGAGCAGAGCCGAACAGCCGTCCCGCAGAACCGTCTTGGCCGCAGCCGTCGCCGCAGCCGTGGCGGGCAGCGCGATCCCGGCCACCGCCGACGCCGTGCCCGGCACGGGCCCGGGCACCGGCGGCGCGGACCCCGACCGTGCCACCGCCCGACAGGTCGACCACCGCGCCTGGACCACGTTCCGCGACTGGCGGAGCGGGACCGCGCGGGGCGCGCGCGCCGTCGCGGGCGCCCGGCCCGGTGTCGTGATCGGCACCCCGGCCGGCACCACCGACTACACCGACCCGCACACCGGCGGGACCACCGCCTGGGAGTACGCGACCTGGACCTCGCCCGTGCACCGGCTCGCCGTGCCCTCGACCGAGGTCATCGCCTCCTGGAACGCGCACACCCCGAGCGGCACCTGGATCCAGGTCGAACTCAAGGGCACCTACTCCGACGGCACGGACACACCCTGGTACGTGATGGGCCGCTGGGCGTCCGGCGACGGAGACCGGGACATCCGGCGGACCTCGGTCGACGACCAGGGCGACGGCAGGAGCAGCGTGTGGACGGACACGTTCGCCGTCGACGACGCCTCCACCGGCCTGCGCCTGGCCTCCTACCGGCTCAGGCTCACCCTCCACCGCCGCCCCGGCGCGAGGGCGACGCCCACCGTCTGGCGGCTCGGTGCCATGGGCTCCGACATCCCCGACCGCTTCACCGTCCCGGCCTCCGCCCCGGGCCTCGCCCGGGAGCTGCGCGTTCCGCGGTACTCGCAGGAGATCCACAAGGGCCAGTACCCCGAGTACGACAACGGCGGCGAGGCCTGGTGCAGCCCCACCTCCTCGCAGATGATCATCGAGTACTGGGGCGGCCGGCTCACCGACGAGCAGCTCGCCTGGGTCGATCCCTCGTACGCCGACCCGCAGGTCTGCCACGCGGCCAGGTACACGTACGACTACCAGTACGCGGGCTGCGGCAACTGGCCCTTCAACGCCGCCTACGCGGCCACCTTCAAGGGCCTTGAGGGCGTGGTCACGCGCCTCGGTTCCCTCACCGACCTGGAGACGCTGATCGCGGCCGGTATCCCGGCCATAACGTCCCAGTCCTTTTTGGAGGAGGAGCTGACCGGGGCCGGCTACGGCACCTCGGGGCACCTGATGACCGTGATCGGCTTCACCGCCGACGGCGACGTGATCGCCAACGACCCCGCCTCGGACGACAACGAGGCCGTGCGCCGTGTCTACAAACGGCGCGAGTGGGAGAACATCTGGCTCAGGACCAAGCGGTACAACGCGAGCGGCAAGGTCGTCTCCGGCACCGGTGGCGTCTGCTACCTGTACTTCCCGGCCCATCCGAACCCCCGCCAGCGCAGGGCCCTCGCGGCGGTGGGCGTGCGCTGACCCGCTGTCTCCCCGCCCGTGCCCGCCCGTGCCCGCCCGTGACGACGGCCCCCGGAACCGCAGCACTCCGGGGGTCGTCGCTGTGACCGAGGTCTCGGCCGCGAAAGCCGCTCACGGTGGCAAGGTGGACAGGGTCACCGCGAGGGGAGCCTCCGGGCGCAGTCCACCCAACGTCGAGAGCAGCGAGAAGCCATGACCGCACACACCGCCACCGCCACCCGTGTCCGCACCGGCGGCCCCAAGGACGACGGCCCGAAGATCTTCGAGCACGTCATGGGCTGGACCCTCGTCGTGGTGATGGCGATGCTCGTGGTGCAGCTCGGCCTGCTGTGACGTGACCGTCGTGTGACCTGCCCCACGAACCGACCTGCAATACTGCGGATGTCCCGCCGCCCGTAGGAGACCAGGGTCGAAATTGAATATCAGTCAACAGCGTGCCGACGCCCGTCCCCGGGCGCGCGGCACGGAGCGCTCGGCGGCACGCCGCGCCGAACTCATCGCCATCGGGCGAAGGCTGTTCGCCGACACGTCGTACGACGCGCTCTCGATGGACGACATCGCCCGCCAGGCGCATGTCGCCAAAGGGCTGATCTACTACTACTTCCAGTCCAAGCGGGGCTACTACCTGGCGATCATCCAGGACTCCGTCGCCGACCTGGTCACCACCGCGGCGCGCGGCACCGAACTGCCCCAGGTGGACCGCGTCCACCGCACCATCGAGGGCTATCTGCGCTACGCCGAGCAGAACCAGGCCGCCTACCGCACGATCGTCAGCGGCGGAGTCGGTTTCGACGCCGAGGTGCACGCCATCCGGGACGGCGTCCGCGAGGCGATAGTCGTCACCATCGCCGAAGGGGCGTACGGCCGCTCCGACATCGGACAACTGGCCCGTATGGGGCTGCTCTCCTGGGTGTGCGGCGTCGAGGGCGCCACCCTCGACTGGATCGGCCGTCCCGAACTGCCCCGCGAGACCATGCGCGACCTGCTGGTGAAGTCGCTCGGCGGAACCCTGCGCGCCATCGAGGAGCTGGACCCCGCCTACCCGGCCCCGGCTCCCGCCCGCCGGGACGGCTGACGGACGAGGGGGCGGAGGCCCGCGCCGGCCCCCGCCCGGGGGCCCCCGTGGCCGTGGTCAGTCGATCGCCCTGATCAGTTCGCCGTCCGCGGTGTCACCGCTCAGTTCCCAGAAGAACGTGCCGCCCAGACCCTGCTGGTTCTTGTACGCCATCTTGGTGGCGATGGTCCGCGGAGTGTCGTAACTCCACCAGTCGTTCCCGCACTTGGCGTACGCGGTGCCGGCCACCGTGCCGGTCGCCGGGCACGTGGACTTGAGCACCTTGTAGTCCTCGATGCCGTTCTCGTACGTCCCCTTCGCCGGGCCGGTCGCGGTGCCGCCGGGCGCGGACTGGGTGACGCCGGTCCAGCCCCGGCCGTAGAAGCCGATGCCGAGCAGCAGCTTCGACGCCGGGATGCCCAGGCCCCTGAGCTTCGCGATCGTCGCCGAGGTGTGGTAGCCGGCCTTCGGAATGCCGGAGTACGAGGTCAGCGGCGAGTGCGGGGCGGTCGGACCGGCGGCGTCCCAGGCGCCGAAGAAGTCGTACGTCATCGGGTTGTACCAGTCGACGTACTGGGCCGCGCCCGCGTAGTCGGCCGCGTCGATCTTGCCGCCGGGCGTCGCGTCGGCCGTGATCGCCGCGGTGACCAGGTAGTCCGGGCCGAACTCGGCACGCAGCGCGCTCATCAGCTTCGGGAACGCGTCCCGTCCGCTGGTGTCGCAGCTCAGACCGCAGGCGTTCGGGTACTCCCAGTCGATGTCGATGCCGTCGAAGACGTCAGCCCACCTGGGGTTCTCGACCAGGTCGTGGCAGGAGCGGGCGAACGCCGCCGGGTCCTTCGCCGCCTCCGCGAAGCCGCCGGACCAGGTCCAGCCGCCGAAGGACCAGATGATCTTGAGGTCGGGGTGCTTCTCCTTCAGCTTGAGTAACTGGTTGAAGTTGCCGCGCAGCGGCTGGTCCCAGGTGTCGGCGACCCCGTCCACGGACTCGGCCGCGGTGTACGCGCGATCGGTCGCCGCGTAGGCGTCGCCCATGGCGCACTTGCCGCCCGTGACGTTGCCGAACGCGTAGTTGATGTGGGTCAGTTCGGCGGCCGAGCCGGAGGTCTCGATGTTCTTGACGTAGTACTTACGGTCGTAGGTGCCCCATTCGGTGAAGTAGCCGACGACCTTCGAACCGGCCGCGGCCTGCGAACCGGCCGCGGCGGGCGCCGCCGGAGCGGCCGTGGCCGTGGACGCGCCGGCCAGCAGTCCCGCGCCGAGGGCGACGGAACACAGGGCGGAGAGGAGCGTCCGGAGGTGGCGGACGCCGGGGAGGTGCGGGACGTGCATCGGGTGTCTCCTCGTGGGGGAAGAGGGAAACGCGCGCCGATTGGCATGAACGCGGTAAGGCGCTCGGGCCGTCACCGTAGGAGGACTAGACCAGTGCGGTCAATGGTTCGGACCATGTTCCCGGCGTGGGGGCCGGATCGGGTCCTGTCGCGGCGGTCGAACATTTCTTGAAGTAAGCGGTCGTTAACTGGTGACTCCATGCCTCCAATCGGGCATACTCACAGCGCACAGCCGCTGGTCAGCAGCTTCCGCGACCCGGGAGTGCGAGCATCGGCCAGGCCCGAACGACCCGGCGGAGCCGCCTCCACCCAAGGCGCACAACCGCCGATGTGCCCGACAGGGAGGAGAGCGTCGACATGCCCGACCGCGCCCCGCAGCCGGTGGACCGGCAACTGCCCACGGACGAGGCACGGGACCTGATCTCGCTCGTCCGCGACATCGCGCAGCGTGAGATCGCCCCGAGCGCGGCCGAGGAGGAGGACGTCGGACGCTTCCCGCGCGCGGTCTTCACCCTGCTCTCCGACTCCGGCCTGCTCGGCCTGCCCTACGACGCCGAGTACGGCGGCGGCGAGCAGCCGTACGAGGTCTACCTCCAGGTCCTCGAAGAACTCGCCGCGGCCCGGCTCACCGTCGGTCTCGGCGTCAGCGTGCACACGCTCGCCTCCTACGCGCTCGCCGCCTACGGCACCAAGGAGCAGCAGATCGAGCATCTGCCCGCGATGCTCGGCGGCGGCCTGCTCGGCGCCTACTGCCTCTCCGAACCCGCCTCCGGCTCGGACGCCGCCTCGCTGCGCACCAAGGCCGTGCGGGACGGTGACGACTGGGTGCTCACCGGAACCAAGGCGTGGATCACGCACGGCGGCATCGCCGACTTCTACACCGTCATGGCACGCACGGGGGAGGAGGGGCCGCGCGGGATCACCGCCTTCCTCGTCCCCGGCGACGCCGAGGGGCTGAGCGCCGCGGTGCCCGAGAAGAAGATGGGGCTGAAGGGCTCGCCCACCGCGCAGGTCCACCTCGACGGCGTACGGGTCTGCGACACCCGGCGCCTGGGGGACGAGGGCCAGGGCTTCGCGATCGCCCTGTCCGCGCTCGACTCCGGACGGCTCGGTATCGCCGCCTGCGCGATCGGCGTGGCCCAGGCGGCGCTGGACCAAGCGGTGTCCTACGCGGCCGACCGGCGGCAGTTCGGCAAACCGATCGCCGACTTCCAGGGGCTGCGCTTCATGCTCGCCGACATGGCGACCCAGATCGAGGCCGGCCGCGCGCTGTACCTGACCGCGGCACGGCTGCGCGACGCGGGACTGCCCTTCGCCAAGCAGGCCGCCATGGCCAAGCTGCACTGCACCGACACGGCGATGCGGGTGACCACCGACGCCGTGCAGATCCTCGGCGGGTACGGCTACACCGCGGACTTCCCGGCCGAGCGGTACATGCGCGAGGCCAAGGTGCTGCAGATCGTCGAGGGCACCAACCAGATCCAGCGGATGGTCATCGCCCGTCACCTCGCGGGGCCAGAGGGACGCTGAAGGCGCCGGTGACGCGGGCGTCGCCCGTGGCGAACAGGTCTCCGGTGGTGAAGAAGTCCCCGGTGGCGAAGAAGTCCCCGAGCCCGCGCGGAGGCGCCGCGAGCCGGACCCACTCCGGGTCGTGGCGCCCCGGCAGGGTGCGGCCGCGAGCGGCCCAGGCCCGCATCAGCTCACGGTAGATCGGCGGGTCCGGGACCTGCGGTGCCGGCGGGACCGGTCCCGCCGGCACCGGGACGAACACGCGGCGCCGACGGTCGGTCGCCGAGTACGTGGGGGTCATACCCGGGCAACGCGGCAAACGCGGACAGGTCACCGGCCCGCGGAATCGAGCGTGAGTTCGCGGGCGTACCCACCGCCGAGTCACCGTTGCCTGCCGGAACGGACCTGACGTACCGTCGCCGGCCATCGGCCCGACCGGGCCGCACGTGCCGGAACACGCCGACCCGCACCACGGCGGCCTGCCACGGGCCACGGCGCGGGCGGGTCGGCGGAATCGGGCGGCGTCCCCCGGACGGCGAGTGCCCGGGCGGCTCAGGCCGCTTCGCGCCGCATCGTCGGCACACGCATCGGGCGCGAGCCCGGACCGCCGACGTGGGAGAAGGGCTGGGTCCGCCAGTCGAGGCCCTGGGGGAGCGTCAACAGCAGGGCGGTGTCCTGCTCGTGGGGCTGGAACGACTCGTCCGCGGGACGCGCCTCGGTGGCCCGGCGGCCGGTGCCGACGCAGACCGAGAGCCCGAACGGGTTCCACGGCGAGGCGCACAGCGCGTGTTCCGGCAGCACCTCCTCGTCCGCCAGCAGGGCGATGGGCTGCGCGCAGTCCGGGCAGATCACCCGGTACATCTCGAAGGTGTCGTAGGTGTCGAGTTCCTCGTCGTCGAAGGCGTCGGGTTCGACGCCCTCCGATACGGGCTCGACGACCGGCTGCTGCCGCTTGGGCGTGGTACGTCCAGGGCGCTTAAGACTCTGCATGGGATTCTCCCCCTCGGGCTGGGTCGTGACGGCACTGCGGCCTCGACCACAGCAAGCACTTCCCGTCCCCAATCCGGGGTAATCACGAGAGGATCACGGAGACCGTTCGGAAGGTGTGGTCTTCGTCACATGCCGCTCGCAGGTGCCCCGTGCGGCGCATTTGTCCCCGCCCGGACCGCCGGCCGGCTCCCCCTCACATCACGAACCGGGCATGACCTGGGCTGCCCAGGTATCCGAGGAGATCAACCGCACTGTAGGTTCTTGCGCCATGGAGGAGCTGGACCGACGGATCGTGCAGCTGCTCGTCAAGGACGGGCGGATGAGCTACACAGACCTGGGCAAGGCCACGGGCCTGTCCACGTCGGCCGTGCACCAGCGGGTGCGGCGGCTGGAACAGCGTGGCGTCGTCCGCGGCTATGCCGCGGTCGTCGACCCGGAGGCCGTCGGACTGCCGATCACCGCCTTCATCTCGGTGAAACCGTTCGACCCCAGCGCCCCCGACGACATCGCGGACCGCCTGGCCGGCGTCCCCGAGATCGAGGCCTGCCACAGCGTGGCGGGCGACGAGAACTACATCCTCAAGGTGCGCGTGTCGACCCCGCACGAACTGGAGGAACTGCTCGCCCGGGTGCGCTCCCTCGCCGGGGTCTCCACGCGGACCACCGTGGTGCTGTCGACGCCCTACGAGTCCCGGCCGCCGCGGATCTGACCGGCGGCCGCGGCCCCGGCGTCGCGGATCCGGCCGTCGAAGGACGCCCCGACTCCCGCGCGGCGCCGACCTGCGTGCCAAGCCGTCCGCGTGAGGGGCGAGACTGGTGTCCATGAGTGAGCCCACCACCCCGTCCACGACCGTCCTGCTGCGCCGCGGCGAGGTCCACAGTCCCGCCGACCCCTTCGCGACCGCCATGGTCGTCGAACGCGGACAGGTCGCCTGGGTCGGCTCCGAGGGCGCCGCGGACGCCTTCGCGGACGGTGTGGACGAGGTGATCGATCTGGACGGCGCCCTGGTCACCCCGGCGTTCACCGACGCACACGTGCACACCACCTCCACCGGCCTCGCCCTCACCGGCCTGGACCTCTCCGGTGCCCCCACCCGCGAGGCGGCCCTCGCTCTCGTACGGGACTTCGCCGCGGCGCGCCCGGACGACCGGGTCCTCCTCGGCCACGGCTGGGACGCCTCCCGCTGGCCCGACGGCCTGCCCCCGACGCGCGCCGAACTGGACGCGGCCACCGGCGGCCGCCCCCTCTACCTCAGCCGTATCGACGTTCACTCGGCCGTCGTCACCACCGTACTGCTCGACCTGGCCCCCGCTGGCGTCACCCGCGTCGACGGCCCGCTCACCGCCGCCGCCCACCACGCCGTACGCGCTGCCGCCCTCGGGGCCGTCGCCCCCGCCCAGCGCACCGAGGCCCAGCGCGCCGCCCTCTCGCACGCCGTCTCGCTGGGCATCGGAACCGTTCACGAGTGCGCAGGGCCGGAGATCTCCTCCGAGGACGATCTCACCGGCCTGCTCCGGCTGGCGGCCGAGGAGGCCGGGCCGCGCGTGATCGGCTACTGGGCCGAACAGGACGCCGACAAGGCGAGGGAGCTGGGCGCCATCGGCGCGGCCGGCGACCTCTTCGTGGACGGCGCCCTCGGCTCGCACACCGCCTGCCTGCATCAGCCGTACGCCGACGCCGACCACACCGGCACCGCCTATCTGGACGCCGCCGCCGTCGCCGCGCACGTCGTGGCCTGCACCGAGGCCGGCCTCCAGGCGGGCTTCCACGCCATCGGCGACGCCGCAGTCACCGCCGTGGTGGAGGGCGTGCGCGCAGCCGTCGACAAGGTCGGCCTCGCCCGCGTCCGCGCCGCCCGCCACCGCGTCGAACACGCCGAGATGCTCACCCCCGAGACCGTCGCGGCCTTCGCCGAACTGGGCCTGACCGCTTCCGTGCAACCCGCCTTCGACGCGTTGTGGGGCGGCGAGGACGGCATGTACGCCCAGCGCCTGGGTGCCGGGCGGGCCCGCTCCCTGAACCCCTACGCGGCCCTGCTGCGCGCCGGTGTCCCGCTCGCCTTCGGCTCCGACAGCCCGGTCACGCCCCTCGACCCGTGGGGTACCGTCCGGGCCGCCGCCTTCCACCGCACGCCGGAGCACCGCGTCTCCGTGCGCGCGGCGTTCACGGCGCACACGCGCGGCGGCTGGCGGGCGATCGGCCGCGACGACGCCGGCGTCCTGGTGCCGGGCGCGCCCGCCGACTACGCCGTGTGGCGTACCGGCGAGCTCGTGGTCCAGGCCCCCGACGACCGGGTGGCACGCTGGTCGACCGACCCGCGCTCGGGCACGCCCGGCCTGCCCGATCTGACTCCGGGCCGGGACCTGCCCGTCTGCCTGCGCACCGTGGTCGGCGGCCGCACGGTCTTCGTACGGCCGGGCGAGTGATCTCCACGGCCGACGGGGCGATGATCTTCTCCCGGGTACGACCTGCGCGTCCTCGGCCCTGACCTGGGCTTTGGCACGGAAGCCGCAGGTCGAACGACTGTTGACAGGCGACGGCGGGGGGCCGGTAGGTTCGGCCGAGTCCACCACCGGACGCCCGACCGGGGAATCTTCCGCGTACGCGTCGCGGCGCCGCTGGGTCAGGGGCGGTGTGCCGCACCGGGGCACCGTCACTGGGAGCCAGGCCCAGCGCTCGCGCCGCGACGAGGGAACGTTCCGGCCGGTCGGGAGGTGTGACCCGGGTGGGGCCCGGGCGCTCAGTAGACAACGGCCTAGGTCGACCCGCAGCCGGCGGGTCCCGGGTCGGCCCGAAGGGCGCCGGGCCCCCATCCGCCGTGCAAACGGCTTTAATCGGCCATCCCTACCCCGGTCCTGGGGAAACGACACCACCGTACGGACGTCCCGTCACGTCACCGCAGGCCGCGGCCATTATGGTGGTCCTCTGCGTACGGACACGAAGGGGCAGCGGTGAACGACGGCGACGAGACGCCCGCGGAAGCGGGGCAGGGGAGGCGGTTCGGCCCCCTGGGTACGGCCTTGGTGATCATTCCGACCTACAACGAGGCGGAGAACATCAAGGCGATCGTCGCGCGCGTGCGTGAGGCGGTCCCCGAGGCGCACGTTCTGGTCGCCGACGACAACAGCCCCGACGGCACGGGCAAGCTCGCCGACGAGCTGGCCGCCGAGGACGACCATGTCCAGGTCCTGCACCGCAAGGGCAAGGAGGGCCTGGGTGCCGCCTACCTCGCGGGCTTCCGCTGGGGCCTGGAGCACGGTTACGGCGTGCTGATCGAGATGGACGCCGACGGCTCCCACCAGCCCGAGGAGCTGCCCCGCCTGCTGACCGCCCTCAAGGGCGCCGACCTGGTGCTGGGCTCCCGCTGGGTGCCCGGCGGCCGGGTGGTGAACTGGCCCAAGTCCCGCGAGTTCATCTCCCGCGGGGGCAGCATGTACTCGCGCCTCGCGCTGGACCTGCCGCTGCGCGACATCACGGGCGGTTACCGGGCCTTCCGCCGCGAGACCCTGGAAGGGCTCGGCCTGGACGAGGTGTCCTCGCAGGGCTACTGCTTCCAGGTCGACCTCGCCCGCCGGGCGATCAAGGCGGGCTACCACGTCGTCGAGGTGCCGATCACGTTCGTCGAGCGGGAACTCGGCGACTCCAAGATGAGCCGCGACATCCTCGTGGAGGCGCTGTGGCGGGTCACCACGTGGGGTGTGGGGGAGCGGGTCGGCAAGGTCCTGGGCCGGGACAGGCAGCCCGACGGGGCGGCGGGTGGGCCGACCGGCGCGCCCGCCGGAGCCTCGGCGGACGAGCCGGTGAACGACGCGGACGGGAGGCCGGCCGACACGGTTGCCGCGAAGCCGGCCGACACGACTGCCGCGAAGCCGGCCGACACCGCTGCCGCGAAGCCGGCGGAACCGGGTGGCAAGTCGGCACAGGCGCCTGACAAGAACGCCTGATCGTCCCCTTATGCCGCGCTGAGCCGGGGCCAGGCACACTGGGGGTATGACGACTGGCGCTCAGACCCCCAGGTCCCCCGCCCGGCCCTCGCGCTCCAGGCTGCGCACGTTCCTGCCGCTGGGCATCGCCGCGTGGCTCGTGCTGGAGATCTGGCTGCTGACCGTGGTCGCGGGTGCCTCCAGCGGGTTCGTGGTGTTCCTGTTGCTGGTGGGCGGCATCGTCCTGGGATCCGTAGTGATCAAGAGTGCGGGCCGCCGGGCGTTCCGGAACCTGACGGAGACGCTGCAACAGCAGCAGGCCGGCGTCCTGCCCGAGGCCCGCCCGAACAGCGAGGGCAACGGCCTGATGATGCTGGGCGGGCTGCTGCTGATACTCCCCGGCCTGGTCTCGGACGCGCTGGGCCTGCTCATGCTGCTGCCCCCGGTCCAGAAGGCCGTGAGCCGCTACGCGGAGCGGACGGTGGAGCGCAAGCTCCGCGAGGCCGCACCGGGCACCCTGGGCGACGCCTTCCGTCAGGCCCGCATGCACCAGCCGGACGGCAAGGTCGTCCAGGGCGAGGTCATACGGGACGACCCGGACGACGCACCGCGGGACCCCCGCCCTCCGCTGACGCGCTGAGCTCCGCCGACAGACACAAAAACCGCGGGTGCCGTACGTGGAATCACGTACGGCACCCGCGGTGTTCGGTTGTGCTGTCTGTGCTCTCTACGGGGTCCGGCTACGCACTCTTGCGGCTGTCTCGCGGATGTACCGCGATGTTCATCGCGCCGGAGCGCAGAACCGCCAGCCGCTCCTCGAGGACCTCTTCGAGTTCCTCGCGGGTGCGCCGCTCCATCAGCATGTCCCAGTGCGTACGCGCGGGCTTGGCCTTCTTCTCCTCAGGGCCGTCGCCATCCACCAGGAGTGCCTGGGCCCCGCAGACCTTGCACTCCCACTCCGGCGGGATCTCCGCCTCGACCGAGAAGGGCATCTCGAATCGATGCCCCTTCTCGCATGCGTACTCCACGGCCTGGCGCGGGGCCAGGTCGATGCCGCGGTCCGTCTCGTAGCTGGTCACCACGAGGCGCGTGCCGCGAAGAGCTCGCTCACTCATGAATCGTGCCTCCCGGGCTTGTCGCCCACAGGACAGGTGTCGCTGTCGTCGTCATCCGGTCAACGTCCGGGCGGCGGTAAAGATTCCCGTCCCGACTCCCGTTCCGGGCGTCTGCGTCGCCGTCGCAGTCGCAGCCTTGCAACCAGTGCAGTACCCGCCGACGTCCGGTTTGTCACCTCTGCAAACAGATGCGACATAGCGTTTCGGCACCTTTGACGCGCAGTAACGGTACGCCTGGCAGGCCAAACGCGTACACTACAGCCCTTTCGCGCCGAGTGCTAAATCCTTTCGGGTACCGGGTTGCCCGCGTCGCCGATCGCCCGCCGCACCGGGACCCGCGCGAGCAGGGCGAAACCGATGACGAAGAAGGCCACCAGCGAGATGATCGCGTCCCGGTAGCTCCCGGTGAGCTGGTAGGTGAGGCCGAACAGCAGCGGCCCGAGCCAGCTCATCCCGCGGTCGCTCAGCTCGTACGCCGAGAAGTACTCGGCCTCCTTGCCGGGCGGCACCAGGTGGGAGAAAAGCGAGCGGGACAGCGCCTGGCTGCCGCCCAGGACGAGACCGATCCCGGCGGCCAGCACGAAGAACCACACCGGCTCGCCGGCCGGCAGGAAGTACCCGGCCGCGAGCGTCACGGTCCAGGCCACCAGCGACCCGAGGATCGTGCGCTTCGCCCCGTACGTCCGGGCCAGCCGGCCCAGCGCCAGCGCGCCCGCCACCGCCAGGAGCTGGACCAGCAGGACGGCCACGATGAGCGTGGACTGTCCGAGGTCCAGTTCCCTGGAGCCGTACACCGAGGCCTGGGAGATCACCGTCTGGATGCCGTCGTTGTAGACGAGGTACGCCAGCAGGAAGGCCAGCGTCAAAGGACGGCGCCGCATGTCGCGGACGGTCGCCGCGAGCTGCCGGAACCCGGGCAGGGCGGACTCCCGTGCGGGAGCGCGCCGGTCCCGCAGCCGCCGTAGCGGGATGAGCGCGAAGGCGCCCCACCACAGACCGGCCGACGCCAGGCAGACACGGACCGCGGCGCTCTCGCTCAGCCCGAAGGAGTCGTGGGCCGTGTAGAGGATCAGGTTCGCGATCAGCACCAGGGCCCCCGCCGCGTACCCGAAGGCCCAGCCGCGGGAGGAGACCGCGTCGCGTTCCTCGGGCGGGGCGATCTGCGGCAGGTAGGAGTTGTAGAGCATCATCGCCACCGACTGAGCGGCGTTGGCGACGACCAGGAGCAGACCGCCGAGCAGGTAGCGGTCGCCGTCGAGGAGGAACATGCAGGTCGTGGCCGCGGCCCCGGTGTACGCGGCGGCGGCCAGCAGCGGCTTCTTGCGGCCCGAGCGGTCGGCCGCGGCCCCCACCAGGGGCATCACCAGCACCGCCACGATCACCGACAGCGACACCGAGTACGCGAAGAACGACCCGGCGCGCACGGGTATGCCGAGCGGGTGGACGTATCCCTCCGGGTCCGCCGCCGACTCGGCGACCGACGTCAGGTAGGGCCCCAGGAACACGGTGAGCACGCTCGTGGAGTAGACGGAGCACGCCCAGTCGTAGAAGTACCAGCCGCGCTGTTCGCGCCGCCTGCCGTCGGCGCCGTCGGCCGCTTCCGTCCGCAGGGTGTCGGTGCCCACCCGTGCCCTCGCTTCCCCGTGAAAGCGCGATCCCGGGGGCTCGGTCGCGGATCCCGGACGGTCCCGGACCGTCTCAGACCCAGACGCCGCGGTCCTCCATGACCCTGCGCAGTGTGTCGATGTGATCGGTCATGATGCCATCCACTCCCAGGTCCAGGAGCCGGTGCATGCGGTCGGGATCGTTCACCGTCCACACGTGCACCTGGAGCCCGCGCGCGTGGGCGGCGCGCAGGAAGCGGTGGTCGACCACCTGGATGCCCGACTGGACCTCGGGCACCTGCGCGGCCACCGCCGAGCGGCGCAGCGAGGCCGGGACGCCCCAGGAGCGCAGCCGCAGATTGAGGACGCCCCGGGTGCCGTACGAGGTGGCCAGGCGCGGGCCGGCCAGGCGCTGGGCGCGCACGACGCGGGCCTCGGAGAACGAGCCGACGCAGACCCGGTCCCAGGCGTTCGTCCGGCCGATCAGCTCCAGCAGCGGCAGCAGCGCGGTCTCGGCCTTCACGTCGATGTTCCAGCGCACCTCGGGGAAGGTGTCCAGCAGCTCCTCGAAGAGCGGCACCGGCTCCTCGCCCGCCACGCGCGCGCGGCGCACCCTCTCCCACGAGAGGTCGGCGATCCGCCCGGCCCCGTCCGTCATCCGGTCCAAGGTCGCGTCGTGGAAGGCGACGAGCTTCCCGTCCCGCGTGGCATGGACGTCCGTCTCGATGTAGCGGTAGCCCGCCTCTGCCGCCCGCCGGAACTGCCGCAGCGTGTTCTCCAGGCCGCCCGCGGCCCCGCCCCGGTGGGCGAAGGCGATCGGGCCGGGATGGTCCAGATAGGGATGGCGGGGGTGGCGTATCGGGGTGCTCACCGACGCAGTATCGCGCGGCGGGGTTGAGCGGTGGCAACCACCGTGCTGCCGCCGGATGCCGACGGGACGGCGAACACGCGCAGGAACACCTGCGCGAGCGGGCCGATCGTCACGGCGTACAGCAAGGTGCCGACGCCGACCGTGCCGCCGAGGGTGAAGCCCGTGGCCACGACGGTGATCTCGACCGCCGTGCGCACCAGGCGCACCGAGAGCCCCGTGCGCCGGTTCAGCCCGGTCATCAGGCCGTCGCGCGGGCCCGGACCGAACCGTGCGGCGATGTACAGCCCGGTCGCCGCCCCGTTCAGGACGATCCCCGCCACCATCATGGCGATGCGCAGCGTCCAGCCGTGGGCGTCGGGCACGACGGCCAGCGTCGCGTCCATCGCGGCGCCGATCACCAGCACGTTGGAGACCGTGCCGAGGCCCGGGCGCTGGCGCAGCGGGATCCACAGCAGCAGGATCGCCGCGCCCAGCAGGGTCAGCACCACGCCCATCGGCAGGCCGGTGCGCTCCGAGAGGCCCTGGTGGAGCACGTTCCACGGCTCCAGACCCAGTCCCGACCTGACCAGGAGCGCCGAACTCGCGCCGTACAGCACGAGACCGCCGAAGAGCTGTGTCAGTCGCCGCGTGAGATGCCGCTGCCCGGTCTGCCTGGACAAGTCGTGCCCCCTGTGTGGTGGTAGTGGCCTGCTGCATGACACCCTGTGGCTTGAGAAGGAGAGCCAACCATGGCCAATTCGGGGAAGGTGGACTGATTTCCATGGCGCAGTGGACCTCTGCTGTGGGGGCGGGGCAGCTCGCTCGGCTGCTCGGCTCCCAGCAGGACCGTCCGGCCGGGCCCGGCACCCGTCGCCCGCCCGCCTACCGCGCGCTCGCCGACGGCATCCGGCTGCTGGTGCTCGAGGGACGCGTGCCGGTCGCCGCCCGGCTGCCCGCCGAACGCGAGCTGGCCCTGGCCCTGACCGTCAGCCGCACCACCGTCGCCGCCGCCTACGAGGCGCTGCGCGCCGAGGGCTTCCTGGAGTCCCGGCGCGGCGCGGGAAGCTGG
The DNA here is from genome assembly GCF_002005225.1 of Streptomyces pactum. Taxonomy (NCBI): domain Bacteria; kingdom Bacillati; phylum Actinomycetota; class Actinomycetes; order Kitasatosporales; family Streptomycetaceae; genus Streptomyces; species Streptomyces pactum. The sequence goes on from NZ_CP019724.1 coordinate 7,053,762, forward strand.
ACCGCGGTGCCGGCCGGGAACCCCCTGCCGGCGCGCGGTCTGGAGCCGCTGCCGCCCGAGGCCCTCGGCTCGGTGATCGACCTCGGCTGCGCGGCGCTCCCCGCGCCCGAGCCCTGGCTCACCCGGGCCGTGCAGGGCGCCCTGGAGGAGCTTCCCCCCTACGCGCACACCCACGGCGACTACCCGGCCGGGCTGCCCGCGCTGCGTGCCATGATCGCCGAGCGCTACACCGCGCGCGGGATCCCGACCATGCCCGAACAGATCATGGTGACCACCGGGGCGATGGGTGCGATCGACGCCATCTGCCACCTCTTCGGGGGGCGCGGCGAGCGCATCGCCGTCGAGTCGCCCTCGTACGCCAACATCCTGCAGTTGATGCGCGAGGCCGGGGCCCGGCTGGTCCCCGTCGCGATGGCCGAGGGGCTCACCGGCTGGGACGTGGACCGCTGGCGCCAGGTGCTGCGCGAGTCCGCTCCCCGCATCGCGTACGTCGTCGCCGACTTCCACAACCCCACCGGCGCGCTCGCCGACGAGGACCAGCGGCGACGGCTGGTGGACGCGGCCCGCTCGGCGGGGACGGTGCTCGTGGCCGACGAGACGATGAGCGAGCTGTGGCTGGACGACGGGGTCGAGATGCCGCGCCCCGTCTGCGCCTTCGACCCGGCCGGGTCCACGGTGGTCACCGTCGGCTCCGCCAGCAAGGCCTTCTGGGCCGGGATGCGCATCGGCTGGGTGCGGGCCGCGCCCGACGTGATCCGCAGCCTGGTCGCCGCGCGCGCGTACGCCGACCTGGGCACGCCGGTACTCGAGCAGCTCGCCGTGAACTGGCTGTTCAGTACGGGGGGCTGGGAGCAGGCCGTCCAGGTGCGGCGCGAGCAGGCCCGGCGGAACAGGGACGAGCTGGTGGCCGCCGTACGCCGGGAACTGCCCGGCTGGGAGTTCGAGGTGCCGCGCGGCGGGCTCACCCTGTGGGTGCGGACCGGCGGCCTCTCGGGTTCGCGGCTCGCGGAGGCGGGGGAGCGCGTGGGGGTGCGGGTCCCGTCGGGGCCGCGCTTCGGGGTCGACGGGGCCTTCGAGGGCTACGTCCGGCTGCCCTTCACCGTCGGTGACGCGGTGGCCGAGGAGGCCGCGACGCGCCTGGCCGCGGCGGCCCGGCTGGTGGAGAACGGGGCCGCGGGGGGCGGCGAGGCACCGCGGACGTTCGTGGCGTAACGGGGGGAGGGGGTGGGCGGATCGCCTCTGCGTCCCTTCCGGGAGGCGGCACCCTGACGACCGCCCAGGAGGTGGCGATCTGACGACCGCGCAGGAGGTGGCGATCTGACGACCGCGCAGGAGGTGGCGATCTGACGACCGGCGCTTCGGCGGGCGGCGCCGGGCACGGGGGCGGCCCGGGCGCCGGATCATGGCGGCCCGGGCCGTTCCCGTGCCCGGTGGGCGCGGGACGCGCGCCGGACCGGGGTCGGACCGGCGTTCGTCAGGAGGTCTCGGCCGCCACCGCCTTGGCGGGAACCGTCTCCGGCGTGGCCGGCTCCACCGCGGTCACCTCCCGCGCCGCCGTTTCCACCGGGACCGGCGTCGCCTCCACGGCGACCCGCGTCGGCTCGGCCGAGGGAGGCGTCGGATCGGCCCCGACCGGCATCGACTCGGCCGAGACCGGCGCCGCCCCGGCCGCGGCCGGTGTCGGTTCGGCGTCCGCCTGCGGCCGCTCCGGTTCTGGTTCGTCCTCGACGTCCTTCTTCTCGAAGACCTTCCTCCCGGCCTCCTCCTCCGCCACGGGCACCTGCTCTCCGTCCGCCGGTGTCGTGCGCGGCGGGAGCAGGTCGAGCACGGCCTTCCGGTGGGCGTCGCTCGTCGCGTCGTCGTAGGGGTCCGGCGTGGCCGGGACCTGGAGGCGGTGCACCGGTCCGGTGCCCAGGCGGGCGTATCCCCGGCCGGGCGGCACCTGCTCCACGGGCGTGGTGTGCGGGGGGACGCCGAGCACCGTCGCCAGCTCGTCCGCCGTGGCCGGGCCGAGGACGACCCGCGCGCGCGTGTGCTGCCGTACGGCGTCGCTGAGGCTGTCCAGGGCGTCCAGTTGGTCGGCGACGACCACCGTCACGTTCGCGGCGCGGCCGTGCCGCAGGGGGACCTGGAGCAGGGACTGCGGGTCCTTGCGGCCGTCCGCGGCGGCCAGGTGCGCGAACGCGCTCGGCCGGTCCAGGAAGACCCACAGCGGCCGCTTGGTGTCGTCAGGCGCCGGCCGGCCCTCCTGACGGGCCCGGTTGACGGAGATCAGCCGGCGTTCCGTCTCGGCCGCGGCCCACTCCAGGCTGGTCAGCGCCCCGGTGAGGCCGCACTCGACGGCCAGGACGCCGTCCCGGCCGACCAGGCAGGCGTACTCGCCGGTGCCGCCGCCGTCGACGATCAGCAGGTCGCCGTGGCGCAGTGCCTGGAGCGCGACCGAGCGCAGCAGGGTGGACGTGCCGGTACCGGGCTGCCCCAGGACCAGCAGGTGGGGCTCGGTCGAGCGGATGCCGGTACGCCAGACGACCGGGGGCACGTCGCGCCGCTCCGCGCCGTGGGTGAGCGGGAGGGTGCGCTGGACCCGGGTCGGGTCGGTGAAGCCGAGGACGGTCTCACCGGGCGCCGTCACGAAGCGCTGTGCGGCGATGTCGGTGGGGAGTGCCGGGAGTACGTCGACGGAGAGGTGGTTGGCCTCTTCGTCCCAGGTGAAGCGGTACTCCCGGCCCCGGCCGGACTTGGCGGTGAGCAGGTGCTCGATCCGGGCCCGGGCCTCGGCCTCCCCGTCGGTGAAGTACGCGGGGTAGCGGATCACCAGGTGGGCGAAGCGGCCGGTGCCGTCGAACTCGTACGCGGGGAACGCCTTCTCCCACGTGCCGCCGTGGACGTACAGGGGTTCCGGGTCCTCCGTGATCGAGAAGTACGGGACCAGCGCCTCGTAGAGCGACTGCAGACGCGTGGTCCGGGAGCCGTCGGGACCCTCCGGCTCCGCCGGGGTGCGGTCCCTGCCCTGCCAGGCTGCCGCCGCCATCAGGGCGATGACGGCGAGCAGTGGGCCGTACGGCACGAGGGCCACGACCAGGACCACCGAGGCCACCAGGAACAGCAGCGCGCCGCGCCGGTCCTTGGGGGTCTCGGACCATCTGCGCCGCGCGGCCGCGGCCAGGCGGCGCAGACCGCGGGCGATCGTGATCAGCGGCTGGAGGACGTCGGTGGCACTGTCGGCCGCCGTCCGGGCCAGCTCCCGGCTCCGGGCGAGCTGTGCGCCGCCGTTGCTCAGAATGCGGGGGAGGGGCCGCCGGGCCACTGCTGCCTCCTGGAGTGCGTACGTGCGGATGTCGGGCGGGGAGAGCGGGCTTCAGAACTTGATTCCGCTGAGGAGGCCCGCCAGGCTCTCGCCGCCCGCCTTGATGCTCGGGGCGATGGCCGTACTCGCCAGGTAGAAGCCGAACAGGACCGCGACCAGCGCGTGCGAGGCCTTGAGGCCGTCCTTGCGGAAGAAGATGAAGACGACGATGCCGAGCAGGACCACGCCTGAGATCGAGAGGATCATGTGAATTCTCCTGGTTCGCGGGGACAGTCACCATGAGTACTTCCAGGCTCACAGCATGTATCCATACGATAAAAGGTGCAAATGGGGGAATTTTCGTCGAATTACCCCACGCGGCGGAGTAGTCCTTGGGCCGGTTGAGCACGGCTGTTGCGCCCTGCCGGGTCGGTGCTGATCTTTACCTCGGGCACCTCGGCTCATGTGCGGCGCGAGCCAGTACCCTGGCGATTCACTCGCACGGCCGCACCGCTCGCGGTCGTGCGCACAGTCCCCGGTATTCGTAGTGAGAGGTGGTCCGGCCGATGAGTGAAGCCCCCGACCCGGAGGTCGTGGAGCTGGCGACCAAGATCTTCGATCTGGCCCGGCAGGGCCGGACCGAGGAACTGGTGGCGTATGTGGACGCCGGGGTCCCCGCCAATCTCACCAACGACCGCGGCGACTCCCTCGTCATGCTCGCCGCCTACCACGGCCACGCGGAAGCGGTGCGCGCGCTGCTGGCCCGTGGCGCCGAGGTCGACCGCGTCAACGACCGGGGTCAGACGCCGCTCGCCGGTGCCGCCTTCAAGGGTGAAACGGAAGTGACCAGGGCGCTTCTGGAGGCGGGCGCGGATCCGACCGCCGGTACGCCGTCGGCCGTCGACACGGCGCGGATGTTCGCCCGGACAGAGCTGCTGGAGCTGTTCGGCGCCCAGTGACCGGACGCCGACCCGGATGGTTCCGGGTCTGCTCCACACGTTCTGACCAGGGAAAATACGAATAGCGGGGGAGGCGGTACCAGGCCGCCGAAATTTCGGTCGCGGCAGATGTGACCGCCGGGTCATCATGACGACGTGGTTCACGGACGTGATGGCTGGGCAGGTGTTGCCGCACCGCGCGGGCCGTGACACGGCCCGCAAGGGCCACCGACGAGAGGCAGAGGAACATGGTCTTCAGCAAGCAAGAGACGGCGGGCGCTTCGACGTGTTGGCGCACGGCCAGGTAACGCGTGCTCCCCGGTTGCGTCGACGCTTGATGTGAGGCTGTTTCCCATGTTCGATCCGGTCATAGCGCCCAGCGGTACGCTGCTCGGCCTGCTTCAGCGGGGTCGCGGCGACGGCACGCTGCATGCGCTCACCGCTCCGCGCGCCGAAGCGCTCGCGGCACTGAACCACTGCGTGCTGCACGACCCCCGCCACGACTGGCAGGTCGAGAACCGCTCCCTCTACTACGCCCGCCTCTACCTCGATCTCAACGGCGAGCTGGACGCGATCGAGGCCCACCTCTTCGACCCCGAGGACGTCCTGGACGCCGACGAGTCACGCACCGGGCTGGCCCTCGCCGTCCTCGGCCACCTCGCCTCCTACGGCAGGCTGGACGCGCTGCGGTTGTTGCGCAGGTACGCCGCCCACGGCGTCAACTGGGCGTGGGCCCTGGACGAGCTGGCGCTGCGCGACGACGACGCCGGTCTGCGCGCGCTCGCCGCGCCCGTGCTGGCGCGCTTCCCGCACAATGCCGAGGGCGACGCCGAGCTGGCCGTCGCCGTGCGGGACGCCTTCGAACCCCGGCCCTGGCGGCTGTGGGCCGACGATCCGCGCGAATCGATCGCCACGCGCGTGCGCGCCGCTCACGAGACGGGCAGCTTCGACCGCTGGCAGCGGCAGATGAGCCCCACCGGACCGCGCCCGGGCTGGAGCGTCCGGGCCGTGTTCGAGTGGGCCCAGCAGGGCGTCGAGCGCGGCGCCGCGCTCCATGTGCCCGCCGCCCGGTGCCTCACGGCCGTCGCCGGCCCGGAGGACCGCCCCGAGATCGTCGAGGCCGCCCGGTCCGGCGACGAGGGCGCCCGATGTACCGCCCTGCGCTATCTCGCCGACGGCAACGACCCGGAGGCCCTCGGCCTGATCGAGGGCGCCGTGACCAACGGCTCGACGCCGGTCGTGGAGGCCGCCGTCGCCGCCTTCGAGCGGCTGCGCAGCCTCGCCGCCGTCGACCTGGCACGCCGCTGGGTGCACCGGCCCGACGCCCTCGGCGCCGCCGCCGGGCGCGTACTCGCCTGCCGGGGCGGGACCAAGGACCGCGACCTCGTCCTCGCCGCGCTGCGGGAGGCGGTACGGGGTGAAGGCCCCGACGCGCCGACCCTGTGGACCCTCGTCGACGGCACCGGCCGGCTCGGCATCGTCTGCGCCGCACCCGTACTGCGCCACATCTACCGCGAGACCGCCTCCTCCCACCTGCGCGGGCGGGCCGCCCGCGCGCTGGCCGCCACCGACCCGTCCTTCGCCGCGGGGTTCGCCATCGAGTGCCTGTGGGACTGCGAGGAGACCACCCGCGAACTCGCCGCCCGCCACGCGGAGACCGGCGACAACCGCGTCGTCGAACGACTGCGCCGGCTCGCCGCCGATCCGGCCGAGGAGGACGAGGTCCAGACGGCCGTACGCAGCCGCTTCGGACCGGACGCGCCCGCCGTGTGAGCGGGCGGGGCCGGCCTCGAGCAGGAGCGGGGACGGCTGCGAGGACGGGGGAGACGGCTGCGAGGACGGGCAGGGACGGCTTGGAAGGCGGAGGAGACGGCCAGGGCGGGCAGGTCGGCTCGCGGGCGCTCGAGCGTGAGCGGCGGGAGGGGGCCGTACGGTCGCGGGCTCGTGTCCGGCCCATGTGAGGCGGACCCGACGTGGTCTTCGGCGCGAGCCGCCGCCCCGCTTAGGCCGTCCGCGCGCCAGGCTCTCGCCCACGAGGCCGTCCGCTCGGGATGCCGCGGGGCCGCCGGCCGTCCGCGCGTGAGGCCGCGGGGCCGCCGGCCGTCCGGTCTCGTGCACTGGCCCGGCCCGGCCCGGGCGTCGCTCCACCGGTCCGCCGGGCCCGGTCCCCGCGTGCGGGCGGCCCCCGCCCGAGCGGGCGTCGTCGCTGCGGGTCGCCGGGCGCCGTTCCGCGGGGCGCCGGATGCCGTCCTCGCGTGCCGCCAGGTGTCTTCCCCTTGTGCGTCCGCCCGGCGGGTGAACGACGGATGGCCCGCGGGTACGGCGGGCGTGGCCGCGGTCTGCCCCGCTCGGGCGGGCAGGGCAACGCTCATGGGACGTTCCTCGACCGGAAAGATCGACGTTGACGCGAGCACGTCCGGTTCGGCGACAACACCGGCATGCGTGTCGTCATCGTGACCGAATCCTTTCCCCCTGATGTGAACGGCGTCGCCCACTGCGCGCTCCAGACCGCCCGGCACCTCGTCGACCGCGGTCACGACTGCGTCGTCGTCGCCCCGGCCCCCGCTCCCGGCAACGGGGCGGACGCCTCCGCCCCGTGCCCCCTCGTCCGGATTCCCTCCCTCCCGCTCCCCGGCTACCCCCAGGTCCGCGTCGCTCTCCCCAGCCGGCGCGTGGCCGCCGCGATCGCCGACCACCGTGCCGACCTCGTCCACCTGGCCGGCCCCTTCGTCCTGGGCGTGCGGGGCATGGCCGCCGCCGCCAGGCTCGGTGTCCCCGCCGTCGCCGTCTACCAGACCGACCTCGCCGGATACGCCCGTACGTACATGGGGGCGGGCGAGGCGGCGGCCTGGCGGCGCATCCGTTCCGTGCACTCCGCCGCCGACCTCACCCTCGCCCCGTCCGGTGCGGCTCTGCGCGACCTCCGGGCGCACGGCGTGCCCCGGGTCGGCCTGTGGCCGCGCGGGGTGGACACCGTCCGCTTCCGGCCCGACCGGCGCGACGAGGCACTGCGCCGCGAACTCGCCCCGCACGGGGAGCTGATCGTCGGCTACGTCGGGCGGCTCGCCCCCGAAAAGCAGGTGGAGCTGCTCGCCGGTGTCTGCGGCCTGGACGGCGTGCGCGTCGTGGTGGTCGGCGACGGACCCAGCCGGCCCGGCCTGGAGCAGGCACTGCCCGGCGCGGTCTTCCTCGGCCGCCGTACGGGCGACGACCTCGCCCGGGTCTTCGCCTCACTGGACGTCTTCGCGCACACCGGCCCCTTCGAGACGTTCTGCCAGACCGTGCAGGAGGCCATGGCGAGCGGTGTGCCCGTCGTCGCGCCCGCCGCGGGCGGTCCGCTGGACCTCGTGGCCGACGGCCGCACCGGGCTGCTCGTGCCACCGCGCGACGCCGCCGCCGTACGGGACGCGGTGTGGTCGCTGACCGCCGACCCCGCGCTGCGGGCCGCGTACGGGGCGGCCGGGCGGGCGGCCGTCGAGGGGCGTACCTGGGCTGCCGTCGGCGACCGGCTGATCGGTCACTACACGGACGTCCTCACCTCGCGGAAGGCGGTGATGGCGGCATGAGCGGCGCGCTGCGGATCGTCCGGCTCGCCAACTTCGTCGCACCCGCGTCCGGCGGCCTGCGCACCGCGCTGCGCGAGCTGGGCAAGGGCTTCCGGGCGGCCGGACACGACCCGGTCCTCGTCGTCCCCGGCGAGTACGCCGACGACCGGGAGACCGAACAGGGCCGGGTGATCACCCTGCCGGGGCCGTTGCTGCCGGGCACCGGCGGCTACCGCGTCCTGACCGGCAAGCGACGCGTGGCCGCACTGCTGGAGGAGCTGGCGCCCGACCGGCTGGAGGTCTCCGACCGCACCACGCTGCGCTGGACCGGCAAGTGGGCCCGGCGGGCCAGGGTCCCCGCCGTGATGGTCTCCCACGAGACCACCGACGGTGTGCTGCGCACCTGGGGTCTGCCCGAGCGGACCGCCCTGCGCACCGCCGACGCCCTCAACATCCGTACGGCGCACACCTACGCGCGCGTGGTGTGCACCACGGAGTTCGCCGAGCGCGAGTTCGTCCGTGTCGGAGCCCGCAACGTCGTACGGGCGCCCCTCGGCGTCGATCTGACCGGGCGACACCCGGCGCTGCGCGATCCCGGGCTGCGCGCCCGGCACGCGCGCGTGGACGAGACGCTTCTCGTGATGTGCTCCCGGCTGTCCGTGGAGAAACGGCCCGGTACGGCGCTCGACGCGCTGGCGGCGCTGCGTCGGCGCGGGGAGCGGGCGGTGCTGGTGGTGGCCGGGGACGGGCCGTTGCGCCCGCGGCTCGAACAGAGGGCGCGGGTGCGCGGGCTGCCGGTGACCTTCCTCGGCCACGTCGCCGACCGCGGGCTGCTCGGCGCGCTCCAGGCGTCCGCCGACGTGTGTCTGGCCCCCGGGCCGGCCGAGACCTTCGGGCTGGCCGCGCTTGAGGCGATGGCCTGCGGCACGCCCGTGGTGGCCAGCGCGTCCTCCGCGCTGCCGGAGGTGATCGGCGCCGCCGGGGCCGTCGCCGCCGACCACGGGGAGGCCTTCGCGGACGCGGTGGACCTCCTTCTCGGCCGCCGGGAGGCGGACCGGCGGGAGGCGGCACGCGCGCGTGCCGAGTGTTTCGGCTGGGACGCGGCGGTCGAGGCGTTCCTGGCCGCGCACGACGCGACGGCCCCCACGCGTCCCGTCCTGCCGGAGACGGTCTCATGAGACGCGTCCGGTTCGTGGCCCTCGGCGACTCGCTCACCGAAGGCGTGGGAGACCCGGTGGGTGACGGATGGCGCGGCTGGGCCGCGCTGCTCGCCGCCGGGCTCGCCGAGTTCACCAACCTCGCCCTCGGCGGGGCGCAGACCCGTGACGTGGCCGAGCGGCAACTGCCCGCGGCTCTCGCCCTGCGCCCCGACGCCGCGTCCGTCGTCGTCGCGTCAACGACACCCTGCGCCGCACCTTCGACCTTGGCGCCGTCGCCGCCCGGCTCGACACGGTGTACGCCGCGTCGAGGGCCGGGGCGCGCTGCTGCTCACGGCGCGTCTGCCGGACCCCGGGGCGATGCTCGGGCTGCCGGATGTGCCGGCCCGCCCGCTGGCCCGGCGGCAACGGGGGGTCAACGCCGTGGTGCACGCCCTGTCCGACCGTTACGGGGCCGTGCACCTGCACGCGAGCGAGGGCGACTGGATCCCGGACCGCGCCATGTGGAGCGCCGACCGGCTGCACCCCGGCGAGCGGGGCCACCGGCAACTGGCGCTGCGTTGCCACGGCTCGCTCGCCGAGCGCGGCGACGTCACCGGGCCCGCGCCCTCGCCCGAGAACGAGTTCCCCGCGCCCAGCAGGTCGGCGAGCCTGCGGTGGCTGGCCACGGCAGGCACCGGCTGGGTGGCCCGGCGCTGCACCGACCTGCTGCCCCAACTGCTGGCGTTGGCCGCCGACGAACTGCGGCACCGCGCGCGCGGGAGGAGCGCCCGGCTCGACCTGCGCACCTCCGCCGCGATCTCCGCCGCGCTGTCGGCGACGGAGCGACCCGAGGTGGCGTGACCGGCGGCGCGAAAGCGCGAGCCGGTACGGCCGCGTGTCCCAGGCCGAACGGACTGCGGAGCACGGACGGTGCAGCCCGGACCGTGGAGCACGGACGGTAAAGCCCGGACCGCGGAGTGCGGCCCCCAAGTACCCACGTGGCCACCTCCCCGTGGTCGTACGGTGTAGGTGCTCGCGCACGTCGGCACGTCGGCACGCCGGCATGCGGGCCGCCGACCTCGGCGTCGGGCACCCGGCGTACGCGGCACGGCGGCGTCCGTGTTCGCATGGGCCGTACGGCGGTGTCAGCGCCTGCGTACGGCCACGAAACGCACCGGTGTCCCGGGTGCCGCCTGGGCCGCCGCCGGGAGGTCGGCGGTGCGGACCACACCGATCACCGGGTAGCCGCCGGTCGTCGGATGGTCGGCCAGGAACACGACCGGTCTGCCGTCGGGCGGCACCTGAACCGCGCCCAGCACCATCCCCTCACTGGGGAGTTCGCCGGAGCGGGCGCGTTGCAGTGCCGGTCCGTCCACGCGCAGTCCGATGCGGTTGCTCGCGGACGACACCCGGTACGCGCGCGAGGTGAACGTCCGTACCGCCTCCGGCGTGAACCAGTCGGCGCGCGGGCCCGGCGTCACCCGCAGGACCAGCTCCGACGGAGGCGCCGGCTGCGGGGCGACGTCCACGCGCGCGTGCCGCCCGCGCGGTCGCCCCAGGGGCAGCACCACGCCGTCGGCGAGGGGCGGTGGGCCGAGGCCGGACAGCAGGTCGGTGGAGCGGCTGCCGAGGACCGGCTCGACGAGGATGCCGCCGGAGACGGCCACATAGCTGCGGACGCCGGAGTCGGCCGCTCCGACGTTCAGCAGGGCGCCGGCCGGCACACCGACCGGCGCCCCCCAGGGCACCGGCCGTCCGTCCACCGTCACCGGGCAGGGGGCGCCGCCGACCGCCACCGCCACCGCGCACCGCGGCCGCAGGGCGCAGCCGGTGAGCGTGGTCTCCAGGACCGCGGCGTCGGGCGGGCAGCCGACCAGCCGGAGGACCAGCGCCGCCGCGGGCGCGTCGAGCGCGCCGGAGCGGGGGACGCCGAGGTGCGCGTGGCCGGGCCGGCCCCGGTCCTGGACGGTGGTCAGGGCCCCGGCCCGGACGACGGCGAGCGCACGGTCCGTCATGGACCCCCCTGATGCCCGCACCGGGGTCCGCGCGGGACGAACCGCACGCGCGTGCCGGGCGACAGCAGCGCCGCGGGAACGCGCGTGTGGTCCCACAGCACGGCGTCCGTGCTGCCGATCAACTGCCAGCCGCCCGGCGACGAGCGCGGGTACACGCCGGTGTACGGACCCGCCAGTGCCACCGAACCGGCCGGTACCGCCGTGCGCGGGGTGTCCCGGCGCGGGACGTCGTAGCGCGCGGGCAGACCGGTGAGGTACCCGAATCCGGGCGCGAACCCGCAGAAGGCGACGTGGAACTCGGTACCCGCGTGGACGCGGCCCACCTCGTCCTCCGCCACCCCCCAGTGCGCGGCGACATCAGCCAGGTCCGGACCGTCGTAGCGGACCGGGATCTCGACGACGCGACCCGCGCGCGGGGCAGCGGGCGGCACGTCGGCGGCGGCCAGTTCCGAGGCCGGCCGGGCCGGGTCGGCGAGGCCGTCGAGGAGGACGGTGCGGGCCGCCGGGACGATCTCCCGGGCCACGAGCGTGCCCTCCGCGCGGCGCCGCAGCAGATCCGCGTGCAGTGCCTCGGCCTCCTCGCCCGAGGAGACCTCGACGAGCAGGGCGTCGTCACCGACCGGCAGGACGTTCATGCGAAGGCCTCCACGCGGACGCCCGACGCCGCCAGCCGCTTGTGGATCCGGCGGGCCAGTTCCACCGCGCCGGACGTGTCGCCGTGCACGCACAGGGAGCGGGCCCGGACCTCGACACGCGCCCCGGAGAGCGCGGTGACCGTGCCGGAGACGGCCAGGCCAACCGAGCGCTCCACGACGGCGTCCGGGTCGGCGACCACGGAGCCCTCCCGGCCGCGCGGCACCAGTGTGCCCTCGTCGGTGTAGGCGCGGTCGGCGAACGCCTCGGTGACGACCGGCAGCCCGGCCCGGCCGGCCAGTTCCAGCACGCGTGAGCCGGGCAGCCCGAGCACGGGCAGCGCACCGCCCGCGAGGAGCACACCGTCGACGACCGCCGCGGCCTGCTCCTCGTCCCGCACCACCCGGTTGTACAGGGCACCGTGCGGTTTGACGTACGCCACGCGTGTGCCGGCCGCGCGCGCGAACACCTCCAGGGCGCCGATCTGGTAGGCCACCTCGGCCGCCAGCTCGGCGGGCGGCACGTCCATCGCGCGCCGCCCGAAACCGGCCAGGTCCCGGTAGGAGACCTGGGCGCCGACCGTCACACCCCGCTGGGCCGCCAGCTCGCACACCCGTCGCATGGTGGCCGGGTCCCCGGCATGGAACCCGCACGCCACGTTGGCGCTGGTGACGACCGTGAGCAGGCCCTCGTCGTCGGTGAGGCGCCAGCGGCCGAAACCCTCGCCGAGGTCGGCGTTGAGGTCGATCGAGGTCATGTCTCCAGTGTCTCCGGTCTCCGGTGTGTGTCGGGGCGTCCCGGGTCAGAGGACGCGGTACTGCTCGTCCCGTGCGTCGGTGACGAACATCTGCCCCGGCGCGTGGGTGAGGGCGAAGGGCGGGCGCGAGGTCATGACCGCTGCCTGCGGGGTCACGCCGCAGGCCCAGAACACCGGGATGTCGTCCGGCTCGCCGTCCACCGGGTCGCCGAAGTCCGGGCGGCCGGGGTCGTCGATGCCGAGCGCCGACGGATCGCCGCAGTGCACCGGGCTCCCGTGCACCGCCGGGAGCAGGCTGGTCTCGCGGATCGCCGCCGACAGGTGAGCGGGCGGCACCGGGCGCATGGACACCACCATCGGCCCGTGCAGCCGTCCGGCCGGACGGCACTGCCGCGTGGTGACGTACATCGGGACGTTGCGCCCCTGCTCGACGTGGCGGATCGGGACGCCCGCCGCGGTCAGCGCCCACTCGAAGGTGAAGCTGCAGCCGATCAGGAACGACACCAGGTCGTCCCGCCAGTGCGCGCGTACGTCCGTCGGCTCGTCCACCAGCTCGCCGTCCCGCCACACCCGGTAGCGCGGCAGATCGGTGCGCAGGTCGGCGCCGTCGGCGAGCGCGGTGGTCCAGGACCCGGCGTCCGTGACGTCGAGGACCGGGCAGGGCTTCGGGTTGCGGGCGCAGAACAACAGCATGTCGTAGGCCCAGTCGGCGGGCACCGAGATCAGGTTGGCCTGGGTGTGGCCGGCCGCGATCCCGGCCGTGGGGCCGGACAACCCCTCCCGGAAGCGGGAGCGGGCCGTTTTCGGGCTCCACGCGCGCGCGTGCTCGTCGGCGAGAGCGATGGGACGGTCCTCGGGCACGGGATGCGAGTGCTTCACGCCAGTTCCCTTCCGCGTGTCTCCGGCAGCCCCAGCAGCGCCAGCGCCGCGATGCCGTAACCGATGGCGCCGAAGACCAGCGCGCCGCCCACACCCCAGCTATCGGTCAGGAAGCCGACCGTGGTGGGGAAGACGGCGCCCACGGCGCGTCCGGTGTTGTACGTGAAGCCCTGGCCGGCACCGCGCACGGCCGTGGGGTACAGCTCGCTCAGGTACGAACCGAAGCCGCTGAAGATCGCCGACATGCAGAAGCCGAGCGGGAAACCGAGCACCAGGAGCAGGGTGTTGGCGCCGCTCGGGATGTTCGCGTACGCCAGGATGCAGAGCGCCGACAGCAGCGCGAAGAGCCAGATGTTGCGCTTGCGGCCGAGCCGGTCGGTGAGGTGGCCGCCGGTGAGGTAGCCGATGAAGGCGCCCGAGATCAGGAAGGTCAGATAGCCGCCGGTGCCGACGACCGACAGGTCGCGTTCGTCCTTCAGATAGGTCGGCACCCAGGTGGCGAGGGTGTAGTAGCCGCCCTGGACGCCGGTGGAGAGCAGGCTCGCGAAGAGCGTGACGCGCAGCAGGCCCGGGGTGCCCGCGGTGCCCGGCTTGAAGATCGCCGCGAACGAGCCCTTCCCGGCGCCCTTCTCGCGGGCCTCGGCGGCTTTGGGCGCGTCGTGGACGCTGCGCCGCACCCAGACGACGAGCAGCGCGGGCAGCGCGCCGGTCCAGAACATGACGCGCCAGGCCAGATCGTCTCCGACGAGCGAGAACACCAGCGTGTACACGACCACGGCGAGGGCCCAGCCCACGGCCCAGGAGCTCTGGACCGCACCGAGCGTGCGACCGCGGTTCTTGGCGCTCGCGTACTCGGCGACCAGGATCGCGCCGACCGCCCACTCGCCGCCGAAGCCGAGGCCCTGCAGGGCACGGAAGACCAGCAGCGTCTCGTAGTTGGGTGCGAAACCGCAGGCCACCGTGAACACGGCGTAGGTGATCACGGTGAGCAGCAGCGCCTTGACCCGGCCGACGCGGTCCGCCAGAACGCCCGCGAGCGCGCCACCGACCGCCGAGACCACCAGAGTGACCGTGGTGAGCAGGCCCGTCTGGCCGCTGTCCAGGCCGAAGTACGCGGCCAGCGCGACCATCGTCAGCGGGAGTGTGAAGTAGTCGTACGAGTCGAGCGCGTAGCCGCCGAACGCGCCGCCGAAGGCGCGGCGCCCGCGCGGGCCGAGGGCGCGCAGCCAGCCGAACGGGCCGTCGTCCGAGGGGTGTTCACCCGCGTGGGGAGGACGGGTTCGCGTGGGCGGGGCCTGCGGCGGAGGGGTTGTGCTCATGGTGCACCTCGCAGTGGGAGGACGGAGGGTGCTTGTCGACTGAGCCGTGCGGTGCGGTGTGGCGGCGCGGTGAGCGGAGCGGCCGTTGCGTCGTCACCTGTGGGCACCGTAGGGGATCGTTCAACGATCCCTCAATACCCCTGTTGTTTCGTTCTGATATATGCGGTTGAATTCCGGGCATGGCAGAGCAGTTGACGGGACTGGCCGACGACCGTGCCCTCCTCGGGCGCACCAGCACCGCCGAGCGGGTCTCGGACATCCTCAGGAGCCGGATCGCCGAGGGCTACTTCCCACCCGGGACCCGCCTGTCGGAGGACAGCATCGGCGGTGCGCTCGGCGTCTCCCGCAACACGCTGCGCGAGTCGTTCCGGCTGCTCACCCACGAACGCCTGCTCGTCCACGAACTGAACCGGGGCGTCTTCGTCCGCGTCCTGACCGTCGAGGACGTCGAGGACATCTACCGCACCCGCGCCCTCGTCGAATGCGCCGTCGTCCGGGGCCTCGGAGAGCCGCCGTACGACCTGGAAGGACTCGCCGGGGCCGTGGAGGACGGGCGGCGGGCGGCCCGCGAAGGTGACTGGAAAGGTGTGGGTACCGCCAACATCCACTTCCACCGGGAACTGGTCGCCCTCGCCGGCAGCGAACGCACCGACGAGCTGATGCGCAGCGTCTTCGCCGAACTGCGCCTCGCCTTCCACGTCGTGGACGACCCGAGGTGTCTGCACGAGCCGTACATCGCGCGGAACGCCGACATCCTCGCCGCCCTGGAGACCGGCGAGCGGAAGGCGGCGGAGCGGCTGCTCGCGGTCTACCTCGAGAACTCGCTGAAGCGGATCGTGGAGGTCTACCTGCGGCGGGTCGGGGACGAGGGATAGGCCCGGCAGGTCCCGCCGCGGGCCGGACCGCGAACCGGCGCGCGGCACCGGCGGAGCCTGTCGCGTCGGGGTGCGTCTGCGTCGTTTGGGCCGTTGTCAGACCGAGGACCTAGTCTGTGCACCGTGACTTCGCCTGCATCGACGGACAGCGTTCCGCCCCAGCTCAGCGCGGGGCCGCGCCCTGCCCCGGGCCCGGCCGCCGACGAGGGACTGGCGCGGCGGCTGCGCGCGCTCGCCTGCACGGCGCCGCTGCACGACCTCGACGCGCGCAAGGCCAACCTCGCGGGTGAGTACTCGGTCTACGGCATGGCGGAGGTCGCCCTCGCCGCCATCGACCTCGTCACGCTGAACATGGACTTCGACACGGGCGCCGACCACGACCAGATAGTGGCCCGGCTGGTCCCGCGCGTCGCCGCCCAGGCCCCGGCGCGGCCCGCCGCCGAGCACGAGCGGGTGGCCCGCTGGGTCCTGGAGAACCTGATCAACGTCGGCAGCGTCGACCGCGGCTTCCGCGCGGTGTACGGCACCTTCGGGCCGGACGGCACCTACGTGCGCCGCGACTACGACTTCAAGCTCCTCGAAGAGGTGCCCGGCCCCGGCGGCACCGTCTACCTGCGCACCACGGACGAGGCGGTCAACGTCCTCGTCGGCGCCCTGGACACCGACGTCACCAGCGCCCAGATCGCCGCCGAGGTCAAGCTGGAGGTGCTGATCAGCCGCGGCCGCCTCGCCGACGCCCAGCTCGCCGCCGAACAGGCTCGGTACCGGACCGTGCAGTACTCGGAGACCCTGCGCAGGGCCCTCGACGCCACCCGGCGCAACGTCCGCGCGGTGGACTGGCTCAGCGCCGTGCCCGACATGATCGCCGAGGCGCTGGACCACGTCGCCGACCGGTACCGCCACGAGAACGCCATCCTCACCAACATCCGCAAGGCGCGCGACGAGTCCGAGGACCTCGAGCACAAGCGCCGCGCGGCCGAGCTGGTCGACATCGTCAAGGACTGCATCCGCCGCCACACCCAGCTCCAGTCCCGGCTCCTGGAGGCGGGCCCGCTCTTCCGCGCCGAACAGGACCGGCAGGCCTTCGCCACCCCCCTGACGACCTCGGGCCTGGACCTGTACGGCCACCTCGTCGCCCCCGTCCTGCCGTTGCCCCTGGAGCGGGCGCTGCGTGTCACCGACGCCTTCTTCGCGCGGGGCACCGGTCTGCGTACGCCCGTCTCCGTCCGGGTCGGCGACCTCGTCGACATACTGCTGACCCCGCCGGTGGAGCGGGAGCACCTGGGCGCCGAGATGCCGGAGCCCGACCTGATCGCCACCCCGGACGACAGCCGCTTCAGCGAGGAGCAGCTCGCGGCGGCCATGGAGCTGCTCGACCTGCCGCACGACGCCCCGCGCCGGCTTTCCGGGCTGCTGGCCGACGCCCGTGCCAGGGACGCTGAGCTCCCGTACCTCGTGGCCCTGCTGGCCGTCCACGCGGCCAGCCCGCCGGTCGGCACCGCCTACCGGCAGGGCGAGCCGAAGCTGCTGTTCGCCGTGGACGACGGCACCGAGCTGGACGACCCCGAGTTCGGCGGCGCCGACCTCATCGTCGGCACGGCACTGCTGGACGCGGCCGGGATGGCCGCGGACCGCACGGAGGCGGCATGAGCGACCACCCCACGCACCGGCGTCGGGACCGGCACGGCGAGCACGAGCACCAGCAGCGCGAGCACCCCCAACGACAGCCGCAACAGCAGCAGCAACAGCGCCAGCACAGCGAGGAGTACCGACCGTGACCGAGCACGTCGACCGGAGCGAACCGGAGGCGGGTGCCGTGCCGGCCACCGCGGCCGTCACGCCCGCCGACGCCGCCGACGCGGCGCGGCTCGTCGCCTTCGGCCTCCAGCCCAAACTGCTGCCCGCGCGTGACCAGGAGTACGCCGACCTGCTGCGCCGCTACCGCGAGGACCCGCCCTTCGCCCGGCTCGCCGACGCCGTGGCGGCCGGCCTCGGGCTGGTCGTCCTCGAGGTGTCCCCGCGCGCGGGGATGGCCGTGACCGCCGCCGAGGACTCGGTGTTCGCCGTCCGCATGGGCGACTACGCGCGGCGTGCCGCCACCGACTCCGGCGACCGCTTCCTGCACGGCCTCGCGCACCTCGCCGTCGCCGCCATGGCCTACCCGCGCCCCGAGGACCTCGCCGACGACGGCTACATCGGCCGCGTCACGGTCAACGGCGTGGACGCCTTCGTCCGCCAGGCCTGCCGGAAACTCGAGGAGCGGGCGGAGCGGCAGGGGGAGAACACGGACCCGGCCACCGACGCCCCGGGCCTGGAGGCCGCCTGGCGGATCTGGGCCCGGCGCAGCTCGACCGGCGCCACCAAGGACGCGCGTAGACTCCCCGGCTCCACCACCGGCATCGTCGGCAAGGCCGCCGCCTTCCTCACCGAGTCCGGCTTCCTCCAGCGCACCGGCGACGACAACGGCGGTACGTACCGCACCACGGCCCGCTACCAGCTCCAGGTGCGCGACATGGCGGGCAGCGCCGCCATGGCCGAGCTGCTGGACCTGGGTGTCGTCCCGGTGACCGACGGCACGGCGACGCTGCTGCCCGCCGAGGACACGGAGGACCTGGATCTGGTGGCCGACGCCGGACTGCCGTTCCACGCCTCCTGACATCGCCCCCCCCGCACCCCCGCTTCACGAAGACTTACGAGAGTCCGCCATGTACGAGCTGTCCCGGGTCCGCCTCTACTCCATCGGACCCGCCGGTGCGCGATACGCCGACACCGTGCTTGACCTGCGCGGTGTGGGCGAGCCCGTGCCCGACCCCGCGCCCACGCAGGCGGAGTTCTTCGAGGAGGAGCCCGTCGGCCCGCCGCGCCGGCCCGCACCCGCCGGCGTGCTCTTCCTGGAGAACGGCGGTGGCAAGTCCGTGCTGCTCAAGCTGATCTTCTCGGTGATGCTGCCGGGTCACCGCAACACCCTGGGTGGCGCCAGTTCCGGCGTGCTGCGCAAGTTCCTGCTCGCCGACGACTGCGGACACGTGGCGCTGGAGTGGCAGCACGTCCAGACCGGAGAGTGCGTCGTCGTCGGCAAGGCCAGCGAGTGGCGCGGGCGCCAGGTCTCGGGCGACCCGCGGAAGTTCGCCGAGGCCTGGTACTCGTTCCGGCCCGGTCCCGGACTGACGCTGGACAACCTGCCCGTCGCCGAGGCCACCGCCGTACGCCCGCCCGTCGAGGGCGTCTCCGGCGCCCAGGGACGGCGGCGCACCATGAAGGGCTTCCGGGACGCCATCACCGAGGCCGGGAAGGCCTACCCGCACCTCGAGGTGCACTGGGAGGAGATCCACGACCGCTGGATCGAGCACCTCGGCGACCTCGGCCTCGACCCGGAACTCTTCCGCTACCAGCGCGAGATGAACGCCGACGAGGGCGAGGCCGCCGGCCTCTTCGCGGTCAAGAAGGACTCCGACTTCACCGACCTGCTGCTGCGCGCCGTCACCGACACCCGCGACACCGACGGACTCGCCGACCTGGTCGGCGGCTTCGGCAACAAGCTGGGCCGGCGCGCCGAGCTGATCGCCGAACGCGACTTCACCGCCGGGTCCGTGGACCTTCTCGGCCGGATCGTCGAGGCCACCGACGCCCGCACGCGCGCCCGCGACATCCACACCGCCGCCGAGCGCCGGACCAGGAGCCTGGCGCGCCGGCTCTCCTCGCGCGGAACCCAGGAACGGGGCCGGGCCGGCGACCTCGCCCAGCGGGTCACCGCCGCCGCCTACGCCGTCACGCACGCCGAGTCCGCGCGGGACCGCAGCTCCCTCATCGCCGCCGAACTCGCCTACCGGCACGCCTCGCTGGCCCTGACCGGGGCCGAGAAGGCCGCCGCCGCGCAGAAGCGCGAACTCGCCGACGCGCGCACCCTGCACTCCGCCTGGCAGGCCGCCGAGGCGGTCCTGCGGCACCGCGCCGCCGCCGACCGCGTCGCCCGCGTGTCCGCCGCCATCCAGGAGGCCGAACGGGACGCCGCCCCCGCACTCGCCGCCCGCGCCAAGGCCGCCGTCGACCTCGTCCGCGCCCTGCACGCGGCGGCCGGGAAGGCCGAACACCACGCCAACGAGGAGGAGGAGCGGTCCGCCGCCCTCCAAGAGGTCAGCGACGCCGCCCACCGGGACTCCACCACCGCGGCCACCGAGGCGCAGCGCGCCCGCAGCGAGGCCGGGCATCTGCGCCAGCGCCTCACCGAGGTCGAACAGGAGACCGCCGAGGCGGTCCGCGCCGGCTGGCTCGACGACAGCGCGCCCGACGCCGACCCCGCCCGTGCCGCCCTCGCGGCCAGCGACGCCGAGAAGACGACCGTGGCGGCCTGGGACACCGCCCGAGAGGCGGCACGCCGGGCCACGGAGCACGCGCGTGAGGCCGCCGCCGCGGAGAGCCGCGCAGAACTGACGGCGGCCCGCGCGGCGGACGCCGCCACCGCGGCCGAGCGCGCCCACGAGGCCGAGCACCGCACGGCCCGGGCCCTGACGGCCGAGGAACGGCTCGCCGAACTGCTCGGCCTGGACGCCGGGACCCGCCCGGGCATCCCCCAGCCCCGCCGGGACGCGGACCGTGGCGACCGGGCATCCGCGCCGCCCAGCGCACCGGAGGGCGCGCTGACCCCCGAGGAGCTCGACCGCTTCGCCGACGAGCTGGGCGGGCTGCTCGAGGACACCGTCTCCTCAGCCGAACGCCAGCTCTTCGAGCTGCGCACCGCCGCCGCCGACGACTCCCGCATCCTCGGCGCGCTCGGCGACGGCGGACTGCTGCCGCCCGGCCCGGACGTGCTGGCCACCGTGGAGTTCCTCGGCGAGCACGGCATCCCCGCCCTGCCCGGCTGGCGCTACCTCGCGCAGGCCGTCGACCCCGCCGACCACGCGCGCGTGCTGGCCGCGCGGCCCGAGCTGGTCGACGGCGTGATCATCACCGACCCCGACTCGCACACCCGCGCCCGCGACGTCCTCGGCGACGCGGCCCTGCTGCCGCGCTCCGCCGTCGCCGTCGGCACGGCCGCCGCCCTGCTCGCGCCGACCCCGGCGCCGGACTCCGACACCGGGGACGTCTTCCTCGTACCGCCGAACCCCGCCATGCACGACGAGCACGCCGCCGACGAGGAGCGGCACGCGCTGCGCGCGCGGGCGACGGAGCGGGACGAGGAGATCCGCGCCCTCGCCGCCCGGCTCGGCAAGGACCGGGAGCTGGCGGCCCGGCTCTCCTCCTGGCGCGCCGGCTGCCCCGCCGGACGCCTCGCCGAACTGGCGCGGACCGCCGAGGAGGTGCGCTCCTTCGCCGAGGAGACCGAGGCCGAGCTGACCGAGGCGCGCACCGTGCGGGCCGAGGCCGACGAGAGTGCCGCCGAGGCCGTACGGATGCGGGACGAGCGGCAGGAGGCCGCGCAGAAGGCCCGCCGCGCCGCCGACGCCCTCGCCGGACTCGCCTTCCGGCTGCGCGAGCGCGCCGGCTGGCAGGTCAGGCTCCGCGAACTGGCCGACGAGGGCGCCGAGGCCGAGGCCCGCGCCCAGGCTTGCCTGGAGCGGGCCCGCGCCGCCGACGAGGACCGCCGCGCCGCCCAGCGGGCCGCCGACGACGCCCGACGCACCGCCCGCACACTGCGCGCCGAGCGCTCCGAGATCGCCGGCGCCCCCGACGACGTACCGCAGGACGCGCCGGACGACGGCACGAGCGCGCCGAAGACGTCCCTGCCCGCCCTCCGCGAGGCCTACCGTGCGGCCTCCCAGCTCTACGAGAAGGTCGGCGTCGGCGCCGACCTGCGGGCCGAACAGGCCCGCGCGGAGAGCGACGAGAGCGCGGCCCGCGCCGAACTGGACCGGCTCAGCAACAAGGTGCGCACCAGGGCCGGGCAACTGCTGGAGTCGCCCGACGGCTCCGACGGACCGTCCCGGCAGGCCGCCGCCGCCCGCGCCGAGGAACTGGTGCAGCTCCTGGAGACCCGCATGTCGAGCGCGAGCGAACAGCTCGGCCGGCTGCGCGGCGAGGCCGAACGGCTCGCGCCCGAGGACGGCGACGCCCACACCGAACTCCCCGAGGAGCTCCTCCCGCGCGACGCCGAACACGCCCAGACCCTGCTGCGCACGGCGACCGCCGAACTCGCCGCCCGCAACGAGGCACTGAGGCAGGCCCGCGAGGCCCACGCCGAACTGCTCGACGCGCACCGGGCCGCCGAGGACGCGGCCGGCGGGTTCGACGAGGTCGCCGCCATGCTCCGCGACCTGCTGCGCGAGCAAGCGCCCGACGAGGAGCGGGAGGAGTCCGAGCCCTATCCGGGCGGTCTGGAGGAGGCCCGGCAGTCCGCCGCCGAGGCCCGCCGCTCGCTGCGCGGCTGCGCCGCCGACCTGTCCTCCGCCGAGGCCGCCGTGCGCGAGGCGAGCGACGTCCTCGTCCGGCACGCCAACTCCACCCGCTACGAGCAGGTGCGCACCCCGGCCCGCCAGCAGATCCGCGAGCTGCCAGCCTCCGCGCTGCCCGAGCACGCGGGCAAGTGGGCGGACGCCTTCGCGCCCCGCCTCCGTGTCCTGACCGACGAACTGGCCCAGTTGGAACGCAACCGCGACTCGATCGTGGACCGGCTGCGCGGCCTGGTCGAGTCGGCCCTCGCCACGCTCCGCTCCGCCCAGCGCCTCTCCCGGCTGCCGGAGGGCCTCGGTGAGTGGTCGGGGCAGGAGTTCCTGCGCATCCGCTTCGAGGAACCCGACCAGGCAACACTCACCGAGCGGCTCGGCGAGGTCGTCGACGAGGCCACCCGGGCCGCCGTGAAGAAGAACTCCGACCTGCGCCGCGACGGCATGTCCCTGCTGCTGCGCGGCGTCGCCGCCGCCCTTCAGCCCAAGGGCGTCGCCGTCGAGATCCTCAAGCCCGACGCCGTACTGCGCGCCGAGCGCGTCCCCGTCGGCCAGATGGGTGACGTCTTCTCCGGTGGCCAGCTCCTCACCGCGGCCATCGCCCTGTACTGCACGATGGCCGCGCTCCGAAGCAACGACCGGGGCCGCGACCGGCACCGGCACGCAGGCACCCTGTTCCTCGACAACCCCATCGGCCGTGCCAACGCCACCTACCTGCTGGAGCTCCAGCGCGCGGTGTCCGACGCGCTCGGCGTCCAGCTCCTCTACACCACCGGCCTGTTCGACACGACGGCGCTGGCCGAGTTCCCGCTGGTGATCCGGCTGCGCAACGACGCCGACCTCAGGGCCGGTCTCAAGTACATCAGCGTGGAGGAGCACCTGAGGCCGGGACTGCCCCAGCCGGCCCCGGCCGGTGACGGCGCAGGCGAGACGGTGCACAGCGAGATCACGGCGACCCGGATGTTCAGACGGCCCACCCAGTCACCCGCCTAGCCCGGCCCCGCCGCCGGGGCCGGCGAGCCGTTCCAGCAGCCACTCGTGGAAGATCCCGATGTGGTGCTCGGTCGGCACGAGGACCCCGCCCGCACGGTAGGCCCGCGACGCCATGGCGGGCTGGGTCCGCTCGCACGCCTCGAAGTCCTGCGTGTTGACCCGGTGGAACAGCTCGACCGACTTCGACAGGTCGGCCCCGGACGCCACGACCTCGGGTGCGTACAGCCAGTCGCACTCGACGACCGTGCGGTCCTCGGCGAGCGGGAACATGCGGTGCAGGATCACGTGGTCGGGCACGAGGTTGACGAAGACCGTCGGCTTGACGGTGACGGCGTAGTAGCGGCGGTCCTGGTCCTGAGACACCTCGGGCAGCCTGCCGAGGCCCTCGCTGCCGTCGACCGTGAAGCCCCGCACCTCCTCGCCGAACTCGGCGCCGTGGCCCACGTAGTACTGGGCCGCGTAGCCGTCGGCGAACTCCGGCAGCACGTCGGTGAGTTCGGGGTGGATGGTGGCGCAGTGGTAGCACTCCATGAAGTTTTCGACGATCAGCTTCCAGTTCGCCCGCACGTCGTACCTGACGCGCCGCCCGAGCGCCAGGTTCTCCGTCCCGTACCGCTCGATCGCGGCCGGGTCTCCGAGCCGTTCGACGACCGCGCCCCGCACCGTCTCCTCGAAGGAGGGCGGCGCCTCGGCCAGGCACACCCAGGCGTAGCCGAGCCACTCGCGCAGGGCCACCCCGACCAGGCCGTACGCCGAACGGTCGACGTCCGGCATCCGCGTCAGGCCGGGCGCGGCGACCAGCCTGCCGTCGAGGTCGTACGTCCACGCGTGGTACGGACACTGGAGGCTGCGGCGCACCTCGCCGGAGTCCGCCACACAGAGCCGGGCTCCGCGGTGCCGGCAGATGTTGAGGAAGGCGCGCAGCTCACCCGCGCGGTTACGCGTGATGACGACGCTCTCGCTCCCGACCTGCACGGTGCGGAAGGCGCCGGGCCGGTCCAGGTCGGCGCCGCGGACGGCACAGAACCACATCGACTCGAAGACGTGCCGCTGTTCCTGACGGAAGACCTCCGGGTCGGTGTAGTAATGGCCCGGCAGGGTCGCGATGAGGCTGGGGGACAGGGGAGTCGTCGTCACGTGCGTGCTCCTCGGGCGGGCGCGGCGGCGGTGGGGGTCCCCCCGCTCGGGCGGAGCCGAGGGTGGGGGCGGGCAGGGTCGAACAGACCGATGGGGTGGGCGGTGGCGCCGGTCAGGGCCAGGTCGGCGAGGATCTCGCCCACGACGGGCGTGAACTTGAAGCCGTGCCCGGAGAAGCCGCAGGCCACGGTCACCGAGCCGGGGTGCGCGGGGTGCCGCGCGATGACGAAGTGCTCGTCCGGCGTGGTGGTGTACATACAGGTCGCGGCCTTGAGGAAGGTCCCGGGCAGGTCCGGGACACGGCCGGACATGTGCGCGGCCATCGCCTCCACCTCGTGGTCGTGCACGGTCCGGTCGATGGTCTCCGGGGTGGTGGCCCGCCCCTTGCGGAAGAAGGCGACCTTGGCACCGTGATCGGGACCGTCGATGGCCGGGAAGCCGTAGACCTGGACGCCGGCCGCGTCCTCCCAGACGTAGATCGGCTGGTTGGCGGGGAGGAAGGGCCGGGTGCCGTTCCTCGGCTGGAACCAGTACATGACCTGCCGCTCGACCGTGAAGGGCACCCCCAGGTCCGTCAGCAGCCGCGGTGCCCAGGCGCCCGGGCAGACGACCAGTTGGGAGGCGGTGTAGGTGTTCTCGGCGGTGTGCACCCGCACGCCGTCCCGGTACGGCTCCCACCGTGTCATCGGCTCGTCGAAGTGCAGGTCGGCGTCCTGCCGGGTGGCGAGCTGGAGGTGGGCCGCGACCGTGTTCTCGGGGCGCAGGAGACCGGCCTTGGCCTCGTGGAGCGCGACCTCGTCGTCCGCCGGCGTGAGCGTCGGGAAACGGCGGCGGATCTCCCTGGCGTCCAGGATCTCGTGCGGCAGGTCCCACTCGCGTGCCGAGCGCAGCGAGCCGGAGACGGTCCACGAGTCGGGCCGGCCGACCATCACCCCGCCGCAGAGCAGGGCGATGTCCCGGCCGGTGGCCCGCTCCAGGTCCTCGTACAGCTCGTAGGCCCGCAGGAGGAGAGGTACGTACGCCGGGTCCTCGAAGTACGACTGCCGGGTGACCCGGGAGCCGCCGTGGCTGGAGCCCCGGTTGTGCACCGGGCCGAACTTCTCCAGACCAAGTACGCGGGCGCCCCGCGCGGACAGATGGTGGACGGCGGCGCTGCCCATGCCGCCGAGCCCGATGACGATCACGTCGTAGGTGGGGGACATCGGAGCGCCTCCTAGCGGCGGATGCGGGTCATCTTCGGGTCGAACAGCGGCTCGTCGGCGACGGTGGCGGGCACCTTCTCGCCGAAGTACTCCACGTGCACGCCGGTGCCGGTGGCCAGTCCGGCCGGGAGCCAGGCGTACGCGACACAGCGGCCGAGCGTGTAGCCGTACGCGGCGCTGGTCACGTAGCCGGAGGGCGTGCCGTCCACGTGGACCGGTTCCTTGCCCAGGACCACGGCGGCCGGGTCGTCGAGGAGGAGGGCCGTGAGGCGCCGGGCCGGTTCGCCCGCGCGCCGCAGCGCGGCCCTGCCGACGAAGTCCGCCTTGTCCGCGCGGACCGCGAAACCGACGCCCGCCTCGTACGGGTTGTGCTCGTCGGTCATGTCGGTGCCCCAGGCCCGGTACCCCTTCTCCAGCCGCAGCGAGTTGAAGGCGGACCGCCCGGCCGCGATCACGCCCAGGTCCCGGCCGGCCTCCCACAGCGTGTCCCAGAGCCTCAGCCCCACATCGGCGCTGGTGTACAGCTCCCAGCCGAGTTCACCGACGTAGCTCAGGCGCATGGCCGTGACGGGTACGTGGCCGACGTACGTCTCCTTGGCGCGGAAGTAGCCGAACGCCTCGTGCGAGAAGTCGTCCGGGGTCAGCGGCTGGACGAGGTCGCGGGCGAGCGGGCCCCAGACGCCGACGCAGCAGGTGCCGGAGGTCGTGTCCCTGATGTGGACACCGCCGGGCGCGTGGCGCGACAGGTGGTCGAGGTCGGCGGGGGAGTTGGCGCCGACCTGGAAGCGGTCGGGGCCGAGACGGGCCACGGTGAGGTCGGAGCGGATGCCTCCGGTCTCGTCGAGGAGGAGCGTGTAGGTGACCGCGCCGGGCTTCTTGCGGAGGTTGTTGGTGGTCATGCGGTCGAGGAAGTCGAGGGCTCCGGGACCGGTGACCTCCAGCCGGCGCAGCGGGGTCATGTCGTACAGGGCGACCCTCTCACGGGTGGCCAGCGCCTCGGCCGCCGCGACGGGGGACCAGTGACGGGCGGACCAGGCGTCGCGGCCGGGGAGGCGCAGGCCTTCGGCGAGTCCGGCGTTGGCCTCGTACCAGTGCGGGCGCTCCCAGCCGCCGCCCTCCAGGAAGTACGCGCCGAGTTGCTGCTGCCGTGCGTGGAAGGGGCTCACCCTGAGCGGGCGTGGCCCCTCAATCGGCTGCAGGGGGTGGAGGACGTCGTACACCTCGACGAACTGCTGTGAACCGCGCTCACGGATGTACGCCGGTGAACGCTGCGCTTCTTCGAAGCGCGTGATGTCGCACTCGTGCACGTCCAGCGACGGCCGCCCGTTCACCATCCACTCGGCGACGGCCTTGGCGACACCGGCCGAGTGGGTGACCCAGACGGCCTCCGCCAGCCAGAAACCCCGCAGCGCCCGGGACTCGCCGAGGACCGGCATGCCGTCCGGGGTGAAGGAGAAGACACCGTTGAAGCCCGTCTCGATGCAGGCCGCCCGCAGGGCGGGCATCAGCCGCCGGCAGTCCTCCCAGCTCGGGGCCCAGTCGTCCGGGGTGAAGGGGTAGGACGAGGGCATCTCCATGTTCCGGTCGCGGGCCTCGTCGTAGGCGGGGACGTCGAACGGGTCGACGGGCAGCGGGCGGTGGGCGTAGGAGCCGATACCGAGGCGGTCGGTGTGCTCGCGGAAGTACAGGTCGCGGTCCTGAAAGCGGAGGATCGGCTTCGACGCCTCCGCGGTGGCGCCGCTCAGCTCCGGCAGCGGTCCGGTCCTCGCGTACTGGTGGGCGAGCGGTTGCAGGGGGACGTCGACCCCCGCCATGCCGCCGACGACCGGCCCCCAGAAACCGGCCGCGGAGACCACGTGGTCGGCCGGGAAGGTACCCCGGTCGGTGACGACCCCCGTGACCCTGCCGTCCCGCCGCTCGATACCGGTGACCGTGTGCCGGTCCAGGAAGCGGGCGCCCCGCGCGGTGGCGCGGTCGAGCTGGGCGCGGGACGCGTGCAGGGCACGGGCCAGGCCGTCCTCGGGCGTGTGGAAGCCGCCGAGCACCACCGACTCGTCGAGGAGCGGCCAGAGTTGCTTGCAGCGGGCGGGGCCGACGATCTCGCCGCGCACGCCCCAGGCGGCGGCGTGACCGGCCCTGCGGTGCAGGTCGGCGAGGCGTTCCGGGGTGGTGGCCAGCTCCAGGCCGCCGACCGGCTGGAAGCACGGCACGCCGTCCGCTTCGAGGGAGGTGAACTTCTCGACGGTGTACCGGGCGAACTCGGTGAGCGTCTTGGAGGGGCTGGTCCGGAAGACGAGGCCGGGCGCGTGCGAGGTGGAGCCGCCGGGGGCGGGCAGCGGGCCCTGCTCGAGGACGGTGACGTCGCTCCAGCCGAGGGCGGTCAGCTCGTCGGCGAGCGAGCAGCCGACGATGCCGGCGCCGATGACGACCACGCGGGGGGAGGGGCGGGAGTCGTGGGAGGGGAGGGTGCCGTGGGTGCTCACAGGACCACCACCGAGCGCAATACATCGCCGCGGTGCATCTTGGCGAACGCTTCCTCCACCCGGTCCAGCGAGGTGGTCTCCGAGACGAAGGCACCCAGGTCCAGCAGCCCGTAGAGATACTGGTCGATGAGGAACGGGAAGTCGCGGCTGGGCAGGCAGTCGCCGTACCAGGACGACTTGACCGCGCCGCCGCGTGAGAACACGTCGATGAGCGGCAGTTCGACCGTCGTCTCCGGCGTGGGCACGCCGACCTGGACCAGCACGCCGGCGTGGTCGCGCATGTAGAAGGCCTGGCGGAAGGTCTCCGGGTGCCCCACCGCGTCGATCGCGAGGTCCACGCCGTGTCCGTCGGTGAGGGCGCGGACCGCCTCGATGGGGTCCGCGCCGCGGGAGTCGACGGTGTGCGTGGCGCCGAACCGCTCCGCCCGGTCCAGTTTCCGCCCGTCGACGTCGACGGCGATGATCTTCATGGCACCGTTGAGGGCGGCTCCCGCGATCGCCGCGTTGCCGACGCCGCCGCAGCCGATGACGGCGACCGAGTCGCCGCGGCCCACGTTGCCCGTGTTGACGGCGGCGCCGTAACCGGCCATCACCCCGCAGCCGATCAGGCCGGCCGCCTCGGGGCGCGCGGCCGGGTCGACCCTCACCGCCTGGCCCGCCGCGACCAGCGTCTTCTCGGCGAAGGCACCGATACCGAGGGCGCTGGTCAGCGGCGTGCCGTCCAGCAGGGTCATCGGCTGGGCGGCGTTGCGGGAGTCGAAGCAGTACCAGGGGCGACCGCGTCGGCAGGAACGGCAGCCGCCGCAGGGCGCCCGCCAGGCCAGGACCACGTAGTCGCCCTGCTGAAGATCGGTGACCCCCTCGCCGACCGCCTCGACCGTGCCGGCCGCCTCATGGCCGAGCAGGAAGGGGAAGTCGTCCGTGATCGCGCCCTCCCGGTAGTGCAGGTCCGTGTGGCAGACCCCGCAGGCCTGTACCGCGACGAGAACCTCGCCGGGTCCCGGGTCCGGCACGACGACCGTCTGCACCTCGACCGGTGCGCCCTTCTTCACAGCGACTACGGCACGGACCTCGTGTGGCACGGCAAGCTCCTCTGCTGTTGCGCATGGCACGATGGGTTGCGCTATGGGGAACATAGTGGGAATGCCGTCGAGTGGCCGTCAAGAGGTGCGGGTTAACCCTTGGCAAAAGGGCCGGGGGCGGTCTCGGGGCCGAATCCCGCCGGACGCACCACGGCGCGGAACCGGAGGAATTCCTTCGGATTCCCGGCCCCGCGCCGTCGGTCCACTCCCGCTCCGTCGAGTCCTGCGCGTCCCGCCCGTCGTGCCTCCGTCGTGCCCGTCGTGCCCGTCGTGCCTCCGTCGTGCCCGTCGTGCCCGTCGTGCCCGTCGTGCCCGTCGTGCCGGGACTGTGCGTCCGTCGCGTCCCGTGCCGTCTGTGCCGTCTGTGCCCGTGCCGTCCGCTGCGCCTTCTGGGCCGCCCGGGTCGTCCCGGGCCGCGCCGCCCGGCGCCGGTTCAGCAGCCGTAGCCCATACGGCGGGACAGCTCGACCCCCGCCGCCAGTGCGCGCTTCGCCAGGTCCGGCAGCCGGTCCGGCGTCAGCCGGTACACCGGTCCCGAGACGCTGATCGAGGCGATCACCTTGCCGTCGTGGGAACGGACGGGTGCCGCCACGGCCGCGAGCCCGATCTCCAGCTCCTCCTGCGTGATCGCGTAGCCCTGCTCGGCCACGGTCTCCAACTCGCCGCGCAGCATCGCCGCGCCGGTGACGGTGCGCTCGGTGAACCGGTGCAGCGGACGGGCCAGCAGGCCCTCGCGCAGAGTGGTCGGCAGGTGGGCGAGGAGCACCTTGCCGCTGGCGGTGGCGTGCAGCGGAGTGCGCCGGCCGAGCCAGTTCTGCGCCGTCACGGAGGCGGTGCCTCGGGCCTGCATGACGTTGACCGCCGCGTCGTCGTCCAGCACCGCGATGTTCGACGTCTCGCCGAGCTCGTCGGCGAGTTCGCGGCAGACGGGCACGCCCTCCTGCGAGATGTCCAGACGCACTGCCGCCGCCCCCGCGAGGCGCAGTACACCGGCACCCAGGTAGTACTTGCCGCGCTCCTTCTCCTGGGCCACCAGACCGCGGTTCTCCAGGACGCCGAGCAGCCGGAAGGCGGTGGACTTGTGCACGTCCAGCTCGTCGGCGATCTCGGTGACGCCCGCCTCCCCGTGCCGGGCGAGGATCTCCAGCACGCTCACGGCGCGGTCCACGGACTGCACGCTGCCGGCCGCCGCTCTGCCCTGCTTGTTCTCCACGCGTTCCCCACCCTGGTCGGGCTGCTTCTGTGTGCGGGTCATGGCTCAACTCTCACTGCCTGGCGGCCCCGTTCGGACCGCATCTGCGGGAAGCCCTTGACGCCACGGGCGCCCGCCCGGATTCTGTTGCGCATAGCGCTCTCCAGTGCGCCATGTGAAACATCATGTTACCGAAGCGTCCGGATCCCGGAAGGGTACGCGTTCCCGCACCAGTCGGGACATGCGTTCCGGACCGAGAGGGGGAGCCCATGATTCCCGTCTGCCGCCTCGAAGACCTCCCCAAGGGCGGGTCCACCCGTGTCGGGACGAGTCCGCCGATCGCCGTCTTCCACACCGACGACGGTGACCTCTACGCCATCGACGACACGTGCAGCCACCAGGACGCCTCTCTTTCCGAGGGCTGGCTGGAGGGCTGCCTGGTCGAATGCCCGCTGCACGCCGCGTCGTTCGACCTCCGGACAGGCCGGCCGACCTGCCTCCCGGCCCGCAGGCCCGTACGCACCCACCGCGTCAGCGTCCACGAGGGTGTCGTGCACGTCCATCTCGCCGCGGAGGAGGGGAGCGCCGCATGAGGACCGTGACGGTCGTCGGCGCCTCGCTCTCCGGTCTCTACGCCGCCCGGGAACTGCGCGCCCAGGGGTTCGACGGCCGACTGGTGATCGTCGGCGAGGAACCTCACCGGCCCTACGACCGCCCTCCCCTCTCCAAGGACTTCCTCACCGGCCGGGCCGGCGAGGACCGACTGGCGCTCACCGACGCCGAGGAGACCGCCGGCCTGGACGCCGAGTGGCTGCTCGGCGTCCGTGCCCGCGGCCTGGACGCCCGCGGCCGCACCGTGCTGCTCGACGACGGCCGCGCGGTGTCCACCGACGGCGTCGTCGTCGCCACCGGCGCCTCGGCCCGGCACCTCCCCGGCGACGGCCTGGCCGGCGTCCACACCCTGCGCACCCTGGACGACGCCCGCGCCCTGCGGGCGGAACTCACCCGCGGCCCGCGCAGGGTCGTCGTGATCGGCGGCGGCTTCATCGGTGCGGAGACGGCCTCCTCGTGTGCCGCCCTCGGTCACACCGTCACCGTCGTCGAGGCCGCTCCGCTGCCGCTCGTGCCCCAACTCGGCACCGAGATGGCCGCCGTGTGCGCCACGCTGCACCGCCGCGAGGGTGCCGAACTCGTCACCGGTGCGTCCGTGGCAGCCCTGCGCGGCACGGGCGTCGTCACCGCGGTGACACTCTCCGACGGCCGCTCCCTGCCCGCGGACGTGGTGATCGTCGGCATCGGCGCCACGCCCAGCACAGCCTGGCTGGCGGGGTCGGCGCTGGTGCTGAACGACGGCGTTGTCTGTGACGACGGCTGTGTGACGTCCCTGCCCCAGGTGGTCGCCGCCGGTGACGTGGCCCGCGTCGGGGGCACGCGCGCGGAACACTGGACCTCCGCCACGGAGCAGCCCCGGGTGGCCGTGACCAACCTGCTCGCCGGGCGGACCGTGGAGTACGCGAGGACGCTGCCGTACTTCTGGTCCGACCAGTACGGCGCCCGCCTCCAGTTCGCCGGCCGGCGCCGGGAGGGAGACACCGTCCGCATCGTCGAGGGCGAGACCGCCGACGGCGTACCGGCCGACGACGGCTTCCTCGCCCGCTACGAACGGGACGGACGTACGACCGCGGTGCTCTCCGTGGACCGCCCACGCGCCTTCATGCGGGCCCGACGCGAACTCGCCCGCGAGACCGAGCGGACGTGGCCGACGGACGGCCCGGCGCGGCCGGCGGGTGATCGGGACCGGACGGCGGGTGACCGGGTGCGGCCGGCGGTGCTGTGAACCGTGGCCCCAGTCGGCGCCCGACCACTCAGCCGGCCAGGCACCCGGCCACTCAGGAGTGCGACAACTGTCCCGCGCCGCCCCGCCGGCGTATCCGCTCCCGGCTCCGTTCCGCGGACCGGGCCTGCCGCCTGGCCCGGCGACGCTCGCGTCGCATCGCCCGCGCGGTGCTGCTCGGCATCGACACCACGCCGTGCCGCTGGTTCCAGACCTGTCGTGTCACCCAGACGTCCAGCACGCCCCACGTCGCCACCACCGTGCCCGCCACGCTGCCGATCACCATGGGGAACGCCAGCCAGGATCCCGCCATCGTGCACAGGAAGGCCACCATCGCCAGGATCAGCGTCACGGCGACGACGAGGACCGCTCGCACGGCCGCCGTACGCACCGGATCCGGGAGCCGACGCCGCCGGGCGGGCTCCTCCGTCCACAACGGCCGGTAGGCCGACTGCCGCTCCCGCGCTTCCTGCCGCTCTCGCGCTTCCTGCCGGGCCGACCGCTCCGGCCGCTCCCGCGCCGACGACTCCGGCCCGGCCGCCGGAATGTCGCGATCCGGCGCTTCGGAGGCCGAGTCGGCCCTCAACCCGGCCGCACAGCCGTCCTCGGGCGCCCTGCGCCGCTCCGCCGTGCCCATCAACATGTCACTCCCCACCGCCAGCAGACAGCTCGCCCGTGCCCCAAGACACGGCTCCCCTCTGGCTGCCCGGCTTGCGCTGCTTTACGCCGCCCAGGGGCGGGATGCGGCTCCTGTGGCCGATTCCGCCTCCATTTCCCGTAGTGAAGTACGAACGACGGGCCCTCAAGATTCCCGGAAATCCCGCACAGCCGAAAAAATTCGGCCAATCCGTCCGCCACGCCGGTTGGACGCTCCTCCCCGCTCGCCGCCGGATCCCGGGAGGCAATCTCCCGCAATGGCCGGACAACTGACCATCGCCTGCCGCCGCTGCGGAGGCTCGGCCTCCGGACGGCTCTTCGAGTTGCCTGCGCGTGAGTAGTAGGCTCGCGCCGTTTGTTGACGTACATGTGTGCCCCTTGCTGGTGGGGGTCGAGCTGGGGGAGGCCATGCGCTTTCGCGGGAAGTCGATCCGCCGGAAGATCGTGGCGCTGCTTCTCGTGCCGCTGGTCTCCCTGACCGCGATCTGGGCCTTCGCCACGGTCCTCACGGGACGCGAGGCGGGCCGGCTGTTCAGCGTCTCGACCGTGGTCGAGGAGATCGGCTACCCGGTCGAGGACACCGTCCGCGTGCTCCAGCAGGAGCGCCGCCAGACCCTCGTCCACCTCGCCGACCCGCGCGCCTCCGACGGGCTCGCCGCACTGGAGCGCAGCCGCACCGCCACCGACGAGGCCCTCGCCGAGATCCGCCGCAACGCCGCGGACGCCGACGTACGCGACGCGCTGGACCAGGCCGAGGAAGAGCGGCTCACCGCCGTACTGGACGCCTTCGACGGCATCGGCTCGCTGCGCCGCAGCGTCGAGGACGGCACCGTCGACCGCGCGCAGGCGCTCGGCCTCTACAACCGCCTGGTCGACCCCTGCCACGAACTGCTCGCCAACCTCCACGTGGTCGACGACGTGAGCCTGGACAAGCAGTACCGCGCCCTCGTCAACGTCTCCCGCGCCCGCGAACTGCTCTCCCGCGAGGACGCCCTCCTCGGCTCCGCCCTGGTCACCGGCCGGCTCACCCGCGGCGAGATACGGGACGTCTCCGACCTCGTGGCCCAGCGCACCATGATGTACGACATCAACCTCCCGCTGTTGCCCGCCGCCGAACGCGGGCGCTACCAGCGCTTCTGGAAGAACGCCGCCAGCGCCCCCCTGCGGGTCGCCGAGGAGGCGGCCGTCGCCGGCGAGGCCGGCCCGCCCCGCGGCGTCACCGCCAAGAGCTGGGACACCGCCGCCGGAAGCGTGCTCGACGAACTCGGTGCCCTGGACGACGACGCCGCCGACCGCTACCAGGACCGCGTCGACCCGGTCGCGACGAACACCATCGCCAAGGTGGTGGTCGCCGGTGCCCTGGGCCTGATCGCGCTGCTGTTCTCCCTCTTCCTGTCCGTACGCGTCGGCCGCTCCCTCATCCGCGACCTCAAACAGCTACGCCTGGAGGCCCACGAGGCGTCCGGTGTCCGCCTGCCCAGCGTGATGCGCCGCCTGTCGGCGGGCGAACAGGTGGACGTGGAGACCGAGGTGCCGCGCCTGGAGTACGACAAGAACGAGATGGGCGAGGTCGGCCAGGCCCTCAACACCCTGCAGCGCGCCGCCGTGGAAGCCGCCGTCAAGCAGGCCGAACTCCGGGCCGGCGTCTCCGAGGTGTTCGTCAACCTCGCCCGCCGCAGCCAGGTGCTGCTGCACAAGCAGCTCACCCTGCTCGACACCATGGAGCGCCGTACCGAGGACACCGAGGAACTGGCCGACCTGTTCCGCCTCGACCACCTGACCACCCGTATGCGCCGGCACGCCGAGGGCCTGGTCATCCTCTCCGGCGCCGCACCGTCCAGGCAGTGGCGCAAGCCGGTCCAGCTCATGGACGTGGTGCGTGCCGCCGTCGCCGAGGTCGAGGACTACGAGCGCATCGAGGTCCGCCGGCTGCCCCGCGTCGCCGTCACCGGACCGGCCGTCGCCGACCTCACCCACCTCGTGGCCGAACTCCTGGAGAACGCGACGGTGTTCTCGCCGCCGCACACCGCCGTGCAGGTCCTCGGCGAGCGCGTCGCCAACGGCTTCACCCTGGAGATTCACGACCGCGGCCTCGGCATGGCGGCCGACGCCCTCCTCGACGCCAACCTCCGGCTCGCCGAGACCCCCGAGTTCGAGCTGTCCGACACCGACCGGCTCGGCCTCTTCGTCGTCAGCCGGCTCGCCCAGCGGCAGAACGTCCGGGTGTCCCTCCAGCCTTCCCCCTACGGCGGCACCACCGCGGTCGTCTTCGTCCCGGACGCGCTGCTCACGGACGACGCCCCGGACACCAACGGCGTCGGCTTCCGCCTCGACCGTCCCCAGCACGTCAAGGAGAAGGAGCGGGAGGAGAGCCGCCGTTCCGCTCTCACCCATGTGCCGGCACGGATGCCGGGCCGCCCGGCACCGCTGCTGGACGGGCCGGTCGAACTCGAGGCGCCGGTCGACCTGGACGCCCTCGACGACCTGCCGGGTGGCCTCGGCGACGAGGAAGGCGAACGGAGCGGCCTGTTCCGCCCGCGCCGCTCCCTCGTGGCCGCTGACGACGACCAGGAGGTCCGTCGCGCCGAACGGCGGCGTCAGGAGTCCGGCCGCCAGGGGGAGTCGCTCCAGGGCGAGGACCACCAGGCGGACCCGCCGGTCGCGCTGCCTCTGCGTCGGACCCCCAAGCTGGTCAGTTCACACGGGCGTCCGGTCCCGGAACGGGGCGCCCGGAACACCGCGGACGAGGAGCCTTCGGCCGCCGACCGCACGGGGGGCGGGACGGACGCGCAGTCACGGTCCGCCGAGCCGCCCGCACTGCCCAGCCGACGTCGACGCGAGGAACGAGTCGACGCCGGTGCCGACAGCCGTGGCGACGCCCGCGCCGAGCACCGTGCCGAGGGCCGCGCTCAGGGCCCTGCCGGGGGCCGTACCACCGGCCGCGCGGAGGGCCGCCGTGCCGACGGTGGTGACGGAGACCGCGCGGAGCCCGAAGCACTGCCGTCGCTCCCCGCCCGCCGCCGCGGCGCGTCCCCCAACCGCGGGAACGGCACCTCCGGCAACGGCACGGACCGCGGGCGGGACGCCGGCCACACCCCCGGGCCCGCCCCGGACACCTCCGAACCCGGCACGGGCGCGCTGCCCCGGCGCGTACGACAGGCCAACCTGGCCCCCCAGCTCAGGCAGAGCCCCGAACCACCCGCCGAGGACCGCTCCGACCCCGCCGACCGAGACGCCGAGGAAGTACGCAGCCGGATGGCGTCGCTCCAGCGCGGCTGGCAGCGCGGCCGCAAGGAGAACGCCGCAGGCGACGGCGTCCCCGGCGATACAGCTCCACAAGCACCACGAGGAACGACTAAGGGGGACGGTCGATGACCGCACCGAAGACGACCGGCCACACCGCGACCAGGTCCGGGGAGCTCAACTGGCTCCTCGACGACCTGGTGGACCGTGTCGCGAGCATCCGCAAGGCGGTCGTCCTGTCCGGCGACGGCCTGGCGACCGGGTCATCCAAGGACCTGACCAGGGAGGACAGCGAACACCTGGCCGCCGTGGCATCCGGTTTCCACAGCCTCGCCAAGGGCGTGGGCCGTCACTTCGAGGCGGGCAGCGTCCGGCAGACCGTCGTCGAACTCGACGACGCCTTCCTGTTCGTCACGGCCGCCGGAGACGGCAGTTGCCTGGCCGTACTGTCGGACGCCGACTCCGACGTCGGCCAGGTCGCCTACGAGATGACCCTCCTCGTCAAGCGGGTCGGCGTGCACCTGGGCACCGCCCCGCGCACCGATCTGCCTTCGGGTGGGTAAGCGGGATGACATGAGCGCAGACGGTCAGGGAAGAAACCACTGGTTCGACGACGAGGCCGGCCCCGTCGTCCGTCCGTACGCCATGACGCGCGGCCGCACCACCAGCGCGGCCCAGCACCGCCTCGACCTGATCGCGGTGGTCGTCACGGAACCCCACGCGGACGATCCGGAGGCGGACGTCACGCTCGGCCCGGAGCACGTGGACATCGTCGAACTCTGCCGGGACACCCCCCAGTCGGTCGCCGAACTCGCCGCCGAGCTCGACCTGCCCATCGGGGTCGTGCGGGTCCTGGTAGGAGACCTGGTGGACGTCGAACTCGTCCACGTGAACCGGCCCGTCCCCCCGGCCGAACTGCCGGACGAGAACATATTGCGCGACGTGATCAGCGGACTGAGGGCACTGTGAACCGGCCTCCGGGCATGACAAGCGGCACGAGAAGCAGCGTGGCAAGTGGCACGAGAAGCAGCGTGGCAAGTGGCACGGCAAGTGGCACGTTAAGGAGAAGAGATCGATGATCTTCGGGCGTTCTCAGCGCGGCAAGCCGCCGGTCGAGCCCGTCACGCTAAAGATCCTGGTGGCCGGCGGCTTCGGCGTCGGCAAGACCACCCTCGTCGGCGCGGTGAGCGAGATCAGACCGCTGCGTACCGAGGAACTGCTCACCGAGGCCGGGCGGCCGGTCGACGACCTCAGCGGTGTGGAGGGCAAGCACACCACCACGGTGGCCATGGACTTCGGGCGGATCACACTGCGCGAGGACCTGGTGCTGTACCTTTTCGGCACCCCCGGCCAGGAGCGGTTCTGGTTCATGTGGGACGAACTCTCCGAGGGCGCGCTCGGAGCCGTCGTCCTGGCCGACACCCGCCGCCTGGAGGACTGCTTCGCCGCCGTCGACTACTTCGAGCGCCGCTCCATACCGTTCCTGGTCGGCGTCAACTGCTTCGAGGGATCGGCCCGCTACCCCGCGGACACCGTCCGCCAGGCCCTCGACCTCGACGCCGAGGTGCCCCTGGTGGTGTGCGACGCCCGTGACCGGGAGTCGGTCAAGGAGGTACTCATCGGCGTGGTCCAGCACGCCATGGCCCAGGCGGCGGACCGCCGCAAGGCCGTCACCACCTGACGGCTCGGGGCACGGAAGCGACACCCGCGCGCGCGTGCCCCCGAGCCTGCCCGGCGCCTATCCGTCGCCGTCGCCGTCCTCCATCCAGCCGAAGCTCTTCTCCACCGCCTTGCGCCAGTTGCGGTACTCACGGTCCCGTACCGACGCCTCCATGGCGGGCGCCCACTCGACGTCCCGCTGCCAGTGCGTCTTGAGTTCGTCGAGGCCCTGCCACACGCCGGTGGCCAGTCCGGCCGCGTACGCCGCACCCAGGCAGGTCGTCTCGGAGACCCGGGGCCGGATCACCGGTACGCCCAGCACGTCCGCCTGGTGCTGCATCAGCAGATCGTTCTTGGTCATGCCGCCGTCGACCTTCAGGGTCGTGATGCGCACCCCGGAGTCCTGGTACATGGCGTCCACGACCTCACGCGTCTGCCAGCTCGTCGCCTCCAGCACCGCGCGCGCGAGATGAGCTCTGGTGACGTATCGGGTGAGCCCGGTGACGACACCCCGCGCGTCCGACCGCCAGTACGGCGCGAACAGCCCGGAGAAGGCGGGCACGATGTACGCGCCCCCGTTGTCCGCCACGCTCGCCGCCAACGGCTCGATCTCCTCGGCGCTGCGGATGATGCCGAGCTGGTCGCGGAGCCACTGCACCAGCGCCCCCGTGATGGCGATCGACCCCTCCAGGCAATAGACGGGCGCCTCGTCACCGATCTTGTAACCCATGGTGGTCAGCAGCCCGCTCTTCGACGGTACCGGCCGCTCGCCGGTGTTGAGCAGCAGGAAACTGCCCGTGCCGTACGTGTTCTTCGCCGTGCCCACGTCGTAGCAGGCCTGTCCGAACACGGCCGCCTGCTGGTCACCCAGGGCGGAGGCCACCGGCACCCCGGCGAGCTGGCCGACGGCGGTGCCGTACACCTCGGCGGAGGACCTGATCTCGGGGAGCACGGCCTCGGGGATGTTCATCGCCGACAGGACCGACGGGGCCCACTGAAGGGACCGGAGGTCCATCAGCATGGTGCGCCCGGCGTTGGTCACGTCGGTGACGTGCCGCCCGCCGTCGGTGCCGCCGGTGAGATTCCAGATCAGCCAGGAGTCGATGGTGCCGAACGCGATCTCACCACGCTCGGCGCGGGCCCTGAGACCGGGCACGTTGTCGAGCAGCCAGGCCACCTTGGGCCCGGAGAAGTAGCTGGCCAGCGGCAGTCCGGTCTGCTCGCGGAAACGGTCCTGCCCGTCCGCGCCGCCCAACTGGCGGCACAGCGCGGAGGTACGGGTGTCCTGCCACACGATGGCGTTGTGCACCGGCTTGCCGGTCGCCCGGTCCCACAGGACCGTCGTCTCGCGCTGGTTGGTGATGCCCAGTGCGCTGAGCCGGTCGGCGCGCAGCCCGGCCCTGGCGAGCGCCCCGGCGACCACGGCCTGCACCTTGGACCAGATCTCGGTGGCGTCGTGTTCCACCCAGCCGGGCTTGGGAAAGATCTGACGGTGCTCGCGCTGGTCGACGGCGACGACAGCGCCGTCCTGGTCGAAGATGATGCAGCGGCTCGAGGTGGTGCCCTGGTCGATTGCGGCGACGTACTTCGTGGAGTGGTCCGTCATGGCTACTCCTTGGGGCTGGGTTCAGAGGGCTGCGGGGACGACTGCGGAGACGGCTGAGAAGGGCGGCTGCGGAGACGGCTGTGGAGTCGACGGCTTGGGCGGGCCGGCTGTTTCAGAAGGCCACGTTGTAGATGAGCCCGGCGAGCGCTCCGCCGATCAGCGGGCCGACCACCGGGACCCAGGCGTAACCCCAGTCCGAGGTGCCCTTGTTCGGGATCGGCAGGAAGGTGTGCACGATGCGCGGGCCGAGGTCACGGGTGGGGTTGATCGCATAGCCGGTAGGCCCGCCGAGGGAGAGGCCGATACCGACGACGAGCAGCGACACGATCAGCACCAGCGTCCCCGACTCGCCGAGTCCCTCGGTCAGTCCGAAGGCGAGGATCGGCAGGACGAGCCCGACGGTCGCGATGATCTCGGTGACCAGGTTGGCGACCGGGTGCCGGATCTCCGGGATGGTCGAAAAGATCCCGAGTGTCGGGACCGGCTCGTCCGCCGTGCCCTCGGTGGTGCCGGTCTTGCGGACGTTCGCCTGGAACTGGGCGAAGTACGTGAGGTAGCACAGGACGGCACCGATCATCGCGCCGACGAACTGCCCCAGCACATAGACCCAGACCTTGTCCCACTCGCCGGTGTCGACGGCGATCCCCAGGGTGACGGCGGGATTGAGATGCCCGCCGGAGAGCGGGGCAGCGGTGTACGCACCCGCCAGGACACCGAACCCCCAGCCGAACGCGATCACCACCCAGCCCGACGCCCGGGCCTTGCTGTACCTCAGAGTCACGGCGGCGCAGACCCCCGCGCCGAAGAGGATGAGGATCGCGGTACCGATGATCTCGCCGACGAAGATGTCTCCGTTGCTCATGGCGGCTCCTAGGCCCTGGCCCGGGACGATCGGTCCCGGTCCTCCCGTGCGGGGTGCGTCTCCCCCGGGCGACCTCCGCCGAGGGGGCGTGAGTGACGAGCGTGCCGTAGCAGCC
Source organism: Streptomyces pactum (assembly GCF_002005225.1). Classification (NCBI taxonomy): domain Bacteria; kingdom Bacillati; phylum Actinomycetota; class Actinomycetes; order Kitasatosporales; family Streptomycetaceae; genus Streptomyces; species Streptomyces pactum. Next base: position 7,093,593 of record NZ_CP019724.1, read on the forward strand.
GAACCGCCTGTGGGGGAGTGGGCCTCGAAGCACAGGAGAGCCCGCGCGACGCAGTACCGGAATACGCCGAGATGTACGGCGATGTCGACTGACACCGGAAGTGTTCACCGGCACCAAGGGAGCGTCAAGGTGGCCGACCGCAACGGTTCCCGACCCGCCGGACAACCATCGGCCTTCACGGCACCGCCGAGGCCGTACGGTCACCGACCGCTGCGGCACCGCCGACGCGGTTCAGCGACCGTCCTTCACGGCACCACTGGTGCGGGGACAGCCACGGACCGCTGCGGCACAGCGAGCACCGGCCGACGACTGCTGCCGAGCGGCGTCCACGCGAACACGGTCCACGCGAACACGATCCACGCGAACGTGCACTATGCGCACCCGCACCACGCGCGCGTGCACCCGACGTATCCCCGCGCGACAGGTCTGCCCACCCCGGTCTTTGGCGTGTCGCACTCCGGCACTCTCCGGGGGACTCGCCGCCAGCGGCCATCGACGCCCGAACGTCGCGACACCCGACCGAGCGCACGGCTGCACCACGCGCGGGTGCCTCGTACCGCGTAGCCACTCGGAGGTTTCTCCCGGTGCGCGCCCGTCTGGACCCAGGCACCTGCCCTCGGACGGCCACGCGCGCACGCGCCGGCCCCGTCCCGCACCGACGGGCCCCGCGCGGCACCGCCTCACCACGACGCGCGTCTACGCGGCGTCGTCCCGCACGCCAACCTGCCCCCTCGGAAGCCCTCTCTCCGCGCGACCCGGCGGGAGCCGAGCCCATCCGCGGACGACCCAGCGACCCAGCGACCGAGTGACCTCTCGGCCCAGCGCCCACGCCGTCCCCACACCGCCCTGCCCTGTGCCGTCTCACCACCACGCGCGCGAGCCCAACGAGCCACGCCCTTACTGAGCGCCTGCCCGGCGCCGCTCATTCCACGTTGGACGCCCTTGTCCAGAAACGGACACCGGCCCGCCCGGCCCGCCCAGCCCGCCCGACGCGCCCGGCCCGCCCGACGCGCCCACCGGCCTGGTCGACGACGGCCGCACGTCAGCCATCGGCCCCGCCGAGGCGCCCACCGCGCCCCGCCGTCGCCGTCGCCGTCGTCCGGTCCGAGCCGCGCCGGACCTCGTGCCCCGGCGCCCCCGCCCGACCCAGCACCCAACTCGCCCCGCGCAGCGCCTTCGCGGCCTGCTTCAGAGGAGCCAGACAGGCCGCCGCCTGCCGGTGGTCCGCCACACTGCCCGGTGGACACAGGACCGTCGCCAGCGACAGCGTCACCGGCCGCCCGCCGGCCGACCACGGCACGTCCAGCACGGAGGCGGCCAGCCCATCCAGCCCTTCCGGTTCGGTGAGCACCAGGAAGTCGTCACCCCCGATGTGGCCCACGCGCGTGGATCCCGCCGCCGTCTGCGACAGGGCCCGCCCGACCGCCCGGATCAGCTCGTCGCCCGCCGCGAATCCGGCCCCGTCGTTGACCTGCTTGAAGTGATCCACGTCGAGCCAGCTCAGCGCGAACGCCCGCCCGTCCGCGATCCGCCGGTCCACCTCACCCGTGATCGCGTCCGAACCGGGCAGCCTGGTCAGCGGATTGAGCCCGGCCGCCTCCTCCACCCGGCTCTCGGCCAGCGCCCGCACAAGATCCGCGAGCCGTACGACGCCCACGCACCGCCCGTACGCGTCGACCACGGCCACGTCGTCCGACGTACGGCCCCGGCCGCCGACGGCCACCACGTCCAGCACCTCCCAGGCCGTCGCGTCGACGCCCACCGTCCGGGGCGGGTCGCTCAGCTTCGCGGCGGGCCGGTCGGCGTACAGGGCGTGCCCGTAGCGCCCCGACATCGACAACAGGAAGCGGGAGCGGTGCACCGACCGCACGGGTACCCCGTTCCGGTCCACGAGCAGCACCCCGGAAACGTCCGGCGACCCGGTGAGCAGTGCCCGCACCTGACCGGCGGACGCGGTCGCGGGCAGCAGGGCGGCCGGCCGCACGAACTGCCGTACCGACGGCCCCGAACGCGGCGCGGGCACGACGCCGGGGGAGCCGGGCGGGACATACACGTCCGCCGCGGGCAGCCGCGCGGGTGGCGCGAACAACTCGCCCTGCGCCAACTGCGCCCCGGCCGCCCGCGCGGCAGCGCACTGCGACTCCGTCTCCACGCCCTCGACGGACAGCAGCGCCCCCAGCTCGTCGCACAGCACCCGCATCGCCCGCACGGCCGCCGGCCGTGCCAGCAGCGACGCGTCGAGCTTCACCAGCTCCGGCGCCAGATCCGTCAGCAGCCGCAGCGGCGCGTCCCCGTCACCGACCCCGTCCGCACAGATCCGGAACCCCTGGCCGCGCAAGACGCTCGCCGCCTCCAGCAGCGCCTGCCGGGGCACATGCGTGTACGGCGGACAGACGTCGACCGTCACTTCCCACGGCAGCCGCCCCGCCTGACGTACGGCGTCGTGGAGTCCCTGGAGGCCGCCCAGGTCGGCGAGCGTGCCCGCGAACACGTTGACGTGCAGCGGCAGCAGCGTCTCCTTGCGCACCGCCGCGCGGAACGCCGCCACCGCCAGATGGCCGTCGATCTCGGGGTCGCGGCGCGCCTCGGCCAGGACATCGCCGGTCTCCGGGCGGGCGAGTATCTCCAGCGCCGCGACCCCGCCGGTCATCAGGTTGACCACCGGTTGGAAGGCGAAGCGGAGAGTATCCGTCCAGGAGCGCACGGGAGCAGAATGGCGCCGCGCGCACCCACCCGGGCCCAGTTCACGCGACGTTCACGCAGGATTCCGACGCGCTCCCGAAGCGCACGGACGGCGAGTCGTCGGCCCGCCCACTTCCCCCGCGGAGCCCACTCCTGATAGATGCAGGGAACATGACACGACTCTCCACCACGCTCCGCGGCCTGGTCACCACCTTCGCGGCCCTGCTCGCCGTCACGGCCGTCCCCGCCACCGCCCAGGCCAAGCCGGGGCCAAGGGCCCCGGAGGACTTCGTGGCCCTGAGAAGCGTCTCTCCGACGATCATCCAGGAGATGCGCTATACCACCCCGCACAACTTCGTCGGCGAGCGCATCGACGGCTACCGGCAACCCCTGTGCATCCTCAGCCGCCCCGCCGCCGAAGCCCTGCACCGGGCACAGACCCGGCTGCTGCGCCAGGGCTACTCCCTGAAGGTGTACGACTGCTACCGGCCGCAGCGCGCCGTCGACCACTTCGTCCGCTGGGCCGAAGACCTCGACGACCAGAGGATGAAGGCCGAGTTCTACCCGGAGATCGACAAGACCCGCCTCTTCGCGGACGGCTACATCGCCGGGAAGTCCGGCCACAGCCGCGGCTCCACCGTGGACCTGACACTGGTGAGGCTCCCGGCGAAGCCCACCCGGCCGTACCACCCCGGGCAGCCCCTGGTGCCCTGCTTCGCTCCCCAGGACGAGCGCTTCCCCGACAACTCCGTCGACATGGGCACCGGCTACGACTGCTTCGACACCCGCTCCCACACCCTCGACCCCCGTATCCAGGGCCCCCAACGAGCCAACCGGCTGCTGCTCAAGAACACCCTTGAGGACGTCGGCCTGGTGAACCTCCCCGAGGAGTGGTGGCACTTCACCTACAAGCCCGAGCCCTACCCGGACACCTACTTCGACTTCCCCGTCTCCGCGAAGTCGCTTGCCGGCCGCCGCTGAGCCGCCCGCCGGAGCCGCCCCTTCCGCGATCGGATACAGTCCGCCGCGTGTCCGAAACCGAAACCTCCGTTCCCAACTCCGCACCGGACTCCCACTGTTCGAGCTGCGGAACGCCCTACGGAGAGGGCGTCTCCGGCTGGCCCCGCACCTGCCCCGCGTGCGGCACCGCGGCCTACCGCAACCCGCTGCCGGTCGCGGTCGCCCTCCAGCCCGTGTACGACACCCAGGGCACCGCCCTGGTCGTCGTCACCCGCACCGTGTCCCCCGCGCGCGGGGGCGTCGCACTGCCCGGCGGCTACGTCGACGACCGGGAGGACTGGCGGCAGGCCGTCGTCCGTGAACTCAAGGAGGAGACGGGCATCGACGCCGCGAGCCGCGACGTACGGCTCGCCGACGCCATGAGCTCGCCCGACGGCCACCTGCTGCTCTTCGGCCTCCTCCCCGAGCGGTCCGCCGAGGGTTTCCCGCCGTCCACCGCCACGGACGAGACCGAGGGATGGCACCTCCTTCGCAGGGCGGAGGAACTCGCCTTCCCCCTCCACACCCGGGCCGTGCGGGCCTGGTTCGAGGGCCGCTACATCTGATCCGAGCGCTCCACGAGCCCGCGTACGTGGACCGGGCGGGACGGCTCGCCCACGCCGTCCTCGCCCTCCCGTTCCACGACCACCCGTCCCCCCACCCAACGCGAGACGTACCGCTCGATCTCCGGTTCCACCCAGCCGTCGCCCGCGTCCGGCACGACCAGGCCACCGCCGGTCCGCCCCCGCGCGGGCGCCCACACCTCCAGTGCCGGCCCGCCGTCCTCCCCACGCACCGGAAGCACGGCTCCTGCGCGTGCGAACACCGGAATCCGTGCCAGAGGGGCATCGACGAGAACCTGCGCCGGCCCGTCGTACGCCCGCTCCGTGACCACGTCGTACCAGCGTCCGCGCGGCAACCGCACCGCCCGCCGGTCCGCCCCAGGGGCCAGCACCGGAGCCACCAGCAGACAGTCGCCCAGCAGGAAGGCGTCCTCGCAGTCCCGCAACACCCGCTCCTCCGGCGTCGACCACCACAGCGGACGCACATACGGCGCACCCGTACGCCGGGTCAGATGCGCCAGCGTCACGAAGTAGGGCAGCAGCCGCCGCCGTTCGACGAGCGCCACGCGCGCGTGCTCCAGCACCTCGGCACCGAACTCCCACGGCTCCCCGAGTCCCGGCCGCGCGTGCGTGCGGAACAGCGGAAGATAGGCAGCCAGTTGCAACCACCGTAGATACAGCTCCGGTGGCGGACTCCCGCCGGCCCCGCCCACATCCGGCCCCGCATACGGCACCCCGCACAGCCCGAGCCCCAACACCAGCGACAGCGACGCCCGCAGCCCGGGCCAGCCCGTGGCGACGTTCCCGGACCACGTGCCGCCGTAACGCTGCATGCCGGCCCACCCGGAGTGCGAGAAGACGAACGGCCGCTTTTCGGGCGCCAGAGTCCGCACCCCCTCGTACCCGGCGCGGGCCATGCACAGCGCGTACACGTTGTGCGCCTCCCGGTGGTCGCCGCCCCGCCCCTCCAGAGAGTGCCGAGCCGAACGCGGCAGCGTCGACTCCCCGAACGCGGCGAACGAGGTGGGCTCGTCCAGGTCGTGCCAGAACCCCGCGAACCCCTGCCCCAGCCGCTCCTCGTAGAACCCGCCCCACCACTTCCGCACACGCGCGTGTGTGAAGTCCGGGAAGACCACCTCCCCGGGCCGCCCGACCCCCCGTGCCACCGGCCCCGAGGCCTCCCGCACGAACACGTCCCCGCTCGTCCCGCCGTCGTACACGGCGTTGCCGGGCGCGACCGGAACCGCGGGACCGACGACGGACACCAGCCGGATCCCATCCCGCCGCAGTTCCTCGGCGAGGACGGGCAGCTTCGGGAACCGTTCCTCGTCCACGGTGAACACCTGATGGCCGTCGAGGTGGCCGACGTCCAGGTGAACGGCGTCGAGCGGCAGATCGCGCTCCCGATAGTCGGTGACTGTCCGCCGCACCTCCTGCTCGTCGCGAGGACCCGACGGCGCGTGATGGTGACCGAGCGCCCACGCCGGCGGCACAGCGGGCGCCCCGGTCAGCGAGGCCCAGGCGAGCAGCACGCGCGCGGGGGTGCCCACCGTCACCCAGCACCGCAGCGGACCGCCGTCCATCCGCAGCACACTCCGCCCGAGCCGGTCGTGCCCCGATCCCGCTCCCTCCTCGCCCTCCCGCAACGTCACCGTGCCGTCCCACGAACTGTCGTGGAAAACCAGATGCGTCCCCGCGTCGGCCACCACGAGCTGCACCGGCATCGTCACCGACAACGGGTCCTCACCCGGAGCGAACGGCAAACCGGGACCGGTGTTCCACAGCCGGTACGAGCCCTCTTGAAGCCGAGGACCCGCGGCCCGCCCGCCGAGTCCGAAGAACCGGGCGTCCGCCGCGACCTCCGACCGCTGCGTCCAGCGCGCCGGACCGCCGCCGACCGGCTCCCACCAGCGAGGCGGCAGCTCACGGCGCAGCACCACGCCCCCGGGCGTACGAACCTCGATCGCGCCGTGCCGGGAGACCGCCACCGTCGCCCGCTCGGCCACCACCCGCCAGCCGCCGTCCTTGTCCGGCTCCAGCACCGCCCGCGGATCCGGCTGCGGACAGCGGCCGGACAACGCGTAGGACGGCTCCGGGCCGGCCCCGTCCCACCCCCAGAACACGGCCCCGTTCACGGCGACGAGGATGCGCAGCTCCGAACGGCTGAACCGGACGACACCGCCCCCGGGCCCGGGTTCCACCTCCTGCATGGGCCCCGGCACCCGCGCGCGCTCCGCACCCCGCGGCGGCAGCCCCACGGCGTCGGCCCGCCGCCTGCGCCATGCCGCCCGTACGGTAAGCAACCCCTGCGCCGCCCTCGCAGAACCGACCGCTTTCATCGAACGCACCAGGTCACGACCGTCCATGTTGCTCACCCTGCCATCGACGACCTCCCGCGCGGGCGTCGTTCAACTGCCGTTCACCCGTGACGGGACCACATCTTCACGACACCGACTATGTGGGGCGCGCCCTGGTGCAGAAGTCGATCACGTGGCATCGTCCGTGTCAGCCGCGTCACGCGCACACCCCAGCCCGTGCGCGGAGGACGCACACGACGCGCACAGTCCGGGAGCCGCCCATGTCGACCGTGAACCCCCAGCCGCTCTGGCAGCCAGATGCACAGCGCATCGCCCAGGCACGGATCACCAGGTTCCAGACCTGGGCCGCCGAGCACCACGGCGCCCCCGCCGAGGGCGGATACGCCGCCCTGCACCGCTGGTCCGTCGACGAGCCGGAAACCTTCTGGAAAGCCGTCACGGAATGGTTCGACGTACGTTTCTCGACCCCCTACTCGCGCGTGCTGGGCGACCGCTCCATGCCCGGCGCCCAGTGGTTCCCCGGCGCCACGCTCAACTACGCCGAGCACGCCCTGCGCGCGGCTGCCACCCGGGCGGACGAACCGGCCCTCCTGTACGTCGATGAGACCCACGAGCCCAGCCCCGTCACCTGGACCGAGCTGCGCCGCCAGGTCGGCTCGCTCGCCGCCGAACTGCGCGCCCTCGGCGTACGCCCCGGCGACCGGGTCAGCGGCTACCTCCCGAACATCCCGCAGGCGGTGGTCGCCCTCCTCGCCACCGCCGCCGTGGGCGGCGTCTGGACATCCTGCGCCCCCGACTTCGGCGCACGCAGTGTCCTGGACCGCTTCCAGCAGGTCGAGCCCGTCGTCCTGTTCACCGTCGACGGCTACCGCTACGGCGGCAAGGAACACGACCGCCGCGACACCGTCGCCGAACTGCGCCGCGAACTGCCCACCCTGCGCGCCGTCATCCACATCCCGCTCCTCGGCACCGAGGCCCCCGAGGGCGCGCTGGAATGGGAGACGCTGACGTCCGCCGACACGGACCCCGTCTTCGAGCAGGTGCCCTTCGACCACCCCCTGTGGGTGCTCTACTCCTCCGGCACCACCGGCCTGCCCAAGGCCATCGTCCAGTCCCAGGGCGGCATCCTGGTCGAGCACCTCAAACAGCTCGGCCTGCACTGCGACCTCGGCCCCGAGGAACGCTTCTTCTGGTACACGTCGACCGGCTGGATGATGTGGAACTTCCTCGTCTCCGGCCTGCTCACCGGCACCACGATCGTCCTCTACGACGGCAGCCCCGGCTACCCGGACACCGGCGCCCAGTGGGGCATCGCCGAACGCACCGGGGCCACCCTGTTCGGTACCTCCGCCGCCTACGTCATGGCCTGCCGCAAGGCCGGCGTCCACCCCGCCCGCGACCACGACCTCTCCCGGGTCCAGTGCGTCGCCACCACGGGCTCGCCGTTGCCGCCCGACGGGTTCCGCTGGCTGCACGACGAGTTCGCGGAGAGCGGGGCGGACCTGTGGATCGCCTCCGTCAGCGGCGGCACCGACGTGTGCTCCTGTTTCGCGGGCGCCGTCCCCACGCTCCCGGTGTACATCGGCGAACTCCAGGCCCCCGGCCTGGGAACGGACCTGCGGTCCTGGGACCCGAACGGCGAGCCCCTGACCGACGAGGTGGGCGAGCTGGTGGTCACCAACCCCATGCCGTCCATGCCGATCCGCTTCTGGAACGATCCCGACGGCAGCCGCTACCGTGACAGCTACTTCGACATCTACCCCGGCGTATGGCGGCACGGCGACTGGATCACCCTCACCTCCCGCGGGTCCGTCGTCATCCACGGCCGCTCCGACTCCACCCTCAACCGGCAGGGCGTCCGCATGGGCTCGGCCGACATCTACGAGGCCGTAGAGCGCCTGCCGGAGATCAAAGAATCCCTCGTCATCGGCGTCGAGCAGCCGGACGGCGGCTACTGGATGCCCCTGTTCGTGCACCTGGCACCCGGAGCCGTCCTCGACGAGACCCTCCTGGCCCACATCAAACAGACCATCCGCGAACAGCTCTCCCCACGCCACGTCCCCGACGAGGTCATCGAAGTGCCCGGCGTCCCGCACACCCTGACCGGCAAGCGCATCGAGGTCCCGATCAAGCGACTCCTGCAGGGCACCCCGCTGGAGAAGGCCGTCAACCCGGGCTCCATCGACAACCTCGACCTGCTCCACTTCTACGAGGACCTCGCCCGCAAACGCACCTGACCTGGCCCTCGACGAGCCGGCCGCCCCGAACGGCGGCCGGCTCCCGGCGCCCGCCCCGCCGCCGCTGTCAGTGCCACCGGTTACTTTGAGTGAGCATTGATCGACTGCGCACAGGGGGAAACATGGCGCACACCGACCAGACCACGCGACACGTCCTGCGCCGGGAAATCGCCGGCACCATCGGACTGCTCACCGACGAACACGACTTCCGCGCCATGCGGCGCTACCGAACCTTCGCCTTCGACGACCACGCCGCCTATCTCCAGCAAGTGGAAGCCCTCCTCAGGGCACGCGCGTCACAGGGCACCCACACCACGGTCGCCCTCTTCGACCCGGAGGAGTACGCCGACTTCTGCTCCGCCGCCGGCCTCGAGCCCGACGCACTCGCCAGCCGCACGCGGTTCACCGCCGAACTCGCCGCCGGCGGACCCACCGTCCCGTACGAGGGCCAGCCCCTCGCCGACCTCCTCCCGGCCCTCGTCGACGAGGCCGTCCGCCAGGCCACCTGGGAGTACGCGTCCAGCCTGCTCGCCCGCCTCGGCAACTGCGCCACCTGCGGCGAGGACCTCGGCCGAGCAGCGTTCACGCGGGCCACGCGCCTCCTCCTCCGGATCCTCGAAACAGCCCCACCGGGCGACCGGCACCTGGTCTGCAGCGTCTCGGGCACCCCGGAACCCCTCGTCTCCGTCCTGCACGCTGACGAGGACGTCGACGCCACCCCGCACCTCGACGAGGCCGAGGCCCTGGAATTCACCAGTGTCCTCGCCCTCGGCCTGGTCACCCACAGCCCCGGCGGCCTCGTCATGCGCGTCAGCGCCCCGGGCAGGGCCGACCGCATCCACGGCTGGCGCCTGCGGGGATACGGCCTGGAACCTCTCACCGCCGGTGAGGTCTTCGACGCCTACTGCACCGACGCCGAGTCGGGCGACCTCATCTCCCCGGAATCCAACGTCGACTACTGCGCGCCGCCCGACCTCGGAGAGGACCACCTGCCACCGGGACACCACCACTGAACGCGTGCGGGGCGCCCCACCCGAAGGTGGAACGCCCCGCACCACAACGACAGGCGGCAGCCCCGCCCCGGCCTACTCGCCGGACAGCACCGCCTGAGCGGCGTTCCGCGCCTCCTCGGCGCTGTCCGCCGCCCGGGCGGCCGCCGCGGCACGCTCGCACTGCGCCAGCGTGAACTTCGCCAGCGTCGCCCGGACATAGGGAAGCGACGCCGCGCCCATGGAGAGGGAAGTGACACCCAGACCGGTCAGCACACACGCCAGCAGTGGGTCCGAGGCGGCCTCACCGCAGACACCACAGCTCTTGCCTTCGGCCTTCGCCGCCTCGGCGGACAGCGCGACCAGGTCGAGCAGCGCCGGCTGCCACGGGTCCTGCAGCCGGGAGACCGCGCCCACCTGACGGTCGGCGGCGAAGGTGTACTGCGCGAGGTCGTTCGTCCCCAGCGACAGGAACTCGACCTCCTGCAGCACCGAGCGTGCCCGCAGTGCGGCTGACGGAATCTCCACCATCGCGCCGAACTTCGCCCGCAGCCCGGCAGCCCGGCACGCGTCCGCGAACGCCTTGGCATCGGCCCGGTCCGCCACCATCGGGGCCATCACCTCGAGGTAGACCGGCAGCCCCTCCGACGCCTTCGCCAGCGCCGTTAGCTGCGTGCGCAGCACGTCCGGGTGGTCGAGCAGAGTCCGCAGCCCGCGCACGCCCAGCGCCGGGTTCGGCTCCTCGCCCGGGGTCAGGAAGTCCAGCGGCTTGTCCGCACCCGCGTCCAGCACCCGCACCACGACCCGGCCCTCGGGGAACGCCTCCAGCACCTGCCGGTAGGCGGCGACCTGCTTCTCCTCCGACGGCGCGTTCGCGCTGTCGTCGAGGAAGAGGAACTCGGTACGGAACAGACCGACGCCCTCCGCCCCGGCCTGGACCGCCGCGGGCACGTCCGCGGGACCCCCGATGTTCGCGAGCAGCGGCACCTTGTGACCGTCCGAGGTCGCACCCGGTCCCGTCGACGCGGCCAGCGCCGCCTTGCGCTCGGCGGCCTCCGCCTCCAGCCGCCCCTTCTGCTCCTCGCTTGGGTTCACGAAGATCTCGCCGGTGCTGCCGTCCACGGCGACGACCGTGCCCTCGGGCAGCTCACCGGCGCCCGGGAGCGCCACTACGGCCGGTACGCCGAGCGCCCGCGCGAGAATAGCGCTGTGGCTGGTGGGCCCGCCCTCCTCGGTGACGAAGCCGAGAACCAGCGTCGGGTCCAGCAGCGCCGTGTCGGCGGGCGCCAGGTCCCGCGCGATGAGAACGTACGGCTCGTCGCTGTCCGGAACGCCCGGCATCGGAACCCCGAGCAGACGGGCGACGATACGATTCCGCACGTCGTCGAGATCGGCCACGCGGCCGGCCAGGTACTCACCCGCACCGGCCAGCAGGGCGCGATACGCGGCGAACGCGTCGTACACCGCGCGCTCGGCCGTGCTGCCGACGGCGATCCGCCGCTCCACGTCGGCCATCAGCTCGGGGTCCTGGGCCATCATGGCCTGAGCCTCGAGCACCGCCTGGGCCTCGCCTCCAGCCAGATTGCCGCGCGCCATCAGATCGGCCGCCACAGCCTCCAC